>CAZVZH010000060.1:0-22637 GCA_964630705.1 uncultured Saprospiraceae bacterium | reverse complement strand
GCCGTAGAGTCGCCCGACGCCACGGAGCCCATTCAGTTCCAACTGCGCTTCCGGGCCACCCAAAGCGGTCAACTCAGCAAAATGCTCGCCGTGTCGAGCCGCATCACCAAGGCCGAAGCCTACCGGGCCGAAGCCGGCGGTGACGAAGCCGACCGCTACGACATCGCCCTGCGCTTCAACAATGGCGGCACGCAAACGATCACCGGCGTAGGTTTCGAACTCTACCAAAACACCCCCAACCCCTGGGTGCACAAAACCCAAATCGGCTTCCACCTGCCCCAGGCCGGGCCGGCTACGCTGACCATCTTCGACGAACTGGGCCGCGCCGTTTTCACCGAATCGGCCGACTACAACCGCGGCTACAACGCCATACTCATCGAACACGCTTTACTGGACGAACCGGGCGTGCTCTACTACACACTGGAAACAGCGCACGGTAAAGCCACCCGGAAAATGGTCCAGACACAATAATCTCATGGAGTGGAAAGATGCAGCCCGCTATGAGGGCGGGCTGCGCTTTCCTTTAAAAACAGAGTGATTTGCTTACATTACAGATACACATCGCCTGAAAGATTTTTTTAGTAAAATCAGTCTTTGAGGTGGCCCCTCCCGAAAGCGGGAGGGGCTTTTTTGTTAATTCAACCCAGGTTTTTCTGCACGGTCCAACAGGAGTTATTTTATCTGAATACCTGGCGGATTGGCTCCCAGGCAGTTTTTGGTTAAAACGAGTATTTTTGTGGGTAGCTGCACTGTCTATGCGGGCAAGCCATGTTGGTTGTTGTTGCTCACTTGGCAGGAATTAGCCACCCTATTCTCATTCAACAAATTGTTTTTTCCATTAAATTTATATGACCGTATTTTGCAATTTCAAACCAGTTGCCTTTAGACGATTATGGTCCAACTCTCTCGTAACCAAGTGTGTACAAGCATTGCTCAGAGGCCCCTCTGTTAAGAGGGTCACCTCATGGTCGTGATTTGGGAATCTTGGTGCTTGTTGAAACGTCAAACAGAGGCCCCTCTGTTAAGAGGGTCACCTCATGGTCTACAGTTACATGTCGCGCAGGCCACTTAGTTAGGGTGGTGTTTGCGACAGAGCCAAGCCTGCTTGGCTCGCCATCCTCAGGTTGGATTAACTAGTCGCACTGGCCGCTTGGTTAAGGTGATTTCCGCGACGAATAGGATTTATACAGGTGCTTTGTGTGGACGGGAATGCAGTTCGTCGCCCAAAACGCGCGGTAGAGACGCCATGCATGGCGTCTCTACGTGGCCTGGCCCAAAAACCGCCCCTAGGCAGCGGGGCCGATCGCACGCCTACCGGATGATTTCAAAACAACCGAAAAAAATCCCCGAAAAAAATCCCAGTTTTGCCCGAAAAGCAAACCTGCCCATCATGCGCTGCCTAATCTTTTGCTGTACCCTGCTCCTCAGCCTCACCGCCGCCCTGCTCCCGGCCCAAAACGCCAACCGCCCCGTGCCGCCCGGCGTGCCGCCCTACGAATTCGTCGCCTACGACACCAGCTACCACGGCTGCTACCTCACTACGCCCTTCCGTCTCAATGGCCTGGGCAATGTGCCCGTACCCGCTCTCGTGCTCGACGAGCAGGGCTACCTGCTTTGGTACATGCTGGTGAATGCCCGCAATCTGCTGGATTTCAAATACCACCCGCCGTCGGAGCGCTTCCAGTACGTCCGTTTTCGGGGTCCGCAGCAGGTGCGGTATATGCTGATGGATGCTGGAATGAACCACGTGGATTCGTTTACCACCGTCAACGGCGCTGCGCCCGATGTGCACGACTTTCAGATTTCCCGCAACCAGACCTATCTCCTGGCAGGCGCCAAAGACAGTGTGATGAACCTCAGCGGCTACCTGTTCAACGGCCAGCCCGGCAGCGCAACGACTACCGCCGTCGGCTTTGTGGTGCAGGAATTCGACGCTGCCGGTCAGCTGCTGTTCGAGTGGAATTCGAACGACCACATCCACCCCGGCGCCGTTTACGTCGGCTACCCCTACAACGCCGCGGCCTTCGACTATTGTCACGGCAACACCATCGAAGAGGATACCGACGGCCACCTGCTGCTCTCTTTCCGCAACCTCAATGCCGTGTATAAAATTGACCGGCAAACCGGGGCAGTGCGCTGGCAGCTGGGCGGCAAAACCTCTGATTTTACCTTTACCAACGACCCCGGCTTCAGCGGCCAGCACGATGTGCGCCGCCTGCCCAACGGCAACCTTGCCCTGTTTGACAACGGCAACCAGTCGGCCCAGCCCCAGGAATCGCGGGCGGTGGAGTACCAGATCGACACCGTTAGTTGGACGGCCACCCGCGTGTGGGAATACCGGTATACTCCCCGGGTGTTCAGTCCGGCCATGGGCGGCCACCAAACCACGGCCGAGCGCTTGCACCTGATCAACTACGGCCTGGTGTTCCGGCCGGCGCCTACCGCCGTGCTCGTCGACGATGCCGGCCAACTGTTGTCGGAAATCCGCCTGCGCGACTCGTTCATGAGCTACCGAACCTACCTGCTCGACCTGCCCCTGGCACAGGCGCCGCGCCCGCCCATCAGCTGTTCGCGGCCGGGCGGTCAGCTGACGCTTTCGGCGCCGATGGACTACAGCCGCTTCCGCTGGTCGACGGGCGATACCACGGCCAGCATCGCCGTCACCGCAGCCGGTACCTACCAGCTCTGGGTGCCGCACGGCGCCGGCTGGCTGGGCTCCGAGCCGGTGCTGATCGACGATCCGGCTACCGCTTGCGGCGCCAGTCTGGTTTTTGAGCCTGACCCGGGTGCAAACCTCCAGGCGATTCGGTATTTTGACTTGTTGGGCCGCGAAATACCGCTCCCGGCACAGCCGGATGGACGTTGGTATGTAGCGCAGCGCGCAGACGGGAGGCGCCAGTTAAAATGGTGGTAACGCCGACCGTTGGTCGGCGAGAAAAACCTCAAACCCGGCCATCCGAAAAAACCTCGCGCTTGGTCAGCGAGAAAAACCTCGCGCTTGGTCGGCGAGAAAAACCTCGCGCTTGGTCGGCGAGAAAAACCACAAACCCGGCCATCCGAAAAAATAACGCTGCCATCAAATCAAAACCCGCACATGCAACAACACCACACCATCGACCAATACATCGCCACTTTTCCAGCGCCCGTCCAGGCCTTGTTGGCGCAAATGCGCGCCGCCATCCGCCGCGCTGCGCCGGAAGCGGAAGAAGCCATCCGCTACGGCATCCCGACCTTTGTTTTAAAAGGTAACCTGGTGCATTTCGGCGGCTTCAAAAAGCACATCGGTTTTTATCCCGGGGCATCGGGCGTCGGGGCATTCAAAACCGAACTGGCGGCTTTTGCCGGTGCCAAAGGTTCGGTGCAGTTTCCGATCGGTCAGCCTTTGCCGCTGGGTTTGGTGGAAAAAATTGTGCGCTACCGGGTGCAGGAAAATTTTGAAAAGGCGGCGGGGAAAAAAACGAAAACATCGTCGTCGTAGAGACGCCATGCATGGCGTCTACACCAGAATGTGGTATTTATTTGGCGGGTATGTAGAGACGCCATGCATGGCGTCTCTACCGCATAGTGGCATATATTTGGTCGGTAGTTTGAGACGCCATGCATGGCGTCTCTACCGCACACCGCCGCGTTTTACATCACAAATACTTGCCCCCTTCGCGACGTGTCAGCGGCGAAACAGTGTGTGTGGCTAAAAAATCCCGCACCGCCTCGGGGTCGGTTTTCGAATACTGCCGCAGCGCCCAGCCCGCGCCTTTTTGCAGAAAAAACTCCTTGGAATCGGCTACCCGGCGGATGTACTCGAACAGCAGCGCAGCGTCGGTTTTTTCCTTGTAGTTTAGTTGAAAAATCAGGCAAACGCGTTGCAGCCACATTTCGCCCGAGGCCATCCAGCGCTCGGTGACGGGCCGGATGAGCTCCGGGTAGCGGCGAAAATGCAAGCCGACGAGTTTGGCCAGCCAGTCGACGGTGTCCCACCACGATTTTTTCAAAATCAGCGCTTCCAGCAAGTCGATACATTCGGGCGGTTGTTTTTTCAAGCAGCGTTGCACCACCTCCAGGGCGAAATACTGCATTTCGCGGTGGTCGTCGTCGTAACAGAGGCGGGCGAGTGGGGCGAGTTCATCGTTGTTGGGCAGGCCGTGTTCGCGCAGGATTTCCTTGGTCAGGGCTGTCCAGGCCGGCATTTTCAGCCCGAAAAACTCGAATTGGTTGCGCATGTAGGCCATTTGGCCTTGGGCTACTTCGGGTTTGCCGTGGTTCTGGAAGGTTTGGCGGATGAAGGTATAACAAGCGAGTGGAGACATGATTGGGCCGGTTTGTCAACGACAAAATACGGCAAAAAGAACGGCCCGGCGAAATGCTGCCGGGCCGTCGCACTACCCTTCACGTGGGTTATATGAAAAAAACTACTTTGGGTGTTGGATCAATATTTTGCGCACCGCTACGCCGGCAGAAAACTGGCAACTCAGGCTGTACCAGCCGGCTGGCAACAGTTGCACGGCGATGTCGAATGTTTCCCCGCCATCGGGCGCTGCACGAAATACCTGCCGCCCCTGTGCATCGATCAGCCGGACCCAAGCGGGCGTTTCCCGGTCGAAGAAAAGGCGAATATTAGTGTCGGCCGGGTTGGGAGCCAGGCGTAGGCCGGGCAGTTCGACAGGTTGACCCAGAGCGGGAGTAAGCGCCGAGCAAAGGCCGTCGAAGGCATCATCGTACAGTTGGCGCAAGACCGCAATATCTGCCGGCGTATTGCCGAGGTTGCACACCGTGCCGGGCATGTCATGGAATGCCCAGGCCGTGGTCAGTTCATCGACCTGCAGCGGCGACACGACGGAGTTGGCTTTGCAAACAGCCAGGCCCCGGCGGTCGAAACTCGGCAAGTTGGCCGTACAAATACTCCAACCGGAAGGCGCTGCCGGGTCGTCGGGGAAGGCATGGAGCGCGCGTGGGCCACTGCTGGCATACCCGCTGCCACCGGCAATCAAAGGAAGGCCGTCGCGCCAATGTCCGGTCAGGTAACGAAAATATTCGAGTAGAGTGGTTGGGCTGGTGGTAGCGGCCAGCGGTGTGCCAATAGAGGCATTGTTGTAGTACATAAAATGGTCCATCGGCCGGTTGAGCATAGTGACGGACTGGATCGGCGGCCGGCCGCTGAATCCAGGAATATCGGGCATGCAGTTGTCGTCAAGCCGGTTGCTGGTGGCGTAAAAAGCCTGCAAAGCTGGAATGGAGCCGAGGTAGTCGGAAGTCAGACCGCAGTTGCCGACTTGAGTGTCAACCCATATGCCCAGATGGACCGAGTCCAGCAGCTCGTCGCTCCGGTACAATATGCGGTGGTTGGTAAATACGGTTCTGGACAAAACTTCCGGCTCCGGGCAGTCGAAGGCCCAGGCGCTTTGCTGGATTTCTGCCGGAAAGTTTATGCCGACGGGGTTGTTTCCGAGCGTGTTAAACACGCACCAGTTCAGCACGGTTGGCAGGAAATAAAACCCCTGCAAGATCATGACGGGATAGTCGCCGTCGAGCGGGTTGTAGCGCGCGTCGCCGTTGTGGTCAAAATAGGGCGCCAGTTCCTGAACGCGGTTGGTGGGCAGGCTAAAACCGTTGACTGCTTCGAAGTGGGGATTGTCGAGGCCGGGCCAGCCCATTATTTCGGGGAATTGGGCGATGGCGGCAGCCGGGTTGTTGACCAGGTTGGGCAGTTGGGCCAGAAAGGCGGCGATGCGGTCGTCCCGCACCGTAAACATGCGGTCCCAGTCGGCGCAGCTTTGCGGATCGACCGTCAGGGTAAGGGGGTCGACAGGGCCGGCAGAGTAGCCGTTGGGGTGGTAGGTGACGGCCGAAATTTTAAGGTTGCCCGCTGCGTCGATGCCGGCCATCCACAAACCGGCGGTGAAGATCGTGGTTGGGTTGGCAAAGTTGGGATTTGCACTGGGGTTGGGAAAAAAATGGCCGTTTTGCCCGTCGGTGAAGAGTCTGCCGTTGTTGCGGATGCGGGCGCTGACGGCGTTGGCGTGCAGGTCGAACGCGGCAGTGCCGCCCGGGCAGTTTTGGCTGTTTAGGGGGGTTAAACACAACAGTGTCAATAAGTAGAGGAGTGGTAGTTTTTTCATGGAAATATTTTTTACAAAAAAAAGGGATGGGCTGGTTTCTGCGCCGACAGAATGGGCAAACAGGCCGTCCGCTTGTTTGAAACCGGAGAATGGATGAGCAGAAGTATTTTTTTCGATCAGAAAGATTAACCGCGGAAATGGAAAGCCAGCCCGCGGGTCCGGGAGGATAAAAAGTACGCCGGGCGCTTATCTTTGGCGTTCAAAAAATTTTCTGTCATGTTCGAACGCCGAAGCCGCCAACCTTTTCCTGTGCGCAACATCATCGCCTTGTCGCTGGTCGTGTTGCTGGTGCTGTTGTTTTTGCTGTATCAATTGAAAAAAGCGGAGCGGGAGCAGGGCAACCAGCCCTTGCTGATTGAGCAGGGGCACTAGGGTGTGCCTGAAAAATATTCACCGGGCGTCCAACAGGTCCAAAATTTCATCCAGTTCTTCAAACGATTTTACCCCCACGCGCTCCTCCGAACCGCCGCGCAAAGCCAGTCCGGCAGGCTGGAGGGCATCGAGCAGCCCGGGTAGCTCGGGGGCAGAAAACTGAAAATCGAGCAGGGTCGGGAAGTCGGCCAACAGCGGTTTCCAATTTACCGCCTGGCGGATCAGTTGCCCGGCGGGCAGGCCGGTAAACTCCAACAGGAAATACGACACTGCGCCAGCTGTTTTTCTTAAAATGGCTTCGAGCGCGGCAGGGTCGGCCGGGGCAGATATGGCGAGAATAACCGCTCGCCCGGCGAGCAGTTCCAGGCCTTCCGTTTGGCTGACCTGCACGGCGTCGAGGCCGAAAAAGTCGGCGGCTTCAGCTGCGGTCGCCGCCGGGCTGCGGTCGAATTCACCCACAATTTTAGGCCCTTCCACCCACTCACGGATGGCTTTCATGTAAATCGGGTCGAGGTAGTCGGCAGCGCCGGCATCCAGTTGGAAACCCAAAAAATCCACCTCCCGCGCAGCGAAGTAGCGGGCGTCGGTGAGGTTGGTAATAGCAGAGGCTTTGACGAGCATGGTGCAGTGGTTTGGGCTTTTTCGGCGGCGCGGCAAAAATACAGATTGCACAATCTTTTAGGTGAAAATGCCGGTATCCTGGTAAAAATGCCGGAATTTTGCCGGCCACATTCCACCCGTTCACCCGCTCATTTTGCTTTTTCCGTGAAACGCACCTACCTCTGGATTTTCGTGCTGCTTTGTATCGCCGCTATTACCTGGAAACTGTTTATCAACAAAAAAGAGTCGGCCGCAGAGGCCGCGCTCGCACAGGTGACGCGGGCTTTCGTGCCGGTGGAAGTGGCGCTCGTTCGGCAAGAGGCGCTCTCCAACGAACTGGAAGCCAACGGTATCTTTCTGCCGGCCAAAGAAATGTTTGTCATTTCCGAAACCCAAGGCCGCGTCGTGCAGGTGTACAAAGAAAAAGGCGAGTGGGTGCGCGAGGGCGACCTCATCGCCAAGGTCGACGATGAACTCCTGCAAACCGAACTGGAAGCCACCCAGGCCAATATCGCCAAACTCAAAAAAGACCGTGAACGCCTCGGCAACCTGATCGAAGGCGAGGCCGTCGCCAAAAATAAAATCGAAGATATCGAGCTCGGCCTCCTCGCCGCCGAAGCCAAGGAAAAAGCGCTGAAAAAACAAATCGCCAACACCAACATCAAAGCGCCCATGACCGGCACGCTCGGCTTGCGGTTTATCGAACGCGGCAGCGTCATCGGCCCGGGCATCCAGGTGGCGCAAATCACCAACCTCGAAAAACTGTTCCTCATGGTGAAAGTCACCGAGCGCGATGTGCTCAACGTGCGCAAAGGCCAGGCTGTGCGGGTGCTGGCCGATGTGTACCCCAACCGCGCGATTCCCGGCCGGGTAACCAACATCGGCCTGCGCGCCGACAATGCTTTCAACTACGATATCGAAATCGAGGTGCCCAACTCCACCGACTCGCCCCTGCGCGCCGGCATGCACGCCAGCGCCCGGTTTACTTTCAACACCAACCGCCAGGGCCTGACGGTGCCGCGCAAAGCCATCGCCGGCAGCTTGCAAGACGCCAAGGTTTATGTGGTGCAGGACAGCACGGCGCAGCTGCGGCGGGTGACGCTGGGCGCTATTTTCGGCGACCGGGTGGAGGTGCGCTCCGGCCTGACGGAAAACGAAAGGGTGGTGGTGACCGGGCAGTTTAACCTGTCGGACGGGGCGCGGGTGGAAGTGGTGAAGTAAGCAGAACGCACCATGAACCAGCCAATCGATTACCAACACATCCTCGACACCATTGCGGCCGAAGTAGCCCCGCTGCAGGGCCGGGGCAAGGTGGCGGCGTATATTCCCGAGTTGGCACGGGTAGCGCCCAGCCAGTTTGGCATGGCCCTGCGTACGCTCGACGGCAGCTTGTACGCCACCGGCGCTGCCGATACGCGGTTTTCCATCCAAAGTGTTTCCAAAATTTTCAGCCTGGCCCTGGCCATCCAACTGCGCGGCGAACGTATTTTCGACCGGGTGGGCAAGGAACCTTCCGGCAACCCCTTCAATTCGCTGGTGCAACTGGAATACGAACACGGCATTCCGCGCAACCCCTTCATCAATGCAGGCGCGCTGGTGCTGACCGATATTTTGCTGGAAGCGTTGCCCGACGCCCGCGCTGCCGTGCTGGATTTTGTCCGGAAACTCGCCGCCTGCCCCGAGCTCGAATACGACGCGGCCGTAGCGGCTTCCGAACTGGAAACGGGCTTTACCAACGCTGCCCTGGCTTGGTTCCTGAAAAGCCACGGCAACCTGCGCGCAGCCGTGCCGGCGGTCCTCGACACCTATTTTCACGCCTGCTCGCTGTCGATGTCCTGCATCGAACTGGCCCGCGCCGCTCAGTTTCTGGCCAACCACGGCAGCATCCCGGAAAGCGGCGAACGGCTGCTTACGGTAAGCCAAACCAAACGGCTCAACAGTATTTTGCTGACCTGCGGCTTCTACGATGAAGCCGGCGAATTTGCTTTCCTGGTCGGATTGCCGGGAAAAAGCGGCGTGGGGGGCGGCATTGTCGCCGTACTGCCCGGGCGCTGGTCGGTGGCGGTTTGGAGCCCGGAGATCAACCGTTTCGGCAATTCCGTCCAAGGTATGAAAGCGCTGGAGCTGCTGACTACCCGAACCGGAGAATCGATTTTTTAAAGTCAAAATGTAAAATGTAAAATTCAAAAGTCAAAAAGTACTTCGAGCAGGCCGAAGGCCCGAGCGATGTACCTTTTGCCTTTTGAATTTTACATTTTACATGTTGACTTTTAATCGTCCAGTTCGTCTTCTTCGCGTTCCATGCCCGAATCCGCCACCGCATTCCAGCGGTGCATGTTGCACCAGGCGCAATTCGGCTGGCCGCAGCCGGGACTGAAGCGCGCTGCCCGGATCTGTTCCCAGGTATCGCGGATGAGCGTTTCCACCTGCGCGAGTTCATCAAGTGAGAAGCGGAGTTCCTGCTGGAGCAACTCGTCGCGTTTGTCGGGTTCGAGCCAGCAGATTTGCGCGCTGCTGACCGATTCGGGGTAAATGCGGGATTCGCGCAGCAGGATGGTGTAAAACGCCATTTGCCGCCAGTAGTCGCCGCCGAGGGCTTGGCGTTCGTCGGGCGGGGCGGCTTTGCGCGGGTCGGGGAGGCCGGTTTTGTAATCGACGATGCGCAGGCTGTGGTCGTCGAGCCACTCGATTTTGTCCAACACGCCGGTGAGCGGAATGCCGTCGAGTTCTGCCCGGTCGATGCGGCGCTCCACAACGGCGCGTTTGCGCCAGTGCGGCACTTGTTCGGTGTGCAGGCGGCGCAGGGTTTCGCGGCCGATGGCCAGGCGCTGTTTGAAGTTGTTTTCGGAAAAAAAGCCGCGTTGGCGCTCCATTTCAGCCGAGAACAGCCGCTGCAACACCTCCGGCGCGGGGAAGTGCTGCGCCTTGTCGGTTTTCATTTTCAGAAAAAACTGCTGGAGTGCGCTGTGCAGGGCAATGCCGAAAGCGGCGGCTTCCGACATGGCGCCGGGGATGTTCAGAAAATCTTCGTAGTAAAACGCCAGCGGGCAGCGCAAGTAGCGGTTGAAGGCCGTGACGCTCAGGGAAAACTGCCGCATCATCGCCTCGAACATTTCAGGCTCGGGTAAGGCCACCGCCTGGTCGTCGGCAGCGCTGAGCAGCAAAGCCTGGGTGTCGAGCAGGGCTTCCGGGGTAGGGGAGCGCATTTCGGGTTTCAGGCCGGTTTCCTCCACAAAACGGGAGGCTTGCAAGGCCTTGCCGCCTTCGCCGGTTTGGGCGTAGGAGAGGCGCAGTTGCTCCTTGGCGCGGGTCATGGCCACGTAAAAAAGGCGGCGGCGGGCCTCCAGGGCGTCTTCTTCGCCGGAAAGCGCCAGCCGGGGCGGGAGCGCGAAACGGCCGCGGTTGCCGCCGGTATTTTTTTCCCAGAGTTCCTCCACGCAGTCGATCATAAACACGCAGCGAAACTCCAGCCCCTTGGCGCTGTGAGCGGTGAGCAGCTGAATGCCCGCGTCCGATCGCAGGGGTGTTTGCAGGGGCAGTGCGAGGCGGTTGTCGTCCATGCTGTCGAGCACCAGAAGCAGGCGTTCCAGCCCCGATTTTTCAGCGCCAGCCTCCGGGCCATACAGGCGGGGATTGCGCTCGGTTTCGCTTTCGGCGAAATCGTAAAAACTGTAGAGCGCTTGCAGCAGTTCGGCTTTCCGGGGCTGGCGTAGCGCCCACTGGAGCAGTCCGCTTTGGTGCAGCAGCCGCTCCAGTAGCCGGGGCAGGGGCAGGTTGTGCGCCGCGGCGATCCAGGCGTCGAGTTGTTGGGAAACAGGCTCGAAGGCGGCCGGGGTTTTCAGGTTTTGGCGCTGCAAGAACTCGGGGTCGGTCAATGCCAGGCGCCAAAAGCCGGGGCGCTGCTGGTGTTGCCGGGCGGCGGCTTCGTAGCGGCCGGGTTTGTTCTTGCTGTCGGTTTGGCGGGCTGTAGCGGCCAGCTGGGCCAGATCGGCGGGGTGGATGCCGAAAAAGGCGGCGTGCAGGAGCCGGAACAGGCGGTGCTCGCCGGAATAAGGCTGGCGCGACTCCTCGGCGAGGTAACGCAGCAGCTCGCGCAGCTGCTCGACTATGGGGTGGTCGAGCGCGTTTTCCGGGCGCCGCGTTTGGAACGGGATGTTTTTTTTGCCCAGTAAAGCCATCAGGCGGTTGGCCTGGCGGTGGCGGGCATAGATCACGGCGATCTCTTCGGGAGGGCAGCCCTCGGCGAGCAGGCGTTCGATTTGCCCAACGACGCCGGCGAGTTCGTGCAGGCGGGTTTCGTACACCTCCACCTGGGGCGCACTGCCGGCGGTGTGGTGGGCGCGCAGGTTTTTTTCGATGGGGGCGTCGAGCTGGCGCACGGCCCGGATGGTGTTTTGGGCGATAAGGCGGGCCGCCGGGTCGAGAATCTGCTGGTTGGAGCGGTAGTTGTCGGCGAGCACCACGGTGGCCAGGGCGGCGCGGTATTGTTGGTGGAAATGGCGGAGGTTGTCGAGCCGGGCGCCCTGGAACTCAAAAATGCTCTGGTCGTCGTCGCCGACAATGAAGGCGTTGGGCGTATCCCAAAAATCGAGCAGGAGTTGGAGCAGTTGGTACTGGGCGCCGTTGGTGTCCTGAAACTCGTCAACCTGAACGTACAGATAGCGTTCCTGGTAGCTGCGCAGCAGGGCTTCGTGGCTGCGGAAGGCCTCGAGCACCCACAGGATCATGTCTTCGTATTCGTAACGGCCGGCGCGGCGCAGGGCAGACTGGTAGGCGGGGTAGAGGTCGGCGGCGGCATGCAGCCGCTCCATGCGTTCGGTGGTTTCGCGAATCTGGGCGGTTTTCGGGTCGCCTTTTCGGGCCGTTTTGGTGTTGCGCTGGTACAAAAAATTGGGGTTTTCGGGCAGTTCCCGCACAAACTGGCGGGCGGTTTTTTGCACCTGGCCGGGACTCCAGCCCTCTTTTTTCATGGTAGCGAACAAGTCGCGCAGGTGGTTTTCAAACAAAAAAACCTCCTTTTTTCCGGAGCGCAGCGGGTGTTCGGGGTCGAGTGCGGCCAGGATATCGCGGACCAGTTCGATGCGCTCCAGTTCGGTGACCGGCTCGAGGCGGCTGGCGCCGAAATACTCCAGGTTTTCCTGAATTACGCGGTTGCAAAAGCCGTGGAAAGTGCTGAGCGGCACCCGGTAAGCGTCGGGGCCGATCATGTCGAGCAGGCGAGCGCGCATGGCGTTGACGCCGGCGTCGGTGAAGGTGAGGCAGAGAATGTCTTGCGGGCGGGCGTCGGTTTCGAGCAGGATTTTGCCGATGCGGGCGGCGAGCACGTGGGTTTTTCCGGTGCCGGGGCCGGCCACTACGAGTATGGGGCCGTCGATTTGTTCCACCGCCTGGCGTTGGGCCGGGTTGAGCAGGGCCAGCAGGTTTTGGAACGATTCGTTGCGTTGGTCGGGCGTCATGTGGGCGGCGGTCAGATCGACTGGCAGAGTTCCACCAGCACGCCGTTGCTCGATTTGGGGTGCAGGAAAGCCACCAGCTTGTTGTCGGCGCCGCGTTTGGGTTCGCGGTGGAGCGGAACGAACCCTTCCTGCTCCAGGCGTTCGATTTCAGCGCGGATATCGGCTACCTCGAAGGCGATGTGGTGGATGCCTTCGCCGCGCTTTTCGATGAATTTGGCGATAGGGCTTTCCGGGTCGGTGGCTTCGAGCAGTTCAATCTTGCTTTCGCCGATTTGGAAAAAGGAGGTGGCGACCTTTTCGGTTTCCACGGTTTCGATTTTGTAGTGCGAAACGCCGAGCAATTTTTCAAACAGCGCGTTGCTCTGCGCCATGTCGCGCACGGCAATCCCCAGGTGGTCGATCTTCAGCATGCAGTACCGGTGTCAGTTATTTTTGTTTGACAAAAATACTTTTCTCTCCGGTAAATTCGACCAGTTCGGCCTTTTTCTGCTGGATGGTTTGCGGATCGCGGTATTTGAACTGGATGCCTACCTGATGGCCGCGCACCTGGCGGTAGTACACGTCGTAGCCGGCGCCTTTGAGTTTGGCGATGAGCCGGTCGGCGTTGTTGCGGTCTTGCAGGGTGGCGATAATGAGCACGCAGAGGCGGCGGTCGTCGTCTTCGAAACTGGGCGGTACGGTACCGGGCGGCGCTTCGTTCTGGCGGCTCAGGATTTCAACTTTTTTAGCGGCGGCCTCTTCTACTTCGTCGTTCAGGTCCTGGTCTTCGCGTTCGCTGGGTGTAGCGGGCCGGGCTTCTTTCTGGTCTTTTTGCGCCAATTTGGCAATTTCAGAAAGCCCGGGCACGGCAGTTGCCGGTTGCTCGTCGGCGTTGGCCTCGAGTTCCGTTTCTGTGAGCGGGGGCTTGTGTTGGGAGGTCCGATTTTGCCACCACCAGATGCCGAAGGCGATGGTACAGACGATCAGGCCGATGCCGACGCCGGTGCCGAAGCGCGCGGCGGAGGAGCGGGGCGCGGTGTAGGGCTCGTGCACGAAATTGGGCGGCGGCGGGAGGGGTGGAATGCCGCTTGGGGTATCCGCTGGTTTTACCGCTGCAGGCGCCGGCATAGGCGCGGGCGGTGTGGGCACGGGCGGCAGGCTGGTTTCGGCGGGCGGCGGGGTCTCGGCCAGTTCGCGCGAGCGGGCGATGGGCGAAAATTGCAGGGGCGGAAGGCCGTAGGAGCCGGCGTGAAAATTGGTGGCGTCGGGTAAAAACTGGATTTTCTGCACGTAGTTTTTGTACAAGCGCCCGACGCCGTGCAGGGTGACGATTTCGCGCTGGTTGAGCTGCTGCTGCAATTGTTCTACGAAAGCCTGAATGGCCGCGCGGGCTTCATCCAGCGAAATTTGGTGTGTTTTTACCAGATCGTCAACGAGAATGCCGTCGTCGATGCTCAGGTTTTCACTGAAGGTCAGGGTTTTGGAGGGCGGCGCAACGGCCCCCCCGGCGTAATCTACTTTTGCCGGCGCTTTCGTCGCCGAAAAGCCGCCGAAACCGGGGATATTGAGCGTGTCGTGCAGAAATAATAGTTTCTCAATATGGGCAGCGATATCTATTTGCATGGATGTGGTTGGGTTGGTGATCGGTAACGCGGGACATCAGGCGAAAACACGGATTAGAAAAGCAGGCAAAATTACTGTTTTGCGGGCGAAAAAGCGCAATTTCAGTGCAATACCCCCCTTTGCGTATTTAACAGTGCAAAAAAAAGGCCAATATGATTCCAGCCCCTCCGGGTTTACCCGGATAAATTGGTGTTGGGTAAACAATAAGTCTGTAATTTTGGCGCCAAATAGTTCGAAACAGACCGCTCATGAGTGAAGTTGAAAGCTTCTTCAAATCTGCCTTTTCAGTAGACAACGTAATCTTCGGATTTGACGAAAGCGATTTGAAAATCCTGTTAATCCAACGCGGCGCGGCGCCTTTTAAAGGGAAATGGGCCCTGCCGGGCGACCTCGTTTACCCCAACGAAGACCTCGACACCGCCGCCGAACGGGTACTGGAACAACTCACCGGCCTGCGCGACGTCTACCTGGAACAAGTGAAAACCTTCGGCGCTGTCAACCGCCACCCCTTGGGGCGGGTAATTACCATCGCCTACTATTCGCTGATCAAAATCAGCGACTATGTGGTCACGCCGGCCTCTTTCGCCCAATCGGCCAGCTGGCACTCGGTGTCGGAGGTTGGCGAACTGGCTTTCGACCACAATGAAATTCTCAATACCTGCCTGCGACGGCTCAAACTGAAAGTGCGCATGGCGCCCGTTGGTTTCGAACTGCTGCCGCCGAAATTTACGCTCACCGAACTCCAGCAGCTCTATGAGGCTATTTTGGTGGAAAAACTGGACAAGCGCAATTTTCGCAAGAAAATCCTGTCGATGCGGCTCCTGCTCGACCTCAACGAGGTGCAGGAAGGCGTTGCGCACCGCCCCGCCAAGTTGTACAAATTCGATCCGAAAATTTACGAACAGTTTGTCGCCGAAGGTTTTAGCTTCGGTTTGTAAATTTTCATACCCAGCTTATGGTTGTCCGGCTTTTATCAGCCGCACGCGGGCGGTTTCACCTTTGGCGCTGCGCAGGGTTAGCAGGTAAGCGCCCGCGTTCCAATTTTGCAGGGAAATAGTAAATACGCCTGCCGGGGCTTGGCCCTGGGCAACCAGCCGGCCGAGCAAGTCGAAGGCTTGCCACTCAACGGCTTGCCCCAGCGGCCATTCCACCCGCACCCAATTGCCAGCGGGGTTGGGGGCTACTTGGGGTTGGGGTGCGATGGGTGCGGCAGGGGTCTGGCTGCTGCTGGTGGTGCAATCGACCAACACGGTTTTGAACATGCTGAGGCCGCCGCGGAGGTTGCCGACCACCATTTCGAGGATGCCGTCGTTGTCGAGGTCGCCAAAAGCAGGGGCACTGCGGTTTCCCTCGTCGATATTGCCCCAGGTTTCCGACACCAGCGGGTAGGGGTCTTCCCAAGCCACCACATTGGTATGGGCGAGCAGGTGGCCGCCCTGGGTGCCGGTGATGAGCAGGAGGGCGCCGTTAGGCTGTTCGATGAACACCGGGGCGCTGAAGCCCACGTCGATGGTATCGGTACTGGTAAAACGGGCGTCTACTTGCCCGAGTTTGGAGAAGGTAGGCGCGGCGTTGAACTTGGGATTGTCGAGCGCGCCGGTATTTCTAAAAAAATTCAAATTGCCGTTGCGCTCGCCCATCACGATGTCTTTCAGACCATCGCTGTCGAGGTCGACGATCGCTGGGGTGGAATACGAACCGACGTCCATGAGCACCCACATCAGGTCGAAGCTGCGCTGAAACTGCATGGGTTGGCCGGGGCCGGCGATGTTGCGGTAGTAGTACAGTGCGCCGCCGGTGCTGCCAACCAGCAGGTCGAGGTCGTTGTCGTTGTCGAGGTCGCCGAAAGCGGGGTAGAAATCAAAGTCGTTGGGGGCAAATTCCGACAGGCCCAGCCAGTCGCTGTTTTCGAGCGTAAACTTAGGCGCTGTCGGTGTGCCGGTGTTCCGGAAATAATAGAGGCTGGCGTTTTGGGCGATGCCGGGCGTGAAGTATCCGTAGTTGCCCACCACCAGGTCGAGCAGGCCGTCGGCATTCACATCGACCAGCGCCGGGTGGGTGGCTGAGCCCAGGTCGATCATGTCGCCGACCAGGAAGCCTTTGGATTCCAGTTCGAAATGATGGCCCTGGCTGGCCGTGTTGTGGTAGTACCAGACGCCTTTGCGGTCTTCATTGATAAACTTGTTGTTGGGCGCCACCACCATGTCTTTTTTGCCGTCGTTGTTGAGGTCGAGGTGAAAAGCAGCCGGATAAATAACGAGGTCGACGGGGGTGCTGTAGGAGGGGAAGGCTACATCCTGATCGGTGATCCAGGCAACATCGGCGTCGCCGCCGTTCACCAGCAAATTCAGGCAGGTAAACGAAATGTCGCCCAGCACCAGATCGGTATCGCCGTCGTCTTCCAGGTCGAAAGTCATCACCGTTGAGCCTGGGTGGCGGGTGTTGCCGCCACTGCGGTCGTCGACTGGCCCCGGCGCCGCAAAGCCATACACGCAGGAGTCGATCGAAGGGCTGAGGTCGCATTCGCAGGAGAGCAGCCCGCTTTCGTAAAACAGGCCCCAGCATTTATCGGTCACCGCGTAGTGCAGGCTGTCGAGGCCGAAGCCTTTTTCCACCGACAAGTTTTTCACCAGCCAAATGTGGCCGCCGGCGGCGCCGTCGAAGGTCATGATGTCGAGGTCGCCGTCGCCATCCACGTCGTCTACCGCCGGCACGTCGGTATCGGCGATAAACAGGTTGTTCCAGGCGCCGGGGATGACCGATGGGTAATAAATCAGCGCCGGATCGCAATTGGAACAGCCCGGGTAGTGGAACCGAAAAGGCCGGAATTTCAGTTGGTTGTTTTCAAAATAGCCCTTGTATACCTGCATTTCCTGACTGCTGGTGGCCAGGGAGGCGCAAAAAATATCGGCCGCGCCATCCTGATCGTAATCGCGCAGCAAGGCGTAGTCTTCCAGCGGCGGGAAGTTGCAGGCGTACTCCGGCGCGTAGCGGTAACTCGACTGGTTGGGCGTACCTTCGTTCAGAAACGTGAGAAACACATCGCCGGCTCGGTCGAACAGCACCAGATCAAGCACCTGATCGTTGTTCAGGTCGGCCGCCGAAAACTGCGGAGCGTTGAGCCCCCCGGCAAAAGCGAACTCCAGCGCGCGGCCATTTTGGATTACGGGATAATTCAGCCGCTGGAAATGTTGGTCTTGCGCGGCAAGTTGAAGGGTAAAGAGGAGGAAGAAGGGGAGCAATCGGGTATTGACGTGCATTTTGATCGTATTTTTAGCCGGTTTTTCAGATAAACTAACCGCGACAAAACTACTGGCTTTTCCAACAAGGCTCCCCCGGAATTGTGCCGCCTGCAAATCACAGACAAAACCCGGCGGCCTTTTTTCAAAAAAAAGACAAGGATGATCTACGAATTCAACGGCTACCGACCCGTCGTGCACGAAAGCGCCTTCGTGCACCCACAAGCCGCCGTCACCGGCAATGTTATCATCGGAAAACAAGTGTATATCGGCCCGGGAGCGGCTATTCGGGGCGACTGGGGCCAGATCGTCATCGCCGACGGCTGCAATGTGCAGGAAAACTGCACCATCCACATGTTCCCCGGCGTCACGGTGTACCTGCACGAAGCCGCTCACATCGGCCACGGCGCCATTGTGCACGGCGCCACCATCGGCCGCAACTGCCTGGTGGGCATGAACGCTGTGCTCATGGACGAAGTCGAACTCGGCGACGAATGCATCGTCGGCGCCCTGTGTTTTATCAAAAGTGGTGAAAAAATTCCGCGCCGCAGCCTGGTCGTTGGCAACCCCGGCAAAATCATCCGCGAAGTGAGCGACGAGATGATCGCCTGGAAAACTGAGGGCACCCGGCTCTACCAACAACTCCCCGCTGATTGCCACGACAGCCTGCGCCCCTGCGAACCCCTGCGCGAACTGCCCGCCGACCGGCCCGTGCAGGCCGCCGGGTATAAAATCTGGAAAAGCTGATTTTGATGCGCCGCTGCGTCCGCGCTCCCCTCTTCCCGCCGGGCAGTCCATCACCAACCTTATCACAACACCGTGATCCAGCCGTGGTTGTCCGGCAGTTCGCCGCTGCGGATATCCTGCAAACGGGCGCGCACGCGCAGGGCGAAATGCTGCCCGGATACTGCTGGCAACACCAGGTCTTCCCCCTGAAAATGAATCAGTTCGATGGGCGCCGTTACAGCAGCCGTGCCTACGCCGAACGCTTCCTGCAGCCGGCCGGCGCGGTGGGCCTCCACCAGGTCGAACGCGCTGATCCGGCGTTCTTCCGTGGGGTAGCCCAGTTCGGGCGCCAGCTGGAGGATACTGTCGCGGGTGATGCCGTCGAGGGTGGTGTCGGACAGGGGCGGGGTGACGACTTTGCCGTCGATGACAAACATGACGTTCATCGTACCAGATTCCTCGATGTTAAAAGTGGGCGCCCCGTCGGTCCAGATGATCTGGTCGTAGCCTTCCTGGCGGGCCAGTTGGGCGGGGTACAGGGCGCCGCCGTAGTTGCCCGCGCATTTGGCGGCGCCGGTGCCGCCTTTTGCTGCGCGGATGAAATGCTCTTCCACTTTAATTTTCAAAGGGTTGGCGTAGTACGGCGGCACCGGGCCGGTGAACACCACGAAGCGGTAGGTATCCGAAACCTTGACGCCGTATTTAGCATCGGTGGCAAAAATGAGCGGCCGGATGTACAGTGCCGACCCGGGGGAGTCGGGCACCCAGGCGGCATCCAGCGCTACCAACGTGCGGATGCAATGTTCAAAATAAGCCGGCTCCATGGCGGGCATGGCCATGCGTTCCATCGAGCGGTTGATGCGCTGGGCGTGCCGGTCGATGCGGAACACCGACACACGGCCGTCGCTGCGGTGAAATGCCTTCATGCCTTCCCAAACGATCTGGCCGTAGTGCAGGGCCATGGTGGTAGGCGGCAGCGAAAGGTTTTCGTAAGGAATGATTTTCGGCGCTTGCCACTGGCCATCGCGGTAGTCGGCAACCAACATGTGATCGGACACGGTTTCGCCGAAAGCCAGCCGGGTAAAATCTGTTTCTGCTAGTCGGCTTTTGAGCGTGCGTTGAATGGGGATGCTGCCGAGTTGAAGTTCCATTTTGATGTCTGCGCGTTGGTATTTGCCTGTTTCGAGCGGAATTTCTTGAAAACCCATGCGCCGGTACAGCCCGACGGCCGGCCCGGATGTGCGGGTGTTGGAGTACAAAATTAGCCGTTGCGCGCCCAGCAACCGGGCTTCGTCTACGGCTGCCCGCATCAGCTGTTTGCCGATGCCCCGGCCGCGCCAGGGCAGATCGACAGCCATTTTGGTCAGTTCCAGCGTGCTGGAGCCGGCTGGCCGTAGCCCGACCACGCCCACCACTTCGGAGGCGGCCAGGGCGGCCAGGATCATTCCACCGCCCGACAAGATATGGATTTCCGGATTTTCCAAGGCCTGAATATCCACGGGCTCCAAGGGGTAGTCGGCTTCGATCCAGGCGCGGTTGAGGCGGTAAAAGGCTTCCTGGAACTGGGGCCGCCAGCGTTCAATTTGTACGTCGAGGTGCATGATAGATTGGACAGGTTTGTTTTCAAAAATTACCCGACAAAGGTCTTACCTTCACCGCAAAGAAAACAGATACAGTTTTTTAAAAATAAAGCATAACAGATGCAAAACAACCCGGTTGATTTTTTATACCATCAGGTAGCCGAACGCCTGGAAACCCTGGTGGGTAACGGGGTGTGGAAAACCGGGGACAAACTACCCTCGGTGCGCGCCCTGAGCGCCGAACAGGGCATCAGCCAAAGCACCGCTTTTAAAGCCTATGCCGCGCTGGAGAGCAAGGGTTTGATCGAAGCCCGGCCGAAATCGGGCTACTACGTGCGGTTTCAGCCCCGGCGTTCCGCGCCTCCGCCCCGGGCGCCGCGCCTGCCGCCGCCGCCGGAAGGCCACAGTGTGGAAGACATGATCGCTGTGGTGTACGCCAACCTGTCGGAAGCCGGGGTGGTGCAGTTGTCGCTGGCGGCGCCGGGCCACGCGCTGTTGCCGGCAGCCAAGCTGAATAAATGCCTGCTGGAAGCCCTGCGCAGCAGCCCGACCAGCTGCCTGCACTACGAAAACATCGCCGGACAGTTCGAACTGCGCGAGCAGCTGGCCCGCCTGGCCTTCAACGGCGGTAGCCTGTGTACGCCCGAGGAAGTGATCGTTACGCAGGGCTGCATGGAAGCGCTGGCTTTTTGCCTGCAGTCGGTCACCAACCCCGGCGACGTGGTAGCTATCGAGCGGCCCACTTATTTCGGCATTTTCGGCCTATTGAAAAATCTCGGCTTGCGCGCGCTGGAAGTGCCCTCCGACCCGGTTACCGGCCCCGATCTCGATTTTGTGCGGCAGGCGGTGGCGCGCGGCCAAATAAAGGCGGCTCTTTTCGTACCTTCTTTCAACAATCCCCTCGGCAGCCTGATGCCTGAGGCGCACAAACGCGAACTGGTGGCGCTGCTGGCCGAACGGGACATCCCCCTGGTGGAAGACGATATTTACGGAGAAATGTATTTTGGCAAAGTGCGGCCGCGTACCTGCAAAAGTTTCGACACGCAGGGTCTGGTGTTGTACTGCTCGTCGATGTCCAAATCGCTGGCGCCGGGCTACCGGGTGGGCTGGTGCCAGCCGGGTCGTTTCCGCAAGCAGGTGCTACAGCTCAAACTCAACCACTGCATCACCTCAGCCACGCCCACGCAGGCGGCGATCGCGCGGTTTTGCGCCAACGGCCGCTTCGACCTGCACCTGCGCCAGTTGCGCAAGGCCCTGCACACCCAATGCCTGCGGTACTGGCAGTCCATCGAGGCGTATTTCCCCGAAGGCACCCGCATCTCCCAGCCTCAGGGTGGGTATGTATTGTGGCTGGAGCTGCCCCGCGGTGTCGATGCATTCGACTTGTACCACCGGGCGCGGCAACACCAGATCAGTATTGCGCCGGGGCAGATTTTCAGCACCAGCGGCGCTTTTCGCAACCACCTGCGGCTGGGTTTTGGCAACCCGTACACGCCCGAAATCGAGCGGAGTTTGAAGATTTTGGGCGGGCTGGTGCACGAACTGGCAGGCGGCAGGAATTAGTTCTTAGAAAATTTAAAAATGGCTTGTTCATTTTAGCGCCGCGCGCTTATCTTTGCCGCCGCTTTAAACGTAAAGCCCCCTTGAACGGCACATTTGTTGCAGGGTTCTTTGAAATTATCAGCCAGATTAGCTCAGCGGTAGAGCAGCTGATTCGTAATCAGCAGGTCGAGGGTTCAAATCCCTTGAGTGGCTCATTGGAGTGCGGAATGTGTAATTCGGAGTGCGGAATGCGGAGTGCGGAATGTACAAAACCCTGCAGGTTGAAATCATTCCGCACTCCGAATTCCGCACTCGAAAGCGGGATATAGCGCAGCCCGGTAGCGCGCGTCGTTCGGGACGACGAGGTCGCTGGTTCGAATCCAGTCATCCCGACCTATTTTTTTTCACCCGGCTATTCAGCTTTGTCTGTTAGCCGGGTGTTTTTGTTCTGCGCTGTTTTTTCGCCGGTGTTGGCGAGGGCGAAAAAGTTTTGATCAAATACCCTAACACATCCCAAGTAGTAGCGCCAAAACAAATACCAGCAGAACCAAGAGCAAGCATCCTCCGAAACCTGTTCCTTTTCCCTGTTCACGACCTTGTATTGTCGTTCTAGTAGTTTTTTCAATCACCGTTTCTTTTAGACTGATCTCGGTGCCTTGATAAATGAATGACTTAGGCCTATATCCTTCGGAGATATTTATTGGTTTTGCATTTGCCATTTTTTGAAGGACTTTCAAAGCAGCCATGCAATCCCCAATAGCACCATGGGTAGCTCCAGGTAATTTTTGCCTCCGATAGTCATTGTAAAATGGATTCCATTCGCCAACAAACTGCGAGTACATCTTCATTATGCAGTCACCTCGTAGATTTAGCTTTCCATGAAGCCCCTCTTGATCCAGGGTTTGCTGAAGCAGCCTTGAATCAAACTCAAAATTGTAAATCAGAAATTGCTTATTTGTACTAAAATGAGGAGAAGTGTCAACTAAAACCTCTTCAAAAGTTGGCGCATTATAAAGGTCTTGTGTTCTGATACCATGGATTGCAGAAGCCTGGCGAGAAATACTTTTTTTACGGGAAGGTCTAACTAAGGTATCAATCAAATGGTTTCCATCCAGATCAATTACACCTAATTGAATGATGACATCATTCTCTCCTAGGCCTGTTGTTTCGGTATCGAGTATTAGGTATTGGTCTTTGTGACTAAAAATATATTGAGCCCACCTAACACTGACGTTGTAATCATATAAATCCGGGTGTTCCATGATTGGTCAATTAGTAATAAATGCTGTTCCACAAATCTATCCAGATGTGTTGGTAAAGCATTTAAAAAATGCCTTACTCACTAAAGCCATCAATCTT
Organism: uncultured Saprospiraceae bacterium; assembly: GCA_964630705.1. Lineage (GTDB taxonomy): Bacteria > Bacteroidota > Bacteroidia > Chitinophagales > Saprospiraceae > M3007. The sequence goes on along the minus strand of CAZVZH010000060.1, from coordinate 48 downwards.
CGGCCAAATTATCCCCTGCTCGTCATAGTCTTCAGACTTCGACGCTCT
>CAZVZH010000059.1:10375-22702 GCA_964630705.1 uncultured Saprospiraceae bacterium | reverse complement strand
AAACGCCTGAAAGCCAAGGGTGTGCGTATTGCCCAGGTGCTGAACCGCACGGCTGGGCCGGCTCGCGAGCTGGCTGATAGTTTGGGCTGTTCCTGGTCGGATCATTGGGCCGACATCGCGCCTGAAACCGATTGGATATTGATGGCCGTGCGCGACGATGCCATCGCTACTGTAGGGGCGGAGTTGGCGCCATTCGCTCCGGCTGCCCTGGTAACCCATACTTCGGGCGCTACGCCCGGTGCGGTGTTAGCGCCCTGGTATCAGCGTTATGGTGTCTTTTACCCGTTGCAATCCTTTTCCCTGGAACGCACGCCCGTATGGTCGCGCATCCCGTTTTGTGTGGATGCCCGCGCGGAGGAGGACGTTTGGATGTTGAAAAAAATTGCCAAGGTGATCGGCAACCTGGTGTATCAGGTGAACGACGAGCAGCGCGCAGTGCTCCATGTAGCGGCGGTGTTTGCCAATAATTTTTCCAACCATTGTTTTACCATCGCTGAAAAAATATTGGAGGAACAGGACCTGCCTTTCGAACTGCTGCACCCTTTGATGGAAGAAACCCTGAGCAAAGCTTTGCAAGAATCGCCGGCGCGTATGCAAACCGGCCCGGCGATTCGCGGCGACCTGGACACCCTGCAGCGGCATTTGCTGTGGCTCGAGCGGCATCCCGACTGGCGTGAGTTGTACCAGGCGCTTTCCCGGAGCATCAATCCGGGGTTGAAACCTGCCAAACGGCAAAAAAAAAGTTGACCACCGCAGGGTGGTCAACCGGGAAACGTCCGGCCGGGCGTACACCGGGCCGAATTTTCCATGCTGCTGCTTTAAAATTATTCGGGGCTAATGCAGCTGACCAGAACAATGGGACCGACCATGCAAATGCTGGCCATGTCAGTCTGCTGGTATTCCACGCGAACTTTCATGCCGTCTTGGGGCGTCAGATTCAGTGCGTCCAAATTGGCCACCTCCAGCCGCGAGCCGTCGGCCAGTTCGAGCACGTAGCCGCAGCCATCCAGGCCAGTCAGGTTTTTAAAAGTGGCACTGACGCCATTCGGGCAGGTAGCGTTGACATCGTTTTTCTTGCAGGCCGCCAGGCTCAGCAATGCGAGCGCGGACAGGATGAAAAGGGATCGTTTCATAATAGTTCATTTTTTCAAAAACAGACGGAACTGCCGGCTTGGATGGTTGGGCATACTTAAAAAATTCAACGGCGGTTTTGAAAAACAGCCGCCCAACAAACCAGCAGCGCCCGGGATTCCTGTTCCCAGTTCCAAACCTTCCGGGCCTCGAGCGCGGCGGCGCGCAGCTGCTGGTGGCGACTCGGATTTTCAGCCAAATTTTTTACCGCCCGAACCACTGCATCGGCGCTGAGCTGTTCGAGCAGTACCGCCACTTCATACTCCCGGTTGAGCGCGCGGTATTCCGGGAAATCCATCGTAAGCGCGGGCACGCCCGCTTGTACATAGTCGAAAAATTTGTTGGCCAGGGAGTAGTAATAGCTCAGCCCTTTGTTTTCCAGGACATTCAGGCCCAGCCAGGCCGAACGGGTCAACGCGCGCAAGTCGTCGGGCGATACCATTCCTAAAAAACGAACCCGGTTGCCCAGTCCCAAAGTGCCTGCCATTTGGCGGAGCCGTGCAGACAAGTCGCCTTCTCCGGCCAGCCAAAGTTCGAAGCGATCATCGAGCAGCGGCAAGGCTTCCAGCAGTTGTTCGATACCGCGCGCTTCGTTGAGCGCGCCCTGGTAGAGCAGGATTTTTTTCGAATCTGGCGCGGCAGTTGGAGCTGGCGCCAGGTTGGTTTCGCCGGTGAAAACGGCCATGTTGCGCACCACTCCGAACGGGATGCCGTATTTCGTTGAAAAAATTTGGGCGAGCGCAGGGCCTACGGTGTAGGCATGCCGGTAAAAAAACAGGCAGCATCGGGCTAGAGCCGACCAAATCCATTTAACCAGCGGACGGCCGGTCACTTCAGGCACTTCTGTAAAAAACTCGTGGGCGTCGAATAGGCGTTTTTTTCGGCGCAGCAGGGCGGCCATGCAGCCGGCGGGCAGGCTGTCGAGGTCGACCGAGCAAATGGCGTCGCAGGATGCGCGCAGGAGGTAATGCCCGAGCCGGAGGTTGTATTCGGCGTAAAAAAGGACGCCTTTTTGGAAGTGGCAGTGCAGCCGGTGCTGGGCGTAGATTTTTTGCAAAAGCGGTTTGGAGTGAGGAAGGGCGCGGCCCACGAGCGTAACGGTGTAGCCATTCCGGGCCAGCGTGTCGCAGATGCGCTGCATGCGCTGGTCGTGGTTCAGGTCGTTGGTTACCGTGCAGATAATGCTGGGCATGCGCTAGCAGAAGTTTTGCAGCTCGGCGTACACCCGGTGCACGGGCAAGCCCATCACATTGGTGTAGCTGCCTTCGATGCGCCGGATTTTGCAGTGTCCGATCCATTCCTGCACACCGTAAGCGCCGGCTTTGTCGAAGGGGCGGCAGGATTGAATGTAATATTCGATTTCGGCGTCGGTGAGCTCGTCGAAGTATACGTCGGTCGGTTCGGAAAAGCTGCGTTCCTGTTCGGCAGCCAGCAAGCAAACGCCGGTGATGACGCGGTGTTGTTTGCCGGAAAGTCGGCGGATCATGTAAAAAGCCTCGGCTGCGTCGGCGGGTTTATTGAAAATTTGGTTGTCGAGGATCACTACGGAATCGGCGGCCAGTAAAATTTCCCGCTCCCGAATGAGGTGCCGGCCGGCTTGGGCTTTGCGCTGGGCGAGGTGTTCGGCCACGGCTTCGGCGGGCATTTCAGGGTCGAAACTTTCGTCCACATTCAAAGGCTCTACCCGAAATTCGAACCCCGCTTCGCGTAGCAACTGGCTGCGGCGCGGGCTTTGGGAGGCCAGGATGAGTGGGCGGTCGGGAAAAAGCATAATGGTGCGGTTTTAAGATGGACTTTAGCCTTTTGAAAGATAAAAAAAGTGCTTGATACGCATCAGATAGAGGTTTTTCAAATTATGGACATCCCGTTTTCAGAGTGCTGTCCATAATTTGCCCTGGGTGTAAACTATTTCCAGCAGCAGGCGGACTAGTTTTTTTAAGAACAGGATTTATAGGATTGCCAGGATTTAGCAGCCGAAACGGCTTCTAAATCCTAAAAATCCTGTTGATCTTGGAAGTCCTGTCCCATTTCTCGTGGTCGGCCACAACTTGGAGAAAGTATTTTGAACATTTAGTCTGACACGTTTTCGGTTATCAAAAAAGGCTAATGTCCAGGTAAGCGCCTATCCGAAAACCTCCATTTGGGTTGAAAAAAACGTCTTTTAAAACCATGCTACGTAAAATTTTTTAGCCGTCGCAACCACTACGCCGAAAAAATTTGCCTTGCCTGCTTTCGGCATCCGGCCTTTTCAATCCCAAAGTAGGTTTTCGGATAGGCTCCAAGTACAGCGGCCAATATCTGAAAATTTACCGCTCATTTCAGCAAAGAGTTTACACGGTGATGCCGTTGCTTGCGCTGATCAACGTCATCAACGTTATCTACCAAGCCCCCAAACCCAATTAGAAAAAATCTCTCCGCTCCCAAACCGCTTGCAAGGCGGCAATCGGGTCGTCGGGCCAGGAGCGCAACAGCAAAAACAAACCAGTCAGCATGATCAGTTTGATCAGCCGGCTGGCCCAGCTAAAGCGCGTCCGGCTTTTTGCGGTGTAAATCAGCCCGGTAGCGAGCAAGGCAGGCGCCAGCAGCAGCGCTATGCCAGTCCAGATTTGCCAAGCCGGGGCGCCGGTTTGTTCCCAAAAAAACAACATCAAACCGATGAGCGCCGAAACGATTAGGGCGATCAGCCCGGCGGGTTTTTTCGCAAAACGTGGGCCTTTGATAACCGCCAGGGTATTGCAGCCGCAGGCGGCGTCGCCCATGAAGTCCTCCAGGTCTTTGACTTGTTCGCGCAACAGGTTGGTGACAAAGGCAAAAGTGGCATACAGCCAAACCAGCCCGGTTGCCTGGTGAATACCTTCCGGGTCGCGGAAAGCCGCCAGCCAAAGCGCCCTGTTTTCCGGAAAAAGCGGAATGATCGGCACAGCTGCGCAAAGCGCTGCTACCAAAAGGTTGCCCACCACTGGGGTGCATTTCATTTGCCAGGCATACATGAACAGTAAAAAGGACACCAGCGGAAATACCAGTAAAGGCCACACCGAGCGGGGTTGCGGCAGCAAAAAAAACAACCGCAGCGCCAGGAGGTGTACCAGTACCGTCAGTCCCAGGTATATCATCAACACTAATCCAGAGGGAATGTGCCGCCCCACCACCACCCGTTCCGGGCGGTTGATGGCGTCGATTTCCCGGTCGAAATAATCGTTGATCACGTATCCGGCCAAGGAGCACAACACGGTACAAGTAACGATGAGGGCAAAACTGCGGGCGTCGATGGCGGGGATGGCGCCGGCACGCAAGATGGCTGGGCGCAACACCAGCCAATAGGGAATCCACTGGCTTAAAAAAACGATGGCCAGGTTGGGCAGGCGCAAGAGCCGGGGGAGGGCCAGCAGTTGGTTCACAGTTTTGCTCGAATAGGTGCTGCAGGATAGTACCGGCAGGGCCGGTTATCACAGCCCAAAATACTGCATTTTGTGTTGGAACCCGGAAGATTTTCAGGGCTGAAACTTTCCCTGGCCTTTCAGTACCTTTTCCACAATGTCGCGCACGCAACCCGAGCCTCCGCTCAGTGGAGAAATGTAGTCGACGATTTGGCGAATTTCCGGCACGGCGTCGGCCGGGCAGGTAGAGAGGCCGACTTTTTGTAAAATCTGGAGGTCGGGCAGGTCGTCGCCCATGTAGCAGATTTCTGGTGCTTTCAGGTTATGGGTTTGCAGAAACTGCTGAAAAACAGGCCACTTGTCTTCGATGCCGGAGTAAATGTGCTCGATGCCCAGGCCCGATAGGCGTTTGATTACGCCTTGCGAACGCCCGCCGGTGATGATGCATACTGGAAAGCCATTTTTTAGGGCGATTTTGAGACCGAGGCCGTCGCGGATATTCATGCGGCGGAGTTGCTCGCCGCTTTCGGTGACGTGCACGGTGTTGTCGGTGAGCACGCCGTCGACGTCGAGGATGAAGGCCCGAACAGCTTGCAGTTTGTCAAACAAGTGGACAAGTTCGACGCTTCGTTCGGCTGTGGGAGCGGGGAGCTGTTCGCCCGGCGGAATCATTGGTTGTCCCTCCATTCGTACACCCATTTGGCCTGGATTTGTTCCAGGTGCGCTTCGTTGCAATCTTCGCGGTTGCCTTCGAAATTGGGAATTTCGAGCACCCACTCGATCAGGTCGGTGAAGCGGATACGGTAAATTTTACTTTCGTCGAAATCGTCGCCGAAACGCTCGTAGAGTTTCATGGCGATATCTTCGTGATCGGCCCAGGCGATGGGCATATTATCAATGTCGCTGAACGGCATGTTTTTAGTACTGGTTTGGATTTGAAGGTGCAAAAAAACGAAAAAATAGTGGCAGAAAGGGAAATGTGCGGCAGAATGCTAGGGTTTCAATTGATCGTATTCGCCGCCGAACATGAGTTGGCGAATGTTGTCGCCGGCGAGAAAATCGTGCGGGAAACCCAGTTCGATGGCGCTGACCTGGTCGAGCGCAGCCAATGTATCGGCAGGGATGGTAAAGTGGAGGCCGTCGATTGTTTCCTGTAATTGTTCGGCATTGCGGGCGCCGATGATGGGAACAGTGGTGCGCCGGTTGTCGTTTTGGCGGGTCCAGTTGATCGCCAGTTGGCCCGGCTGAACGCCCAGTTTTTGGGCTTGTTTGACTACTTCGGCGGCAATGGTGTTGGCCCGGTCGCTGCGACGTTTACTTTCGGGGACTACGCGGCCTTGTTCGCCCCGCAGGTATTTTCCGGTGAGTGCGCCGCCGCCCAGTGCGCCCCAGGGAGTTACGGCCAGTCCGAAAGCCTGCGCCATCGGAAGCAGATCGCGCTCGGGGTCGCGTTGGAGGAGGGAGTATTCGATTTGAAGGCCGGCGAAGGCCGTCCAACCGCGGAGTTCGGCCATGGTGTTGGCTTGGCTCACTACCCAAGCGGGCGTATCGGATATGCCAATGTAGTGGACTTTTCCGCTGCGAACCAGATCATCGAGGCCGCGCAAAACTTCCTCGACGGGCGTGTGACCATCCCAGGCGTGCACCCAGAGCAGGTCGATGAAATCGGTTTCGAGGCGTCGTAAGCTTTCTTCCACCGAGCGCATCATGTTTTTGCGGTGATTGCCTGCGAAGTTGATGTCACCCGGGCGGTCGCGCAGGGTGTATTTGGTTGCCACGACAAAATGGTGGCGATCTGATTGGATGAATTCGCCCAACCACCGCTCGCTGGTGCCTTCGGTGTAGCGGTTAGCGGTGTCGAGAAAATTGCCGCCGGCATGGGTAAAAGTGTCGAAGATTTTTTGACTTTCAGCTTTGTCGGCGCCCCAGTTCCACTCCGTGCCGAAGGTCATGGTTCCCAAGCAGAGTTCGGATACGCGCAGGCCAGATTTTCCAAAAAGGCGGTATTGCATTCGATATTAGTTTGAAGTTTAAAAGCATCCAGGGATGCCACTGGAACAGCAGGATTGAAAAGATGTTGTACTTCAAACTTCAAAAGATTAAAACCCCCGCTGGCTCAACCAGGTTTGAAAGCGCCGGGCGTTGATGAGGTGCGCGGCATACGTTTCGGCGAAGGCGTGGGTGCCGGAATCGTCGGGTTTGGCGCAGAAATAAAGGTAGTTGTGGTTCTGCCGGTTGAGCACTGCATCGATGCTAGCGATAGAAGCCATGCTGATTGGGCCTGGTGGCAGCCCTTTATTAACGTAGGTGTTGTAAGGCGAGTTGAAGGTAGTGTGAAATTCTGTCACACGGCGGGTGGTAAAATCGCGGGTAGCAAATACGGCGGTGGGGTCTGCTTGGAGGGGCATATGGATATCCAAGCGGTTGAGGTAGACGCCGGCAATGGCAGGTTTTTCAGAGTTGACATTGGTTTCACGCTCGACAATAGATGCCAGGGTATATACCTGCTCTCGGCTCAGCCCCAGGGCTTTGGCTTTGGCTTGGCGGTCGTTTTTCGACCAAAAGGCTTCGTGTTCTTTGGCCATTCGTTCCAGAAATCCATCAGGACTGGTGTTCCAAAACATTTGGTATGTATTGGGGATAAACAAAGAAATGAAGGTCTCGGGACTGTACCCCAGGCGTGCCAGCATACCTGGGTCGCTAAACACACGCAGGAATTGCAAGGAGTCGGGCTCCAGAAATTGGGCTAATCGACCGGCAATTTCTTCTGTAAGGCGCTCATTGTTCAGCACTACGTTTACGGGTGCTTGTTTGCCGGCGCGGAGGTGTTGGATGAGTTGGCGGTTAGTCCAGCCGGGCTCGATTTCATAGCGGCCTGCGCGCATTTCCGGCCGGATGTATTTCATTTTTCCCGCCAGCCAACGGAAACTTTCCTGGTCGGAGATAAAGCCACCCGCTTTCAGGCTATCCACCACTTGGGGAAAGGTTGCGCCGGTAGGAATTAGTAAAATGGTGTCTTGCAATTGGTCGGGCACTCCCGAGAAATAGATGGCTTTGAGGGGCTGCCAGCCTAGTACGGCAGCAGCGAAAAGCGCCACAAGCGCCAGCGGCCCAAGGATTTTCATTTTCATGAGCGAAGAAGTTGTTTTGTGTTTTGGCGTATTCCTTCGGGAGGTGGGTAACTGAGGCTAATATTGCTCCGTTTCGTTTGGGAAATCGCGGTTTTTTACATCGGCGATGTAGTGCTGAGTAGCTGTTCCGATAGCGTCGAACAATTCGAGGTAACGCCGTAAAAAACGAGGTTTGAAATCTTTGGTGATACCCAACATATCGTGGGTGACCAACACTTGCCCGTCCGTATCAGGGCCTGCTCCAATGCCAATGGTAGGGATGTCGATACTGCTGGATACCTCCTTGGCCAATTTAGCGGGTATTTTTTCCAAGACTAGAGCGAAACAGCCCAGATTGTCCAGGAGTTGGGCGTCTTCCTGAAGTTTTTTGGCTTCAGCATCTTCTTTGGCGCGTACGGTGTAGGTGCCGAATTTGTAAATACTTTGCGGGGTAAGTCCAAGGTGGCCCATGACCGGAATTCCGGCCAGTAGGATGCGTCGGATGGATTCCTCTACTTCTGCACCGCCCTCCAGTTTTACAGCGTGGGCGCCGGATTCTTTCATGATGCGGATGGCGCTTTTTAGTGCAATTTCGGAATTGGACTGGTAACTCCCGAAGGGCAGGTCGACAACAACCATGGCCCGGTGTACGGCCCGTACGACCGATTGGGCGTGGTAGATCATGTGGTCTAAAGTGATCGGAAGGGTGGTTTCATGGCCAGCCATGACGTTGGAAGCCGAGTCGCCGACTAAGAGAATATCTATGCCCGCTTCATCCAGGATTCGGGCCATTGAAAAGTCGTAGGCAGTGAGCATGGCAATTTTCTCGCCACGGTTTTTCATCGCCTGAATGACATGGGTGGTAATACGTTTGATTTCGCTGGTGCTTGCAGACATGGCTAATGGAATGACCGGTTGAAAAGAGGCGTAAAGATAGAATTTGCCTGGAATGCCGGGTGAATCGCGTTGGTGGGAAGTAAAATGAAATAAGAGAAGGATGTGGGATAAAAAAAAACCACGCCTCATTTGGCGTGGTCGTAAAACAACAAATTATAATCCCATGAACATTTTCAACTTCTGAGGTTGCGGTAGGTTTTCTCCTTTTTTGCAACCTGAGCGACAATTAAACGGCGACCTAGAAAAAATTGTTGCGGTTAAGCAGGCCTTAACAAACTGTTTGATTCTCGAAAAATTTGGCAAGTCCTCTCAAACGTTTTGAGAGGACTTGCTCTCTCACCTGAATTAATACAATCCCATGAACATATCACACGGCAGGAATTCGTTAATCCCTGCTTTTTCCGGTACAAAAGTGCAGGCTCAAGTATTTTAAGACAATGACATTTTTTAGTAGTTGTGAAAAGTGTATTTCGTTCTTCTTAGAGCGGTTATTCAGGGTTAAATCATAATTTTCAACTACTTGCTTTGTTTTAGGGTCGATAGGGTATGCTTGGTATGGCGTTTTGAAGGTGATTGAACTAGCCGATTGCGCCAAATTGTGAATTTAAAAATGGTTGAGAGGAAGCCCGAGGCTGACCGAATGGCTTTTGATTTTGGCGCCGACCCTGGAAATGGCTAGTTTACTTTGTAAAAAAAGAGCAGGGGCCATGTTCTACCACCATAGAACAAGGCCCCTACATAAAACAGCTGTTGAATTTTATTACTGAAATCTTAATTCGCGCTCCGGCGATTGGTCATTCATATCCTGCACAGTTTCTGGGGTAACCAGTACTTTTTCCAAAACAACCCGGTTTTTGGCGGTAAAAATTCCAAAGCCTTCCGATAAGTTGGTGTAGGTCGGAATCACTTCTGCACCGGTGATTCCGGAATTGGCGGAGGCTGTTTCCAAATAGCGTTCGATTTCTGCGCCGCCGCCTTCCAAGGTAATATCGATACCTTCGAAAACGCGGAAACGGTCATTGGCGGCGGGGATATTTTCTACCAGGAAGCGGTAGAACGATTCTGAGCTGATGGTAAACAGGCCTTTATACTTCAGGGCGCCAGCGCCGGGGGCCAGGTCGCTACGGCGCACATTTGGGGCTGGGGTCCAGTACAGCGTGTCCCGTTTGATCAGGCTGCCGTTGAGCGCATTTTCGCGGTAGCGAATCCTGAAACGAATGGTGAAATACACCCCGTTTTCATCAGTTCTCCATTCCACATCCGATGATTTATCTCGCAAGAATGAAATCCTGGGAGGGGTTGCATTTTCCGAAGGTTTGATGAGGGAAAAATTTTGGGGAATCGTTGTCACAGCCGTGATATCCGGTTGGCCATCAGCACGGATAATGAGCAGACGGTATTGCTCGCCAGCAAAAATCTGCTCCTTGGTTTTGTAAAGCCAGTTGGGCTGAGTCGCAAAGGTGCCACTTTTCCGGACGTAGCCTTCGAGGTTGCCATCGACCCGTTGGAGCAAGATGCGTTGTCCGGTTTGTGCGCGCTCCAGGTAAACGCTAATGGCATTGGCCGGATAGTACAAAGAGTCGGCAATTTGTGCAATTTGCAAGGAGCTTACCTCGGGGTCGAGGAAGGCTTTCTCCACCCGAATGTAGTTGGCAGTGTCATTCGGAGCAAGAATTGCATACACAACCGGCACCTCTTTCCAGGGGGCGGCAACTTCAAAATCATTGGAGCAGCCTTGAATTAATAAGGCGACGAGCGGCAACAGAAGGAGCAGTTTTTTCATGGATGTATGTGTCAGAATAAGTGGAGGGGCAAAAATAGGTGATCCTTTGGTAAGAATATCAATAAGCCTTGCTAATGGATGACAGCGGATCGGTTTGCCGCAGGTGTTTCCCTTAAAAAAAATAGCCAAAGGATGGCGTTGGCCCCGTTCATGGATGGACTTGAATCGGGGATAACTGATGCCGTCCTTTGGCTAATTCCGGTGTCGGTGTCGCAGGTTATTGCCTGGAATTTTATTCCTGTACGCTGGCTACCAGCAATGAAACTTCATTGTCCAGCATTTCTACAAAGCCACCGCTCACAAGAAAGGTCATTTTTTCACCATTCTCCTGAATGATACGCACTTCGCCGGCTTCCAGGGAAGAGACGATCGGGGCGTGGTTTTCCAACATTTCAAAAGAGCCGGAACTGCCCGGAACTTTCACAGATTTTACCGGGCCGGAGAAGATTTGCCGTTCGGGCGAAAGAATCACTAGGTTCATAAAGCGCGTGGTTGATCGGTTGAAAATGCCGGTGATGATTAGGCTTCGGCGAGCAGTTTTTTGCCTTTGGCAATGGCGTCGTCGATGGTACCTACCAGGTTGAATGCTGCTTCGGGATATTCATCCATTTCGCCGTCCATAATCATGTTAAACCCGCGGATCGTTTCGTCGATGGGCACCAACACGCCTTTAAGGCCGGTGAATTGCTCGGCCACGTGGAACGGCTGAGAAAGGAAACGTTGCACACGGCGGGCGCGCGAAACGACCAATTTGTCTTCGTCGGATAGTTCTTCCATCCCAAGAATGGCGATGATATCCTGCAACTCGTTGTAGCGCTGGAGGATGGCTTTCACCCGTTGTGCGCAGCGGTAGTGTTCGTCGCCGATAATTTTCGGATCGAGGATACGGGAGGTAGAGTCCAGGGGGTCTACAGCCGGATAGATACCCAGCGAGGCGATTTTACGGCTCAATACCGTGGTGGCGTCGAGGTGGGCGAAGGTAGTGGCCGGAGCCGGGTCGGTCAAGTCATCCGCAGGCACGTAAACGGCCTGTACGGAAGTGATCGAGCCGCGTTTGGTTGAAGTGATTCGCTCCTGCATGATACCCATTTCCGTGGCCAGGGTGGGTTGGTAACCCACCGCCGAAGGCATACGGCCCAGCAAGGCAGATACTTCAGAGCCGGCCTGGGTGAAGCGGAAAATATTGTCGACGAAGAACAGGATGTCGCGGCCGCCGGCGGGGTCGCTCAGGTCGCCATCGCGGAAATATTCGGCCATAGTCAAGCCGGAAAGGGCTACCCGGGCGCGGGCGCCAGGGGGCTCGTTCATTTGGCCGAACACCAGGGTGGCCTGGCTTTTGGCCAATTCGTTTTTATCAACCTTGCTCAGGTCCCAGCCGCCCGATTCCATCGAGTGCAAGAAGTCTTTGCCATATTTGATTACGTTGGATTCAATCATCTCGCGCAGCAAGTCGTTGCCTTCGCGGGTGCGTTCGCCTACACCGGCAAACACCGACATGCCGTCGTACGCTTTGGCAATATTGTTGATCAACTCCATGATCAAGACCGTTTTACCCACACCGGCGCCGCCAAAAAGACCGATTTTGCCGCCCTTGGCATAGGGCTCGATCAGGTCGATGACTTTAATACCGGTGTACAGGATTTCCCGTTCGGTCGACAAATCTTCGTAGGTTGGCGGTTTGCGATGGATCACATAGGCGTTTTTGTCTTTTTCCACTTTGCCAATCCCGTCGATCGCCTCACCAACTACGTTAAACAAGCGGCCGCGCACGGCGTCGCCAGTCGGCATCGCTATCGGGGCGCCGGTGTCGGTGGCTTCAACACCGCGGGTCAGGCCGTCGGTGGAGTCCATGGCGATCGTCCGAACGCTGTCTTCGCCCAGGTGGCGTTGCACTTCCAGCACGAGCGTGGAACCGTCTTCGCGTTTAACTTCAAGCGCGTTTAAAATTTCAGGAAGTTTGCTATCCGGGCTGCTGAAATCGACGTCCACAACAGCGCCAATGATTTGTTTGATACGACCGTTATTTGCC
>CAZVZH010000059.1:0-10365 GCA_964630705.1 uncultured Saprospiraceae bacterium | reverse complement strand
CCATAAAACGAAATGATGTTTGGTGTTCCGGTGTCAAATTGCCGGCAAACAGCCACCGGGCGCTGAAAACCGTCTTCAAAATCGGCGCAAAAGTACACACATTCCCTGGATTCAAGCGGCTTGGTTCGAATTTTTATTCCCCGAAACAAAATTTTGCATTTTCGTCATCTGTTAGCCGTCAAATGTTAATTTCGGAAACAAATTCCGGCAATTCAGCGAAATGCCCGACTTTTGCCCGCACTCAAACCGACGGTTCCTTCAAAAGACAATTTTCGGGTAGCCATTCATCGCTTCGGTGAAATATTATTTTTTGGCACTCGTTCCTTTGGCCTCCGATCCTTAATCTGTTTCTAAAGAACTCCCTCTTGTTTAATTAGAGCAATCTTCTCCTCATGCAGCAAAAACAATCAGTTGTTTATTGGCTAGCCCTTCTTTTGCTTTTAATCGCCGCCACCCCAATGTCAGCCCAGGACGAGGCTGACTTACCCGATCCCTTCGAACAAGATGCCACGGCTGAATCGACCGCTTCCCGACTGCCAACCGATACCGAATTGACTGAGCGCCTCGGCCGGATGAAAGGTTGTCTGGAACTTCGCTCTAATGGCGTAGTACAAGCATACATTCGCACGTACCTCCAACGCAAGCATTATAAAACCTGCGTCATGCTCGGCAAACGCCTGACGTATTTCCCCCTTTTCGAACAAAAACTGAAAGAAGGCGGCCTGCCAACCGATCTGAAATACCTGGCCGTCGTGGAATCCGCGCTGAATGCCAGTGCGGTTTCCCGGGTAGGCGCCACTGGCCTCTGGCAGTTTATGCCCTATACCGGTAAAGACTACGACCTGCGCCAAAGCTCCACCGTTGATGAGCGCAGCGATGCCGTAAAAAGTACTGAAGCAGCCGTCCGGTACCTGAAGCATCTTTTCAACCAATACAACGACTGGGCGCTCGCCCTCGCCGCTTACAACAGCGGACCCGGCCGGGTCAACTCGGCCATTAAACGGGCGCACAGCCGCGATTTTTGGAAAATTCAACGCTTCTTGCCGCAAGAAACCCGCAACTATGTCCCGGCTTTTATCGCGGCTACCTACATCTGCACCTACTTTTCCATGCACGACATGGAAATGATCGAGCCGGATTACGACGAGCAACTTACTACCTACGTGAAAGTGTACGACAATATCTCTTTCCGGGATATTGCCGATGCTACCGGCCTGGATTACGGAATGATCCGTACGCTCAATGCCGGTTTTAAACGCGATTACGTTCCGGCCAATGAAGACGGATATTACGTGCTCTTGCCCCAACGGGTGATGCCGTCGTTTCTCCGCTACCTCAATGGCCTCGGCAGCCGCCGGTATACGGTGGAAGGGCTGAATGCCACCCCCAATACCAACCTGGGCGATGGCCGCTACTGGCAGCTCGCCGTTTCGGTGCAACAAGCCGACCACATCGACCGGGTGGCCGCCATGTTAGGTTGTCACGCCGAACACCTGAAAGCCTGGAATAACCTGACCGACGATTTTATTCAAACGGGTCAGCGGCTCAAAATCTGGCGCCCGGTTTACGTTTTCAAACACTCCCCGCTTCGCATTGCTGCGCCCCGCCAGGAAAGCAATAAACCAGGCAGCGCTGATGCCGGCGTTTCCGGCTCCGCTCCATCCGACCCGGTGCCGGTGCTCCGACGCGAAGAAGCGGAATCTTTCAAACAATACCAGTACCATACCGTGCGCCGGAACGAATCGCTGGAAGATGTAGCCCGGATGTACGGCACCCCCGTCGAAACTTTGCGCAAATTGAATAATTGTGAGGCTGTGCAAATTGGTATGCGCTTAAAAGTCAAAGAATTATAATATAAAACTCCCTGTTTTTTCAGAGGCCCGCCGTAAATCACCGGCGGGCCTCTGGTTTTTTGAGGAGAAAAACGAACTTTGTGCTCGCCAAAAACCGGCTGGTATCTGCGCCGGATTCATCCGTTCATTTTTAATTCCTCCTCCTATGCTTCGCGCGTTGCTCATTGAAGACGAACCTGAAAGTTTGCAAAACCTTCAAAATTTGCTCGAAAAATATTGCCCGGAAATTGACGTGACGGCCACCGGCGGCTCCAACGCCGATCTGCTCCGCTTGGCCAATGGCGACGACCAGGATCCGCAATTTGATGTCGCTTTTCTCGATATCGCCCTGCCCGACGGCCTGGTTTTCCAAAGCCTCGAACAAATGGAGGAGATTCCCTTCGACATCATTTTTGTAACCGCCTGGAATGATTACGCGCTGACGGCTTTCGATTTTTCCGCGATCGACTATGTGCTCAAACCCATCGAGCCCGACGACCTGCGCCGGGCAGTAGGCCGTGTCCGGGCCGACCGAAAATCCTCCAGCACCAAACAACGCGTCGAACTGCTGCAACAAAACTACTCGCCCAACATGCCCAATGCCTTTGAAAAAATCGGTATCTCCGGGCTAGACGGCGTGCATTTTGTCCGCTTGCGCGAAATTGTCCGCCTCGAAGCGGAAGACAACTACACACATTTTATCCTCAAAACCGGAAACAAAATCACCGCCAGTAAAACCATCAAAGCCTACGAAGACACCCTGCTCCGCCTCAATTTCGTGCGGGTGCATAAAAAGCACATTGTCAACATGAATTACATGAAAACCTACATCAAAGGCGAAGGCGGCTACCTGAAACTGGAAAACGGCGAAACCATCGAAGTGTCCCGCCGGAAAAAAGCCGTGTTGATGGACTCCGTGAAACGCCTCTACGGCGAAATTTAAACCAATCCAACCCACTCCGATCAACCCAGCAACGCTCAGCACTCATGGGATTTTTTGACAAGTTTTTTAACCGCGAAAAAAAGGAAGACCTGAACAAAGGCCTCGAAAAAACCAAGGAGAGTTTTTTCGGGAAAATCACCCGCGCTGTTGCCGGAAAAAGCACGGTCGACGAGGAGGTGCTCGACGAACTGGAGTCTGCGCTCATCGCTGCCGATGTTGGCCTCGACACCACCGTCCGCATCATCCAGCGCATCGAAGCCCGCGTGGCGCGCGATAAATACGTCAACACCGATGAACTGAATACCCTGCTGCGCGACGAAATCGTGCAAATGCTCGCGGAAAACAACACGGAAGACGCTGAAGATTTTGATCTGCCATCGGGTAAAAAACCGTACGTGCTGTTGGTTATCGGCGTCAATGGCGTAGGGAAGACCACTACTATTGGCAAACTCGCCGCCCAATTCAAACAAAAGGGCCATAAAGTCGTGCTCGGCGCCGCCGATACGTTCCGGGCCGCCGCAGTCGATCAACTCAAAATCTGGGCCGACCGCGTCGGCTGCGAGTTTTACTCCAAAGGCATGCAGGCCGACCCCGGCGCCGTAGCTTACGAAACGACCCAGTACGCGCTCGATCATAATTGCGACGTAGCCATCATCGACACAGCCGGCCGCCTGCACAACAAGAGCAACCTCATGCAGGAATTGGGAAAAATTCACCGCTCCATCGATAAAAAACTACCCGGTGCGCCGCACGATGTGTTGCTGGTGCTCGACGCTTCCACCGGCCAGAATGCCTTCGAACAAGCCAAGCATTTTACCGAAGTGGCGCCCATCACTGCGCTGGCCCTGACCAAACTCGACGGCACAGCCAAAGGCGGCGTCGCCATTGGTATCAGCGATCAGTTTAAAATTCCGATCCGGTACATCGGGGTGGGGGAGCGCATCGACCAGCTGCAGATTTTTAACAAACAGGCCTTTGTTGAATCGCTGTTTACGTAGTTGACACCGGAGTTTTTTCGGAAAATGCCGTTTTCGCAAACCATTTTTTAAGCAAATCCTCGCCAGCGTCATTTCCCTCTGCACCGTGGTGAAAGGCGCCGTGCTGGTAATCGGCCCTGTAGTCGCCGGCAAAATGCTCGTGCTCCTGGGCGATTTCCCGGATAGCCCTGCAGATGTAGGTCAGCTCCGAATCGGTCATGGTCGGATGCAGCGACAAACGGATCCAACCCGGTTTTTCACTCAGGTCGCCGGCATCGATTTTGGTGACAATCTCACAGGAACGCTCCTGCGAAATCCCGAACAGAAAATGCCCGTAGGTGCCCGCGCAGGCGCATCCCCCGCGTACCTGGATGCCGTAGCGGTCGTTCAGCATTTTTACGGCGAGGTTGTAGTGCAAACCGTCGATGGTGAACGACACCACGCCGAGGCGGTGGCGCGCCTGGGGTTCGAGAATGTTGATGTGCGGCAGCGCGCCGAGCTCTTGCCAAACGATGTCTAGCAGCTCCCGTTCGCGCTCCAGCATGTTTTTCACGCCCATAGCTTCTTTCAGCCGGATCGCCAGGGCGACTTTGATGGTTTGCAGGATAGGCGGCGTGCCGCCGTCTTCGCGGGCTTCGATATCGTCGAGGTAGTGGTGGCCGCCCCAGGGGTTGGTCCACAGCACGGTGCCGCCGCCGGGGTTGTCGGGGATGCGGTTGTGATACAATGCCTTGTTGAAAACAAGTACGCCGGAACCGCCTGGCCCGCCCAGGAACTTGTGCGGCGAAAAATATATCGCGTCGAGTTGCTCCAGCGGATCCGAAGGGTGCATGTCGATGTCGATGTAGGGCGCCGTGCAGGCAAAATCCACAAAGCAATAGCCCCCATAGCGGTGCATCAGGGCGGCTACATCGTGGTAGGGGGTGAGGATGCCGGTGACGTTGCTGCCGGAAGTAATGGCCGCCACGCGCAGTGGGCGCTCGCGGTACTGGCGCAGCAAGTTTTCCAGGTGCTTCAAATCGACGCGGCCCCGGTCGTCGGGCCGGATAATGACCAGGTCGCAGATGGTTTCCAGCCAGGAGGTTTGGTTGCTGTGGTGTTCCATGTGCGTGCAAAACACCACGGGGCGCTCTTCCGGTCGCAGCTGCAGCCGTTCGTGAAATTTTTCATGGATGCGCAAGCCGAGCATGCGCTGGAGTTTGTTGACCACCCCGGTCATGCCTGAATACGCCGCCACCAGCACATCGTCGGGGCCGGCGTTGACGTGCCGTTTGATCACCTGCTGCGCTTCGTGGTAGGCACGGGTCATCAGGCTGCCGGTGAAATTGGTTTCGGTGTGGGTATTGGCCATGAAGACGCCGATCTCCCGGCTGATTTGGTCCTCGATCGGGCCGTACAGGCGCCCGCTGGCGATCCAGTCGGCGTACACCAGCGGCTTGCGGCCATAGGGCGTTTGGATGTGCTGGTTTATGCCGACGATGTTTTGGCGAAAGGCTTGAAAATACTGCTCCAGTTTGGACATCTGCTGTCGGTTTCGTTTTTCTAAACACGGTAAAAGTACGGCACGGGCTTTCCTCTGCAGCAGGGTTTATGAATTCGGAGGGTTTGCAAAGGGCAATTTTGCCGAACTTTCCGCGAAAAATTCATGCCACTGTCGCGTTTTTTTCTGTTTGCGGGCTTTATGCTCGCACTCAACGCCTGTAGTACCAATCGTTTTTTTGAAAAAAAATTGGCTGCTGACATCAGGCATTCGCCGGTGTTCAAAACGGCGTTCACGGGCTTTCATCTCGTCGACGCGACCAGCGGGCAAACACTTTGCGCCGTGAACGCCGGGCATTATTTCACCCCGGCTTCCAACGCTAAAATCCTGACCCTGGCGGCCTGCCTGGCTTTACTCGGCGACTCTTTGCCGCGCTTCCGCTACCAGTACGTCGACCCCGATACTTCCAAACCCTACGGTTTGGTTTTGGTAACCGCTACCGGCGACCCGACCACCTTGCACCCGGCTTTCGCACAGTGGCAAAACTTTCCAGCGTTTTGCTACGGCCATCCCGCGCCGCCCGCCTACGGGTTGAACCCAGCCGGTGCGAAAACCTGGAATCGCTACGGCGCTGGCTGGATGTGGGATGATTTCGGGGAAAACTATTCCGTGGAGTTGTCGCCTTTGCCCGTGTACGGCAACCTGGTCCGGGTATGTTGGGAAAACGGCGGTTGGCGCGCCTATCCCGTTGTTTTTCAGGCAGATATTCAGGTGTCCGAAACGAAACGACAAGTCGCCCGCGATGCGCTCGGCCCAACAATTTGGGCGCCGGCCCGGCCTGATTTTAAGCAGGACAGCTGTTTCAAACTGCCGATGTACAGGCCCTCGGCTTCGGCTTGGGAAGTTTTTTCCGGGGCCTTTCCCAATGGCATTGCGCCCTTGCCCGGAAACCCGGAGCTGCCCTTGCGCAGTTTTCCCAATACCTGGTACGCCACTCCGACCGATACCGTACTCCGGCGCATGATGCACCAGAGCGATAATTTTCTGGCCGAGCAGCTGCTGCTGGTTGCTGCTGCTGAAAAATTTGACACCTTGGATCAACACTACGTATTCCGCTGGGCGCTCGACAGCCTGTTTGCAGGCCTCCCCAATCCCCCACGCTGGGTCGACGGATCCGGGCTTTCGCGGTACAACCAACTCAGCCCGGTTTTTTTGACCAGCTTGCTGCGCCGACTCTTCAAGCAACAACCCAGAGAACGCTTGCTCCCCCTTTTTCCCGCCGGCGGCGTGTCGGGCACCGTCCAGAACTGGTACCGGGGCGCGGAGGGCCAACCGTTCGTGTTTGCCAAGACCGGTACCATGACCGGCGTGCATTGCCTTGGCGGCTATCTCATTGGGAAAAGCGGCCGGGTGTACGCCTTCAGTTTTATGCACAACAACATCCTCGGGAGCGTCACCCCCTGGAAGCAAGAGATGCAGCGGTTGCTGCTAAAAATTTATGAGCGGGGGTAGGCTGTGCAGCATTGATATAAGGGGAAATCGTGGAATTAAAGTCAAAATGTAAAATGTAAAAGTCAAAATGTAAAAGTGAACTTGGCGTCCCGGCGTGCGTTGGGTAGCGTTCTCGCCACCATGATGCACACTGCCGGAGGTAACTTTTGACTTTTTTATTTTACATTTTACATTTTGACTTTAATTCCACGATTTCTCCCTGAGTCGATGATGATGTAACCGGCCGCTAGTACGCCACTTGCAGGGTTTCCATTTTTAAATAAGGCGAGGGTGCGAGTTTCAGCGGGAGTTTTTCGCCTTCCAGGGTTTCGATTACCGAGCCGTCGCGCAGGGTTTTATTGTTCTGCAAGGCATCGCGGGCGGCATCGTAGAGTACGGCATGGGCTTGCTGCATGGAATGCTGCGATTTGACGATTTCCAGTTCAGACATGCCGAACTCAGCCAGCCCGTAGGTGTATGCGCAGGTGGCGCCGCCGTCGAGGAACATGCCGAAATACACCCAGCAATACACTGGCAGCTCTACCTGGTCGAGGTTGCGGGCCGCTTGCAGGTAAAATGTTTTGGATTGCAGGACGTACTGCGCGGGCATGTACACTCCGCAGGTGTTGGCGTTTTCGAGCACGGCGGCGGCCGTGCGCGTGAACAGTTGGTACAGGTACACGGGTTTGGCTGGGCTGCCGATCACCGAAATAACCACTTGCGCCTGGTGACGGGGCGCCTCCTCCCGGGCGTTGCTCCACATCCAGGCGCCTTCGGCAGCCGATCGGATTTCAGCCGGGGCGGCCGGGTAATCCATGTATGCCAACATGATGGTGGCGTTGGTGGTGTACAACACGAGGGTTTTTTCGGCAGCCTGGAACGAATCGAGCCGTACGCTCCAGTCTTTTTTTACAGCAGTGGCGATGGTTTTAAAATTTATGCCTGCCAGGTCGTTGAGCAGGACGGCGCCGGTGACCACCTTGCTGTCGCTGTTGTTTTGGCTGGGAAGGATAATCGGGCTGAGCAGGCTCAGGGCAAAAATCAGAGTTGGGAGGCGCATGGTTCGACGCGTGCTTGTTTTTTGAAAAAGAAAGGCAAAAGTAGCGAAATCCAGCGGTAACCTCCCTTTAAGAGGAGGCTTCAGCGCGGGCATTTTTCCAGAGCCGCCTGCACTTCGTCGAGCCGGTAAACAGGGTAATTGTTTCCCCAGCTTTGGTTCACATAGTTCAGAATGTTGGTCACCTGGATGGCCGACAGGGTAGGCACGCCCGGCATTTTTTCGGCATAAATCTGGCCGTTGACCCGGATGCTGTCGTTCAGTCCGTATTTGAGGATACAGGGCAGTTCCGGGCGGTGGCTGCCCAAAAAATCGGCCCGGGCCAGCGGCGGGATGAGAGCGCCCAGGCCGGCTCCGTTGTCCATGTGGCAATTGGCGCAATTAGCCTGGTACAGCCGGGCGCCTTCCTTGTACGTTGTTTCCCGACAGGAAAAAAACGGCAAAAGGAGGGCGCCCGAAAAAAGGAGCAGGGAAGAAAGGCCGGCAAAACCTGTTGAAATTCGAAGCATAGTTACTCTTGCGTGACCTCCACGGTGGCCGTGCTGAAGCAGCCGGTACCCGGGTTGGTGACGGTGACGGTGTACATGCCCGGAACACTCACCTGCGGGTTTTGTTTGGACGAGATGAAATTGCCCGGGCCGGTCCACAGGTATTGCATCTTGTTGAACAGACATTTTACCTGCAAGGTCACGGTAGGGTTTTGCGCCGACAAAACGCCGCCCTGGGCAGTGATGGGGGGCGGTTGGGTTTGAGGTTTGATCAGGAGGGTAGATTTTTTCACACATCCTCCCCCCGGGCCGGAAACGGCAACCTCCAGGTAGTAAAAGCCGGGAGCTTCGACGAGCAGGCTGTCGCCGCTGCCAACAACCTCCCCCACATTATTGCGCCAGGTTTTGGCGCCCGGGCTTGGCGGGCTGCTCAGCGTGAGGCTGGTCTGGTTACAGGTCAGGCTTCTGGTGTTGGCGAGAATTTGGGCGATGGGGGCCACCACTTGAAGGGAAAAACGCACAATGCTGTCGCAGCCCAGGTAGGAGCTACAAACAGTGGTATAGTCGCCCCCTGTTTTGTACACCTTTCCGCAAACGGAGAGGGAGTCGCCTTCGCAAATGATCTGTGGCGGTAAAACTACGCTTATCGAGTCTTGCACCACCACTTGCTGCGTCACCAGGCTGTCGCAGGAATAAGTTTTGGAGTAGGTGCCGCTGGTGCTTACCGCTTGTCCCCAGGGGAGGTAATAGGGCAAATTAGCGGCGCAAACGGCAACCGGCGGCATGGTGTAGGTAGCGCTGACAGGCTTATGCCGGATGGTTTTGCAGGATGCACCCATTGGCGGATAGCAGGCGTTGGAGGCGCTAACACAAATTTGGCCCGGCTGGCTGCCCATTTGTACGAATACTTTATTTCCACCCGGCGCCGGCAGGTCGACAGGCGCTGGTTGCCCATTGATCAACACCCCCGGGGGCCCATTCCAGACGTAATGGCCGGCGTTGCTCACCAGTGCAATTTTGAACGTATCGGCCAGGCCGGTGCACAGTGTGTCGGGACCCTGGATGGGCCCTGGAGCGCCGGGTGGCAGTGATTGAACGGCGGTGAGGGGCGCAGCGGCCAATTGAAAATCGCATTGATCGCCAGCGAACCCGTCGATCAGCAGGTAATAAACATTACCCGGTACGAGGGCTGCCGTCGAAACGGAAACGGGGGTGCTGCCGCCGCCGGTGGAGCCGCCGTTGCAGACGATTGGATTGGCGTTACAGGAGGGGTACAAAGCAATTTGAATTCCGTTGCCGCCTTCGCAGTTGCTTGGAGTTGCAACAAAAGTGACGGCCGGTTGGGCAGCGATAAACGCGAACCACTGTTCATTTTCAATCGTGCCGCAAAACCCCGGAGGCGTCTGCCCGGTATACCCTGCCGTAGTGCTGGTCAGTCCGGTGAAATTACAGGCCACGCAAACATCCTGGCAAAGATCGGCGCCGGGGAAGGGCGAGCTGGGGCAAGGCGCCGGGTTTTGAGCGAGTAGATTGGCGGAAACCAACCAGGTCAGTTGGAGGTACACGAACGTCTTCATCAGAGAAATTTTTCTCAAAGTAAAACAAATCCCAGCGTATTCTTCAAACTTCAAACTCCAAACTTCGAACTTCAAACTCCAAACTTCGAACTTCAATTCTCCTTCAACAACCGGTCAATATCCAGCATAAACCGGTCCACGTCCGCCGCGTCGGTGCCGTCGCAAAAGGCGCGCACGTGGCGGTTTTTGTCGACGAGTATGAGGCGGCCGCTGTGGTCGAAACCGCCCGGCGCATCAGGGTTTTCCTTTGCCACGCTGAAGTAATCGTCGGCAATGCCGTATATGGCGTCGTGCTCGCCCGTGACCAGCCGCCAGCGGCCGTCGCGAATGCCCAGTTTTTCGGCGTGTTGTTTCAGCGCGGGCACGGTGTCGTTTTGGGTATCGATGGAGTGGGAGAGCAGCATCAGGCGGGGTTCGTTGGCGTATTTTTGGTAGATGCGCAGGCCGTTGGCTTTTACCTTTGGGCAAATGGTTGGGCAGTGGATGAAAAAGAAATCCACCACATAGATTTTACCTGCAA
>CAZVZH010000058.1:0-23384 GCA_964630705.1 uncultured Saprospiraceae bacterium | reverse complement strand
GCGCTGTTTTTCAGCCGGCAGAGGTCCGGGAAAGCGTCAGGATTTATCCGAACCCAGCCAAGTCGCACTTTTTTGTAGCATCCGCTCAAAGGATTAAGATGCTCCAGGTGTTCGATATGTACGGTAAAAACATGCTTACACAACACACAACCGGAAATCCGGCAAAAATTGACCTCCCCGATTCTGTGACTTCCGGTGTGTATTTACTACACATCCATACCGAGCGAGGCGGATTGATTACGAGTAGAATATTTATAGAATAACCCACTCCGTTAAAGCCCGCAATACGCTCTGGCTACCGCATCAACGTAACATCTCCTTTCAACCGCACCACCACCCCGTCCACATACTCCACTTCCGCCAGCCAAATGTACACCCCCGGCAGCAGCTCCCTCCCCCGGAACATCCCGTTCCAGCCCTGCTGGTAGTCGTTCACCGGAAAATCGCGCCGCTCGAACACCGCCTCCCCCCAGCGGTCGAACACCCGCAAAAACCGGATCGTCCGGATCGCTTCCGGGCGGCTGTACAGGGTGAAAAAGCGGTTTTCGTCCAGGACTGCGCCGGAATAAATCACATTGGGCGCGTAAATACTGTCGCGCAACACCTGCACCAATGCCCGGTGCTCCGACTGGCAGCCGTTGTCTGAAGTAAACCGGACAGCATAAGCGGTCGTTTGAAAAGGCCGCATCCAGCGGCTCGCACAACTGTCGCAATCTGTCAAGGGCGCCAGCGGCGCCAGCCACTCCCAGCTGACCGCGCCCACGCCTGCCGCCGGCTCGAGGTACATCAACACGCTGTCGCCTAGGCGAATCACGGTATCCGGAACTACCAGACCCAGCAATTTCGGATAGGCTGGCATGTCGAACTCAAATTCGAACAAACAGCCCAGGCTATCCTCCACCAAAATATGCTGCAAACCGCCGGCCACGCCGCCCAGATTCGGGTTGCTCTGCAGCGGCCGAGGCGCCAGGGCGTAACGCGTCCCCGGCGGCAAACCGCCCACCGACAAAATGCCGTTGGCCACATCGAAACAAGGCAACCGCAGCGGCTCGAACACCGGCGCGTACGGCTCCGGTTGCCCTACTGCCGCGCTATCTACGCGGGCGCAACCCCGCGCATCGGTCACGGTCGACCTATACCAACCGGCCGACACATTTTCCAGCAGCGGCCCGGTTGCCCCGGTGCTCCAAACCAGAGCATAGGGCGAAACGCCACCCGCAGGCTGTGCCTCGATCGAACCGGTAGCGCTGTCGAAACAGCGGGCGTCGTTTACCAAAAAATGGAGCAGCAAAGGGTCCGGCGCATCGAGTAGCACGTCCAAAGTCGCCGTGCAACCATTACCATCTTCCACCGAAAATGCGTAAGCGCCCGCCGGCAATTGGCCCACCACCTGCCCCACCGGCTGGCCGGCCAGGAAAAACGCATAGCCCCCCACGCCGCCGCCAGCCTGCAAGCTGACCCGGCCGCTGCTATCCCCCTGGCACACCACCGGCTGCACCATCGCCGACAAAACCAGTTCCGCCGGTTGTTCAATTTTCATTTCCAAAACATACGCACAACCCAAGGCATCCGTCACGCTGCACTGGTAGGTCCCGGCCGCCGCCAAAAGCACCGCCCCGCTGCTGCCATCCGACCATGTAAAACCAAAGGGCGGAAAGCCCGTGCCGCTCACTTCCGCCCGGCCGTCGGCGCCGCCAAAACAAGACACCGAGTCGGTCAGGGTGGAAAACTCCGAGCGCTGCAACAGCACCACCGTGTCGGCCGCCACCGTGCATCCGTTGGCATCGGTCACCGAAACAGCGTACATCCCCGCACTCAAGCCGCTCAGGTCGAACACATTGCCGACAGTTTGGCCGCCCGACAGGAAAGGCCCTACCCCACCCTCGACGGTTGCGGTCAGGCTTCCGTTGGCGGCGTCCGGACAAATTTCGTCGGCCACCACTAGGCTTAATTTCAGGCTGTCTGGCTCCGTCAGCGTAGTTGAGGCCGCCAGTGTGCAGCCGTTGGCATCGGTCAGGGTGAGCAGGTAAGCGCCGGCCGGCAAATTTTGCAAAACCGGGCCGCTTGCAGCCGGCGTCCAGTCGAACTGATACCCGCCCACGCCGCCGCCGGCCTGCGCCTCCAGGCTGCCGTCGGCCGCGCCGGCACAACTAAGCCCGAAACCGTTGAAATCCGAAACCACCAGCGCCAGACTCAAGGGCAACGGCTCCGTCACTTCAGCGCTGGCCGCCGCCGTGCAACCGTCGGCATCGGTCACGGTGAGCGCGTACTGGCCCGCCGGCACCGAATCGAGCGCCGTGCCCTGGCCCTGGTTCCAGCTGTACAACACCGGATCGGCTGCGCCCAACACCAAGGCTTGCACCGCGCCGGTGGAGTCGCCTGCGCACAGCGCCGGACTAGGCGTCAGGCTGAGCTGCACCTGCCGGGTAATGAGTTGAATCGTGTCGAAGGAAATGCAACCCTGTACGCGGGTCGTTTTCAACACCAGCGTTTCCTGGTGCTCGAAGCCTGGGCCAAAGGGTCCGGCGTACAAATATTGCGGATTGGCTGCGAGCGGGTCGCTCAGGTAGGGCGAGGCAGGCTGCCAGGCGTAACTCGCGCCGGTTTGCGGCACAAAACCGAGTTGTACCGGCCAGCCGGCGCAAAGCAGGGTGTCCGGCCCGGCGTTTTCCTGCCGCACAAAAGGAATAAATACCGTGTCGGTTGTACAGGAGCAGAGCGTATCGGTCAGCAACACCCACAAGCCCGAACAGCCCCGGGCTGCTGCCACGTTTACCTGGGCGCCCACTGCTTGCATAGCGCCCGGCGCCAGCCCTTCCACATCGACGGAGAGCACTTGCAGCAGCGGGTCGGAAGCGTCAAGCGCGGCATTTTGGTTGTCGTCGAGGCGGATTTCCAGTTGCAAAGCGCCGCCGCCGGGCAAGGTGGAGGTATTTTCCAGATTAAAATTCAACTGCCAGTTTTCCAGTCCGGCATCCAAGGGTAAACTAGCCCCGCTGAGTCCGCCAAGCTGGAACTCCAGTTTTTCAAATATCTGGATAAATGTTTTTTCCAGCAAAACAAAATCGATGGCGCAGCTGGAGTTTGCACAGGCCACATTGGCCGTTTGGGTCATTTGCACCCGAAACGACTCCACCGCCTGGCAGCCGGCAATACTGTCTGCCCGCTGCAATCCAAGGGTAAACACCAGCGAATCGCCGCCGGCTACGCCAGCCGGCAAGTCGAACATCAGGTAGCGCTGGTCGCCGAACAACAGCTCAGCCGGCGGGCCGGCAGGGCCGTTGTGTATGTTTTGAAAAGAGCCGGGCACATAGGAAAACACCGCCGGCGCCACCAGCCGAAGTTTTTCTCCGGCTTGCGTCGCCCCCAGGTTGCCCGGGTTGAGCACCACCAGCCGCAAGGTATTTTCGGCGCAAAACGAAGCCGGATTTTCCAGTTCCAGATTAATCTGGTAATCGTTTGTTGCGGTTGGGGCGCCCTGCAAGGCCAACGGCGGCGCCACGAACAGACTGCTGTTTTTTTGCGGCCCGCAGGCATCGCGCCAGGAGCAGCCGTACAGCAAACGCGTGCCGTCGAGGTAGGCGCAGTCGGTGTTAATTTGAAAATGCAGGGCAATCGCGTTCGACTGCAAAAACAACACGCTGGGCAGCGCCTCAAGTCCAAAAGGCAGTTGGGAAAAATCTACCGTCCAACGCAGCAGCCCATCCGGCCCGGCCACCGGGTCGGGCAGAGGCGCTTGCTGGCCGTTGTACTCCAGCACAGCGCTGCCGGGCGCCAGGGTTTGGCCAGCCGCCGGCAAACCGAGGGCGATCTCCAGATCATACAAAAACCCCTCGCCCACATTGATAATTTTTACCGAATAATCCAGCGCCTGACACAGCGCCACCGCGCTGTCGGGGTTCGCGTCGACAATGATCTGGGCGATGGCGTCGCGGGGCGAAAAATACAGCTCCAGCGGATGCTCCAAGATGCAGGGGCCGGCAGCATCGGCGCACTGAAATGCCGGACGCAGTCGCAGGGTGTCGGTTTGGCAGCCCGTCAGGCTGCCGGTGATTTCGATGGTCCGGCAGCTGTTGGGTTCCAGCTGCAGCACCTGGATTGCCGTTCGTAGGCTGTCCAGCGGAACCAGGTTCAGGGATTGCGGCGCCGGGCCGGTCAGGTCGGTTGCCGCGGCCAATACCAGCGCCGGTCCGTTTTCCACGACCAGCAGCGGCGTTTCGATGGCGAAGGATGGTCCGGAATTGCACATTTCCACCTGCCAGTGCGGCGTGCGCGTGTGCGCGAGCGGCGCCAGGGCGCTCAGGCGGAGCTCGTTAAAATCGGGAGCGCCGGCGGCAACGGTCGACACCTGCAAATTGAGCGCATCGAGGGTGGCCAACAAGCGCCGGCCGGCAATGTCCACCGGAAACTTCGAGGTGTCGGGCGGGCACAACACCTGCGCCTGAAAATGCAAACTGGCCTCCGCCCGGCCGGCGTAATAATCCGTCACCGGCAGCTGCGCCGGCCGCAAAAACAACAAGCCCTCCTGCCCGCCGGACAAAGACACCGCCACCGGATCGGCCAAAGCCAACTGCGCCGGCACGGGCGGCATTTCGCCGAGCTGATATTTCCAAAACGCGCTGCCCGGCTGGTAGGCATAGCCCGGACTCAACTGAACCAACAGTGAATCGTACACGCACAAGGGCCGTATTTCATTGGGAAACAAATCGTTGACGATCCGCGCCGAACGCCCCTGAAAAAAATGTACGGCCACTTCCAGGTCCTGGCAAACCGTGTCGGGAAACAACAGCCCGACCGAATAGTCGAAATCGGGGTTGATGCCCTGGAACAGCGCGTTTTTCATTTCGCAAAGCAGCGAATCGCCGTGGTACAGGTAGGGAAAACGCAGGCGCAGGTCTTTCACCTGCTCCACGTCTTCGAAGGGCCAGCTTTCGGTCAGGCGGGCTTGGATTTCAAAGCGCAACCGGTCGCCAGGCGTGAGCCGGATGCTGGCCAGGCAGCCGCCGGGCGCCAACAAGGGCAACAAGTCGAATTCCCAGATGTGGTAGCCATTGGTCAGGCGGTAATCGGGTATTAGGCCGGAGCAGTTGAAGCTCTGGCCCGTTTCGGCGTCATCGACCATAAGGCCGACGGAAAGTAATTCGAAGTACGGCTGCACGCCATTCCAATAATACAGCTGCACGCCGGCCGAGTCGAACACATCGCCGCCGGCGCCTTCGAACCGGGCCTCCCCGACGATCAGCACCGTGTCGAAAGGAATACCCGTGTCGAGCCGCAAGCCCGGAGTGGCCGGGTCGATCTGCTTCGTGTAAAGATTATCGGTAAACCCCAGCGAGGTACGCCGCACCCAGAGCGTGTCGGCGAAAACGCCGTGCTGCTGAGTGGTATCTTCCGGCCGCGGGCAGTCGACGGTAAAATGCAAACCCGGCGCGCACACCAGCTCGAAAGCGTCCGGACAACCGTTGCCGCAGCGCCAGCGCAGGTTGACCGGCAACTGGTAAGTGCGCGGTTCGTAAGGCGGACTACACACCGCCGAGTCGTCGATGTCGGGTGGGCAAATGGGCAAAAACGGCGCCACCAGCTCGCCCTTCAAGCCGGGCAACAGCAGGTAAACCAAGCTGTCGCCGACCGTCCAAAAAGGCACAGCCACACTGTCGAACGTCGGTGCGAAACCCGCCGGCAAACCAAGCACTTCCGGCAACACAAATTCCAGCACAATGCTGTCGTTGGCGCACAAATCGAGCAGTCCGGCCGAACTGGCGTCGAGCTGATACTCGAAATCCACCGGCGTGCCGGCTTCCAGAATAAAGGCGTGGTCTTCGGTGAGCGTGTTGTAATCGAAGCTCAGGGCCAAAGGCGCCGAGGGCGCCAGGTCGGCGCTTGCCGCTGCGGCGCAGGAACTGATATAGCGGATTTGACTGAGCAAAAAAAGCGGGCTGATGAGGGTGTTGCAGGGTTTGCAGGCAGGGCTGAGGCTGACACTGGCTGCGAGCACCAGGCTGGCGCCAGGGGTCAGGTCGTCGAACTGGCCGTCGCCATCCGCGTCCGACAAGCCGCCCGGACCATCAGGATCGGCCGTCAAAGCGCTCAAAACCAGGCGGTAAGCTTGGTCGGATGAGCCGCCCGAACTATCGGTGAGCAGCGCCGTGCCGACCCGGAAATCGGACAAGGGGAAACAATCGGATTTAAAACTCAGGTCGATCGCATCGGCGGCGGCAAAAGACAAGCCCTGCCGCCACTCCAGGTTGAGGGCGGGCGCATCGCCGGTATTTTCCACCCGGAGTTCCAGGGTTTGCGGGGTGCAGGGCGCCGGGGTGAGCAGCGGGCTGTTCAGGCCGATTTCCAGGACCGGCGCAGGATTGACCCCGCCCGACACCTGGTACTGATCGAGCCAGGGCGGCCGGCAAATTTCACCGCCGGCGCATGCCCAGCCGTAGCGCACAATGCCGGCCTGGCCGGCACAATCGCTGATCCGAAAGGTTTGGGTGACCACCACGGAGTCGAGGTAGCCGAGTGGGCCGGTGGGCCCGAGCGCTGCGCCGGTGAGCACCAGGGTATCGCCCTGAAATACGCCAGTGGTTTGCACCAGTTCAAGACCGGCTTTTTGAAACGAGTCGATCACAAACAGGAAGCCGGCGGCCCCGAACCCTACATTGCGCAAAATAAAGGTGCGGGTAAACTGCTCGCCCGCAACGCCAGCGTAGTTCCAGTTTTGGCCGGGCTGCAGGATAATCACCGGCACGCGCACATTGTAGGCGGCGCCCAGGAGGGGCGGCTGTGCTTGGCCGCCGCTGACAATGCGGATGGTGTCGCGCACATCGCCCAGGTCGGCGTCGAAACAGCCGGCGCGGACGCGGATGTCAAAACTCAGGCTCCCGTTGGCGGGCAGTGCCGGCAGGATAAATACCGGGCAGCGCCGGTCGGTACTGTCGGCCACGCTGAGTCCGTTGGCGCTCACAAATTGAAGGCCGGGAGGCAGGCAATACTGCAGGCTGCCGCCTGCCTGGGCGCTGGGTTCGGGGTTGGTGAGTTGCAGTTGAAAAACAACTTCCTGGCAAGCGGAAATATCGGTGGGAATGTTGGCATTCAGGATAAAAGCGGCGGAAACCGGCGCGGTTGCGGCTACCAGCAACACCAGGGTAGCCAGCATTTTTCTGGAAAAACACGGGATGAAAACCATCGGACGGGATGAGCAGGTTTAGGTAGGTAAAGCAAAGTTCTCCCGACAAAATAAACCTTTTTTTCCCGGCAAGGACTGCCGCCCATGTTGCAAATGGTGGAAAATACCGCGAATACGGCAGATGCCTTTTTAAAGTCAAAATGTAAAATGTAAAATTTAAAGGGCAAAAGGTACATCGAGCCGGCCAAAGGCCCGTGCGATGTACCTTTTGCCCTTTAAATTTTACATTTTACATTTTGACTTTACACCGTCCGCTCCTACCGCATGCGTTTGGACATTTTTTTGGGAAACAGGCCGGAGGATTTGCTGCCCCGCGACTTTTTGATCTCGCCTTTTTTATTCACGGGAGCTTGTAAACTTTCGTTCATCGGACAGCCGGATTTTCGGCTGCAAGCCGGAGCGAGAAAAGAGCAGAGGGTTATGAAGAGAAATAAAAAGCGGTACTTTTTCATGCGTGTTAATTTGATTGATTTTCAGCAAAGGTAACGCGACTAGCGGCGCGCTGTTGTTCAGGGGCGAGTCTTGGGCCCCTCCGCGCTGATATTTTCCAACACAGGCGGCCGCAATACTTCCACCCGCCCCCGCAGTCCATTTTTTTCCTGAATAAAAATACCGTCCCAGTTTTTCCCGCAGGCATTGTGCAGGCGGCAGCCGTCGAGCTCGAGCAAGCCGCCCGGCGCTACCGTGATCCGCCCGCCCGGCGGCAGCGATACCCGGCAGCTGATCCGGAGCCGGCCGCCCGGAGCAATGGTCAGATGGCCCTCCAGATCGCGGGCGCCAGCCCAGTGTACCGAATCGGCGATGACCAGTGCGCGGTCGGGCTGCAAAGTACACCAGGTAGGCAACAGGCAACGCCGCAGGGGGCCGCGCTCATTGGCGAAACCTGCCTGAACCTTCCCGATCTGGCAGGGGCTGAGGGCGATCTGGTAGGCGTTGTAGTCCATCATATTGTTGGTTGCCAGCTCGCGGCAGGGCGGGTCGGGCGTCCACTCCCAGCATTTGTTGGGGTGGGATTCGGTGTCGGGGCAGCCGTCTTCGACCCAGGCATGGCTCAGGCCCAGCAAGTGGCCGACTTCGTGGTTGAGCAGCCGGGCGGAAAACTCTGGCCCGAAGTTGCCTTCGAGCACGCCGGCCATTTTCAGAGCGGTACCCAGGGCAATGCCCTGCGCATTGGCCCGGTACGTTTTGGAGGCGACACTGTCGGGCGGGTGTACCTGGAAAAAAATATTGACAATGGAATCGAGGCCGATGCCGTAGCGGTCGATGACGGTGCGGTCGTAGTTGTTCTGGTTTTTTCCCTGCGAAATGAAATAGTACAGCGCGTCGTCGTAGTGGAAGTAAATGCCGTCGTCGCCCGGCTGGGGCGCCAGCACGAAGCGGTAGCCCTTGGGCAACACCGGCGTACCTGCCGGCGCGCGCCAAACATTGATGTTGGTATCGAGTTGGGCGTTGGCAAAGTCGAGCAACTGGCGGACGTACACCCGCACCGAATCTTTGGGCCGGTGCGCATTGCCCAGGCTGTTGTCGAGCACGTGCACATTCACCCGAAGGTAGCGCACCGGCAGATATTCCGGATGCCGCAGGTCGGGCACATAGCCTTGCCAATCGAGGCAGACCGGAGGCGCGAAGGTAGTGCGGGACGCAGGAATCGACGCGGTGGCCGGCGTCGGGAGGCGGTACGCAAAGGTGCGCAGGCGCGGGGCGCAGGCCAACCAACCAACTGCGAGGCACAAGACCGGAATCAGGCGGAACAACCGCTTCAACGGCTTAGGGCAGCACATTCCCAAATGTATCCTGCCAGGCCAACATGCCGCCAGTCAGGTTGCGGGCATTGCTGAAACCCTGCGCCTGGAGCATGGATTGTGCCATGCCGCTGCGGTTGCCGCTACGGCAGTATAGCACGAATTCCTGGTCTTTCCGGTCTTCAAATTCCCACAGCCGGTTCATCAGCTCGCCCAGGGGGATGAGCTGGCCGCCGACGTTGAATTCTTCGTGTTCCCAGGGTTCGCGCACGTCGATCAGGATGAAGTTGTCGCCGGATTGGAGCTTTTGTTTGAGTTCTTGTACGGTGATGTCCATGTTGCGTTTTTTATGCGGATGAATGTGGTCAATGTGTGGAGCGGCCTTGCGGCCGCTGGGGCAGCCTTGCGGCCGCGGCCAATGGGCCATTGGCGTTACCGGCAGCCGGCGGGCATTTCCTGGGTCAGGTACAGATCGATTTGTTCGCCGACGCGCATGGTGCCGGAGGCTTCAAAGGGCGGGTTTTGCCGCCAGACATAGGCGGTTTCTTCATTAAAAACGGTGGCGTCTTTGATGACAGCGCCGATGCTGAGGTTGGAGCTGGTAATGAGGAAACGGGCAGCGTCGTAGGTCTGGCACACACAGTTGGGAATTTCCACGGTGAGCGTCACCTGTTCGGAAACGACAAAATCGATGGTAGCGCCCATTTCCACTTTATAGCCGTACCGAATATCCTCGGTGATCGTGTCGCCGCGGTAGAGTACGGCCACGATGGTGTTGGGGGCCAGTTTGGGGTTGGCCACCCGGGCCAGGATGCGGGGTTTGAGGCCCAGGCGGCTGCACTTGCGGCTGTACAGGTCGTAGTCGTCGCTGCCGACGAGCTGGGGCATCTTCAGGATGTCGGGATTGTTTTTGGTGACGGTAAAATAAATCGTCCGCCCTTCTTTTACCCGGCTTTGCGGCTTGGGGTTTTGTGCCAGCACCTCGCCCGGCGGCCGCCCGGGCACGTACACTGAGTCGTTGACCACTACGGTAAAGTCGCGGGAGCGGGCTTTCAGTCCGGCTTCCCGCAGGCCCATGCCCACGTAATTGGGCACTTGCAGGCTTTCACCGTGGTTGGTATAGCACTTGAGCCACCAAAAGGTGAGTAGAAACAACCCGGTGAAAAAAGCCATGAGACCCAGGCAGTTTCGGACAAACAGCGGGGTGGTAAAAAAACTGTACAATTCGAAACCGAGGCGGCGGATTTTCAGCCAAATTTTTTGCATCATAGGACGGTAAGCCGGGAAAGGCATGGGCAAAAGTAGGGCAATCAAGCGAAATTCGGACGGGGATTTCCGCCGATTCTGTTTCTTTGCCCTATCCAAATTTTTCAAAAACAAGCATGTACGAAAATCCCCGTCTCATTCTCGACTCCTCCAACCCGCCCGAACCCGGGCAAATCATCTGGCGCAGCCCCAGCAACCTGGCGATCGTAAAATACTGGGGCAAACACGGCCGGCAGTTGCCCCGCAACCCCTCGCTCAGCCTCACCCTGGCCGCCTCCTGCACGGATACCGCGCTCGGCTATTCGTTCAAGGAAAATGCGGAAAATGCCATTGCGCTCGACTTCAAGTTTCACGGCGCCGAAAACGAGCCTTTCCGCCAAAAGGTGCTGGCTTTTCTGGAAAGCCTGCTGCCGCAATTCCCCTTTTTGCAGCAGCTGAACCTCGAGGTGCAAACCGGCAACTCCTTCCCGCACTCGGCCGGCATCGCCTCCTCGGCTTCCGCCATGTCGGCCCTGGCCCTTTGCCTCTGCTCGCTCGAAGACGCCTTGTTTGGCACCTTGAAGGATAGCGAAGCATACGACCGCAAAGCCTCCTACATCGCCCGCCTGGGCAGCGGCAGCGCCAGCCGGTCTATTTTCCCTAAAGCGGCGCTGTGGGGCGCTACACCAGCGGTTTCCGGCTCGTCGGACGAGTACGCCGTGCCGATGGAGGACATCCTGCACCCGGTGTTTCAGGATTTCCACGACGATATCCTGATCGTTGACACCGCCGAAAAATCGGTCAGCAGCCGCGCCGGGCATGCGCTCATGGAAGGCAACCCATTTGCCGACGCGCGATACACCCAGGCAAAATCTCGGCTCAACAGCCTGCTCGAAGCCCTGCGCAGCGGCGATCTGGAGACCTTCGGAAAAATTGCCGAAGATGAAGCGCTCACCCTGCACGCGCTCATGATGGCCAGCAACCCGTCCTACATGCTGCTGCACCCCAACACCGTGGCGCTTATCGAACGGATCCGCGCCTACCGCGCCGAAACCAAACAGCCGGTGTATTTCAGCCTCGACGCCGGGCCCAACATCCACTTGCTGTACCCTGGCACGATCATCACCGATATTCGCGGCTGGATTGAAGAAGAGTTGAAGGATTTTTGCGCCGATGGCTGGTTTATCCAGGATTGGGTAGGCGATGGGCCGGAGGAAATATAATTCGCAAATTGGCCGTATTTTTGCCCCGGTTTTTCTCAGCAACCCGTTTTTCACTTGATAAAACGCGCCTACATACCGACCCTTTGGCTTTGGATGGCCGCTCTGCTGATCTCCACGACCGGGATCAGCGTGCAGCAGATTTATTGTTACTGTGTGGGCGAAACCACCTACGCCCTTTTCCTGGATGCGGCCGACGCCTGCGATGCAGGCGCGACCGAAGCGGGAGCTGCCTGTTGTAAAAACGCTGCTCCCGGCTGCTGCACGCCGCCGGCAGATGGCAAGCCGGAACAAACGCACGGCTGCACCCAGAAATCCGTCCGGGTCATTCAACTCGACGCCGACTTCCTCGTCGGGCATTCCTCGGAAAAATTGTTCGACTGCCCGGCCTGGGCGGAAGAAGTGCCCGAATACCTGCGCTGGTTCGCTCCGGCCATTTGCCTGAATAAAAATGCCACCGAACCGGCCCCACCCGCTCCCCCACCCCTTTCCGGCCGCGAGATTTGCCTGCGGTATGAAATTTTTCGCTGTTAGCGCACACTGGTTCAGCGCATCCCGGCGCTACCGATTTTGGCAGTATTGCCGGGTTTTTGCGTATTCCACAGCGGACTGCGCCTCCATTCTTTATAAACCTGAACCGGCCGACTCGGCCCTTTCTACGCACAGCGATCAACATGAAAAGCATATTCCCGATAATTATTCTCCTTTGCCCCCTGCTGCTTTCCGCCCAGCAAGCCAAACTGATTTATGGCATCGTCACCAATGAAAACGAAGAACTGCTGATCGGCGCCACCGTCCAATGGGCCGGCACCCAGCAAGGCGCCATCACCGACACCCTGGGCCGCTTTTGGCTGCCTGCCCAGAGCCGCGAGGCGACGCTCACGGTGAAATACGTGGGCTACGAGCCAGCGCAGGTGCAGGTATTGCCTGGTGAAGACAGCCTTTGGGTGGAAGTCAGCGGCGTCACCCAGTTGCAGGAAGTGACGGTGTCCGGCGCCGGCTTCGACACCCGGGTGTCGACGCTCGATCCGCGCGCCGTCGAGCACATTAGCAGCGGCGAGTTGCGCAAGGCGCCCTGCTGCAACCTCTCTGAAAGTTTTCAAACCAACGGTACAGCCGATGTGACCTACTCCAATGCGCTTACCGGCGTAAAGGAAATCCAGATGCTGGGCCTGCGCGGCATTTACAGCCAGTTTATGGTCGAAAACCGGCCGGCGTTGGGCGGCATCGCCACGCCGTTCGCGTTCGAGTACATCCCCGGCACCTGGCTCAACGGTATCCAACTGGCCAAAGGCGCCAGCACGGTTAAAAACGGCTACACCGGCATCAGCGGACAGATCAACGCCGAGCTGGTGAAGCCGCACCTGGACCGGCCGGTGTTCGTCAATGTATTTGGCTCCTCGGAAGGCCGGGGCGAGGTAAACCTGCATTTGAATCAAAAAGGCAAGGGAAAAATTTCGCACGGCTTGCTCGCCCACGGAAGTTTCGTGCAAAACCGCTGGGACATGAACGACGATAATTTTTACGACGCCCCCAGCCGCCAGCAGTTGAACGGCTTGTACCGGGCGTTTTATGAAAGTCCGGACGTGTGCGCGCAATTCAACCTGCAAGCCCTGACCGACCGCCGCCAGGGCGGGCAAATCCGCCCCTTCGCCAACCAACCCGGCCTGTTCGGCATCGACCAAAATAACGACCGGGTGGAAGTTTGGGGCAAAATCGGCCGCGAAGGCCTGTTCGGCAAACCCTACATCCAGCTCGGCAACATGCTGTCGGCCTCCTGGCACCGCGCCAGCTCGGTTTTTGGAAAGAACACCTACTCGGCCACCCAGCGCTCGCTGTATTGGCAATCGCTCTACCAAACCATCATTGGCACCACCGACCACAAAATCGTGGTGGCGCCTTCGGTGCAATACGACGACATCGACGAGCGGGTTAACGAGGGCGACCTCAGCCGAAAGGAGCTCATACCCGGCGCTATGGTCGAGTACACGTTCAGCCGGCCCAACCTCGAACTGGAAATTCCCGACCTCGTGGTCGTGCTCGGGGGCAGGCTCGACTGGAACAGCCGCTTCGGCTGGCTGGCGACGCCCCGGCTGAGCGCGAAGTACAATTTTTCAGTGGAAAGCGTGGTACGCCTGTCGGCCGGCCGCGGCTACCGCTCGCCCAACCTGATTGCTGAAAACATCAGCCTGCTGGCCAG
Organism: uncultured Saprospiraceae bacterium; assembly: GCA_964630705.1. Lineage (GTDB taxonomy): Bacteria > Bacteroidota > Bacteroidia > Chitinophagales > Saprospiraceae > M3007. Next base: position 9,797 of record CAZVZH010000058.1, on the reverse strand, counting down.
CAACCGGCCCCTGCACTTCGCCGACAGCCTGGGCTATGAAGCCGCCTGGAACTACGGCCTGAACTACACCCAAGATTTTCACCTGGGCGGCCGGATGGCCAGTTTCAACTTCGACCTGTACCGCACCGACTTCGACCGGCAAATTCTGGTGGATGTAGACCAGTCGCCCACTGAGGTGTTCTTTTACCAGTCGGCCGGCCGCGCTTTTTCCAACAGCCTGCTCGCCAGCCTGCAATACAGTCCGCTGCCCGGCCTCGACCTGAAAGTGGTGTACAAATGGAACGATGTGCGGGCCACTTTCGCCGACGGCCAACTCCGCACCCTGCCCCTGGTGGCACGCCACCGCGGCCTGTTGACCGTCGACTACACCACACCTTCCAAAAAGTGGATGTTCAACACCAATATCCAACTGGTGGGCACGCAGCGGTTGCCCGACAATTCCCAGGTGCCGCACGACTATGTGCACGATTTCCCGGCGAACAGCCCGAACTATGCGCTATGGAGTTTGCAGCTGACGCGGAGCTGGAAAAAAATTGAGTTTTATCTGGGCGGTGAGAACCTCACCGGCTTTCAACAGCACCATGCCATCATTGCCGCGAACGAACCCGGTAGCGCCTATTTCAATGGCTCGCAAATTTGGGCGCCAATCATGGGGCAAGTGGTGTACGCGGGGCTGCGGTTTTCGCCCTCGGGATTATAAATTTAAAGGTTAGAGGGTTACTGGTTGCTGGTTTCTGGTTGGGCGTTGGCTTAATATCCCGGAAAACCAAACGAACGCCCAACCAGAAACCAGAAACCAGTAACCCTCTAACCTTTTAGTATACGATCCCGTTTCGGAGAAATCCGTTTGGGTGGCCGAGGTAGTTTTTAACAAAGACGAAAAAAGGTTTTTAGCACAAAAAATCGCGCGGGGAATGGAAATTGACGGTTTGATAAGCCCGCCACAATAGTCGGAGATAGCGCTTTGTTAAGAGATTTAAGAATTAGCATGATGCAGACAATTGCCGGGGTTAAAGTTGTTTTAAAGCGCTAATCCCCTCTAACCGGCCGGTAAAAATGCTGTTTCTTTGCAGTCACAATTTTTGAAAATCCGGGTTCATGAAAATTCGCTCGTTACTCCTACCGCTTTTTTTGATCGCCTCCTTTTTCACGGCGCTTGTTGCTCAAAATCCAGTCAAGTGGTCTTACGCAGTTAAAGACGCTGGCAAGGGCCAGGTCGATCTGATCTTCACCGCTTCGATCGACGAGGGCTGGACCACCTACTCCCAGTTTTTGGAGAGCGACGAAGGTCCGGTAGCCACCTCGTTTACCTTCGAGGAAGGTCCGCATTTTCAACTGGTGGGCAAGGCCAAGGAAAGCGGGGATAAGTTCACCAAATACGACAACGTGTTTGGCATGAAGCTGACCAAGTTCAAACACAAAGCTATTTTCACCCAGCGTGTGCAGGTGAACGATTACAGCCGGCCCGTCACGGGCTACCTAAGCTACATGGTCTGCAACGACGAGATGTGCCTGCCGCCCAAGGATGTCGATTTTAAATTTGAATTGCCTGCCCCGGCTGGCAGTACGCCGGCGCCGAAACCCGATGCCCCGGTGGAAAAAAACAGCCCGGCGCCCGCTGGCGGCGGCGATAGCGGCGCAGCGCCTGGCCCGGAAACGCCCGGCGCCCAACCCGCAGATGCGCCCGGCGGTATTGCCGAAACTGCCGGCCCGGCAGCCCCGTCCGACCCGAACTTTCAGGGTTTTTTCGATGCCAAGCGGGAGATCGATACCGGCAAAGTAGTCAACGCCTGCGCGCCGCCGGAAGAAAAAAGCGGCTCCTTGTGGTGGGTATTCATCGCCGGTTTTTTGGGCGGACTCGTGGCCCTGCTGACGCCCTGCGTGTTTCCGATGATTCCGCTGACGGTCAGCTTTTTTACCAAACGCTCTATCAACCGCGCCACCGGCCTGCGCAACGCCATTTGGTACAGCTCGAGCATCGTGCTGATTTATGTGGGCATCGGCATTCTGCTCACTTCGATTTTCGGGCCGACCATTCTGAACGAGATGAGCACGGACATGTATTTCAACCTGCTCTTTTTCGTCGTGTTCATCATTTTCGCGCTGTCGTTTTTCGGCTTGTTCGAAATCACGCTCCCCTCCTCCTGGGTCAATCAAAGCGATAAAATGGCCGACAAAGGCGGCATGATCGGCATCTTTTTCATGGCGTTCACCTTGGCGTTGGTGTCGTTTTCGTGCACCGGCCCGATCGTCGGCACCTTGCTCGTCGAAACGGCCCGCGGCAATGCCGGCGACGCGCTGTTGGGCATCATTCCCGCCCGGCCGCTGGTGGGCATGACCGGTTTCGGGCTGGCCCTGGCGCTGCCCTTCGGACTATTCGCCATGTTTCCCGGTTGGCTGCAAAGCCTGCCCAAGTCGGGCAACTGGATGGACAATGTGAAGGTGACGCTTGGCTTCGTCGAACTGGCGCTGGCCTTTAAGTTTCTCAGCACGGCCGACATGGTGCGGCACTGGGGCATCCTGAAATTCGAATTGTTCCTGGCACTGTGGTTCGTTTGCGCACTGTTGCTGGGCTTGTACCAGCTCGGGCTGTTGCCCAAACTGAAAGGCGCGGCCGGCCGACCCGGTCCCTTGCGCCTGGCCGTGGGCGTGCTGTCGCTGGTGTTTGCCGCCTATCTGGGCAACGGCCTGATGAAATACCAGTCGCTCAGCTTGCTCAGCGGCATCGCCCCACCGGTGCACTACAATTTTTTCCGGCCGATGGAATGCCCCCACGGACTCGACTGTTTCCACGATTTCGACGAAGCCATGAAAGTGGCCCAACTGGAAAACAAACCGCTCTTTGTCGACTTCACCGGCTACGGCTGCGTCAACTGCCGGAAAATGGAGGAAACCGTGTGGAACAAAGAAGAAATTCTAAACCACCTGAAAAACAACTTCGTGGTAGTGTCGCTGTACGTCGACGACCAGGCCCGCCTGTTCCCCGACAATAAATTCAAATACCTGCTCGACCCCCACACCAAGGAAAAAATGCGCACCGTTGGCGACAAATGGAGCGCCTTCCAGATCAACAACTTTCAGCGCAACTCCCAACCTTGGTACGTACTCCTGCACAACGACGGCAAAACGCTGCTGAACGAACCGCGCGGCTACACGCCAGAAGTAGAGGAGTATAAAGCCTTCCTCGATTGCGGCTTCGACGCTTTCGCACAACTGAAAAGCAAGGAGGAGAACGAGACGTTGATGGGGGCAAGATAAGGTTTGAGGGTTTCTGGTTTCTGGTTTCTGGTTGGGCGTTCGTTTAGTTTCCCGGGATATTAAGCCAACGCCCAACCAGAAACCAGAAACCTTCTAACCTTCAATTCAATTCCAACACAGCAAACCCCAGCCACCCGTCCCGCAAAGGCAGCAGCACCGGTTCGCCCGGTTTGGTAAGGGGGAAATACTCCTGTTTTTTATATTGGAAAAGGAGTGTTTTACCGCCCGATTTTACCTGCAGGCGGTAGCCCGTGGGGCGCAACGTTTCGCCTTTCAGCAGGCCGTAATTGGAGGCCAGGTAGGGCATTTCCGAAACAAATTCGAAGGAGCGGTACGCAACGGCGCCGCCCGCGCGATTGAGCCGGCTGGCCAGTAAAGGCGCCAGGAGCATGAATAATGTGAAGATGGTGGCGATTTCAGGGATGTGTAAGCGCCAGGGACTAAACCGTTGGCGAAGCGCAAAACAAACCGCACTGCCGGCCAACGCTCCGAATACCAGTGCCGAAAGGACCAGCTGTCGGGCGCCGATGGTGTTGGTAAACACCGGAAATTCACGAGTGTACAGCCAGATAGTGGTAAAGAACAAAAGTACGCCGGCAACAGCGAGCAATCGGGCCTTGAATTCCTGCGTCCAGTTCATGCCCCGAAGGTAGCGGGTTTCGGGGAGTGTTCAAAAAAGCGGCAATCGCTGTTTGCGGGCTGCTAAAATTGGTAACCCAACAAAATACTCCCCTGTACAGATAACAACCGCACGCTCCGGTATGCCCCGGCGCCTGCCGGCGGGTTTAGCATCAGCTGAGCCATGCCCCGGCCTTCCAGAAAAATATGCGGACGGAGCCGAACGCTGAGTCCGGCCGTATAACTCAGGGCCAACAGCGCCCGCTGCTCCAGCTGCATCGTCCGGGTTTGCACATACACCACCCGGCGTTCCTGGCGGTAGGTGCCGGCGGTAGCCAGATCGGTGCGCACCACCCGGTCGACCAGGGTTTCCAGCGCATAGCTGGCCGAATAGTACCGCAGCAGGCTCAGGGAAACCGCCGGCCGCAGGGAAATGCGCCAGGGGCCGTCGTTGCGGTTGACCCGGTGCCAGAAGCCCAGGGTAGCGCTAGCCGAACTGATCTCGAACACCTCTTCCAAGGGCAACGGCCGACTGTCGCCCAGATATTCCCAGGCGCCGCTTTTGTACACCTTGCCATTCCAGTAGCGCTCCTCGACCAGTTCCTGGCCGTAAAGCCAGGCCAACTCGCCGGCAAACCAGTTTTCCCTCGGACCGTTGATTTGGCGGTAGCCCAATTCCAGTTCGATGCCGGAGCGGGGTTGCATCAGCCGGGTGTAGGCCAGGGCGTATCGCTGGTGAAACGGTCCGCTCAGGTCGACACGCAATTGGTTGCGGGCAAACGGCTGCTGGCCGGACGCATTCGGGGAAAAAAGCAGCCAGCCGCCGCATAGCAAGAGCATTAGCCGTGCATTGTTCATAGCCGGCGCTTATTTGAATGGAGAGGAAAAACGCGGGTCGGTAGTGATCGTAGCGTCGGTGAGGGTGTTCAGAAAAGCCACCAGATTGGCTTTTTCCTGGGCCGTCCAGTTGGGCCGGGGCGAGCCGTCGGCGGCGCGGGGCATGTCGGGGTGGAGGTTGGGGTGGTCGTTTACCCCGGTGCTGTAAAACTCGACCACTTCCGGCAAGGTTTTAAAACGGCCGTCGTGCATGTAGGGCGCGGTGAGGGCAATGTTGCGCAGGGAGGGCGATTTGAACACCCCGGCGTCGGTCGAGCGGCCGGTCAGCGCGCCCAGACCGGCGTCGGCGTAATCCATGTCGAGCCCGTTGCAGGCGACAAACACTTCCTGTAAGGGCCGGATGGGTGAGTGGCATTTTGAGCAGTTGTCCACAAACAGCCGCAAGCCCTGGAACTCGCTGACGGAAAAAAACGGCAGCGAAAACACTACCGTCGTATCGTTGCTGGAGCCGTAGTACACCGCCGTCACAATCGTATCCAGGGAGCCGGTCATTTGCCCGGACGTTTGGATCATCGACTTGTCAAATTTGGAATCAAGGCCGCCCATAGCGCCTACAAATGCTGCCAAGCCCTCGAGGATACGCGTTTCGGTAAATTGCAGATCGCCAAAAGCTCTTTTCACCAGGTAGGGGTAATAATCCAGCGCATTGAGGCGACGAACCAGCCCGGGCATGTCCATCCCCATTTCCATCGGATTGGTGATAGCGATGCGCGCCTGCTCTTCCACCGTGGTGGCGCGCTCGTCCCAGAGCAGCAACGGATGTTTGCCGGCAATGCTGGAGTAGTGACTGGCAAAATTGCTCACGTTGGCCAGGGGCATAGCGTTGCGGTGCCCGGGCTGGCCGTCGATACCGGGGCTGAAAGCGACATTGTCGGAAAAAGCCCGGTTTTGCCGGTGGCAGGAAGCGCAGGATACGCTGCCGTCGCGGGAGAGTTGTTTGTCGTAAAAGAGTGCGCGGCCCAGCGCAACCTTGTCATCGTCGATTTGCGGATTTTCCATGCCCACCGCGCGCAGGTAGGCGGGCAGTTCGGTTTTGTACCCAAAGGGGCGGGTGTCAAGCACGCGCTCTGTTTGGAGCAGGTAGAGCAGTGCGTCGTCGTCGTTCAGGACGTTGGATTCGGTTTTTCGGCAGGAGGCGGCCACAAGTAGGGCCAGAGCGAAGAAGAGGAGAATTTTTCTCATTTTGAACGATGCGGAGGTTACATAAATAAAATTGCAGCCAATCGGCTTGCAACAAATTTATCCCGGCATCGGGGGGTCAAAATGCGAACTGTGTGAATGCGGCAGCGGCGGGTTTCAACCGGCAGGCTGACTTAGCTAAGTTGCTCCACCGCCGTTTCCCATTCGGCGTACACCTGTGCCAGCTCGGCTTTGGCGGCGTCGTATTTTTTCAGCACATCGGCCGACTCCGGCTGGCTGAAAAAATCGGGTTCGCCCATGCGGGTTTCCATTTTTTTTAAATCCGCTTCCAGGTCGGCGATGCGTTTTTCCACTTTTTGAACGGCGCGTTGCAGCTGTTTTTTATCCTCGGCCGACAAGGCGGCGCCCCCGGATTTGCCGTTGGCGGCAGCGGCGGTGCGCATTTCCACCTCGCGCATGTTGTCGAGTTTGCGTTTTTCGAGAAAATAGTTGACGTCGCCGAGGTATTCTTTCAGTTGGTGGTCGCGGAATTCGATGGTACGCGTACTCAGGCCGCTGAGGAATTCGCGGTCGTGGCTCACCACCAGCAAGGTGCCGTCGTAGTCGAGCAGAGCCTGCTTGAGCACGTCTTTGGAGAGCATGTCGAGGTGGTTCGTCGGTTCGTCGAGCACCAGGAAGTTGAAAGGGCGCAGGAGCATGCAGGCCAGGGCCAGGCGGGCGCGCTCGCCGCCGGAGAGCGCCACTACTTTTTTGTCGACATCGCCGCCGCTGAACAGAAAGCCACCGAGGATGGCGCGCAGTTTGGTGCGCATGTCTTCCGGACTGTGTTGCTCCATGGTTTCGAGCAGGGTAAGCCGGGGGTTGAGGGTTTCAGCCTGGTTCTGGGCGTAGTAGCCGACCGACACGTTGTAGCCGAGGCTGGCTTTGCCGCTGGTGGCGGGTTCGGCGCCGAGGAGGATTTTGGCGAGGGTGGTTTTGCCCTGGCCGTTTTGGCCGACGAAGGCTACGCGTTCGCCGCGGAGCAGTTGGAAATTGGCGTTTTCGAGCACACGCAGCGCGCCGTAGCGCTTGACGAGGTTTTCGGCCGTGGCCACCACCTCGCCCGAGCGGGGCGCCGGGGCGAAGCGCAGGTTCATCACCGAGGTGTCGTGGTCTTCGATTTCGATGCGTTCCATCTTGTCGAGTTGTTTCTTCATGCTTTGGGCCATCTTGGTTTTGGTGGCTTTGGCCATGAAGCGGTTGATGGTGCGCTCGCGGTCGGCGATCACGCGCTGCTGGTTTTCGTAGGCCGCGAGCATTTTTTCGCGGCGGTCGGCGCTGAGCTCGAGGTAGAGGGAATAGGCGGCTTTGTAGTCTTCGAGGCGACCGAGCACGATTTCTACGGTGCGGTTGGTCACGTTGTCGAGGAAGCGGCGGTCGTGGCTGATGATGATGGCCATGCCGGGGTAGCGTTCGAGCCAGTCTTCGAGCCAGAGGATGCTTTCGATGTCGAGGTGGTTGGTCGGTTCGTCGAGCAGGATGAGGTCGGGCTGGCGGAGCAGGATTTTGGCCAGTTCGATGCGCATTTGCCAGCCGCCGCTGAATTCGTCGGTGAGGCGGCTCATGTCGGCATGGGTGAAGCCGAGGCCGTGCAGCACTTTTTCCACGTCGGCCTGGGTGGTGGCATGGCCGAGGTGGTGGAGGTGCTCGCTGATATCGCCCATGTCTTCGATGAGCTGGTGGTAGGCTTCGGACTCGTAGTCTTCGCGGATGGCGAGTTCGTCCTGCACCTGCTGGAGGCGTTTTTCGAGGGCGAGCACTTCGGCGAAGGCGGTCATGGTTTCGTCGAGCACGGTTTTGCCCTTGGGCAACAGCATGTCCTGGTGCAGGTAGCCGACGGTGAAGTGGGTAGGTTTAACCACCTGGCCTTCGTGGGGCGACATTTCGTCGGCAATGATCTTGAGCAGGGTGGATTTACCCGCGCCGTTGCGGCCCACGAGGCCGATGCGCTCGCCGGGTTTGACGACCAGGTTGACGCTGTCGAGCAGGGTGCGGTCGCCGTATTTGACAAAGATATTACTGAGGGTCAGCATAGCGGGCGCAAAGGTACGGCAGGTTTTGCGGTTTATGCGGGTTGGGTTGATAATTGGCCGGGGAGAATTGCCGGGGAAGAGATTGATGAAATATGCGTGATTAGATGGCCGATATCCAATACATTTGGAGTTTTCGATCAGGGTTGTGCTTGGGGGAGGCAATAGTCAGAGACCACTCTACTGGACATTTTCTAAAGACCTTCCAGGTTTCGCAAACCTGGAAGGTCTGGATTCACCCGAAGCACAAAATGTCCTGTAGAGTGGTCAGAGACAACAATAAATTTTGAAACAGAATTCTAATGACCATACAACCACTTCTATCATATTTTGAAGGTTACCTTGCGTTGGACGAGGAAGAAGCCCGGTTGCTGGAAGGAAGAACATCGCAACGAAAAATCAAACGCAGGCAGTTTATTTTACAAGAGGGAGACGTGTGCAAGCATTATACCTTCGTGGTGGAGGGTTGTTTTAAAATGTATGGCCTGGGTAAAAAAGGAACTGAGCACAATATCCAATTCGCTACTGAAAATGACTGGATAGCAGACATCGGCAGTTTTCATTCTGAAGCACCAAGCAAGTTGTTTATTGAGGCAATAGAACCTTCCCTTATTTTACAAATACAGAAACAGGATTTACTGCACTTGTACGTTCACCTGCCCAAGTTTGACCGCAATTTCAGGGTCATCATCGAGAACAAGTTTATTGAACTTCAGAACTACGTGCTGCAGAACATTAGTTCAACGGCCAAAGAACGGTATCTCGCCTTTCTTGAAAACTATCCGAAACTTGCCATGCGGCTGCCCAATACGCAAATCGCTTCCTATTTGGGTATTACGCCTGAATTTTTGAGTACAATCAGAAAAGACATTTCCCAAAAACACTACTAACCTTAATCTACATTAAGCCCATTTCTTAAATTACTTTATTGGTCCCACACTTCAAGTCAATTCATTTTTGCATTGTCATTTATTTAAAAAAAAATGCAAAAAATGAAAATCACGACGGCGCTTCTGTCAATACTGTTGCTCTATGCAGGTTGCCAAAGCAAACTGGACAATCAAAATTCTTTCACCAACCAAAAAAGTACGGAAATGGAAAATGAAAAAATCGCCATTGAAAAATTGCTTTTCGCTTACCGGGATGCCCTGAATGCATCGGATACCGATAACGTGTTACCACTCTATACAGAAAATGGTGTTTTTATGCCTTCAAATGCTCCAACTGCAATTGGGCACGACCAGATTAAAGGCGCCTACGATTTTGTTTTCAGTAACATTCAGTTGAAAATTGAATTTTTCATTGACGAAATTGAGGTACACGGAACCTTGGCATTTGCCAGAACTACTTCAAAAGGAACAACACTGATCCATGCCACAGGACAAACCGTTCCGGAAGAAAACAGAGAATTGTTTGTTTTGCAAAAGGAAAACGAGCAATGGAAAATTGCGCGATACATGTTTAACAAAACCAAGTAATTCTTGCCAGACATAATAGAGATAAGCTCCGTAGCATTTGGGCATTTCTGCAAACACCATAGTTGCCGCTCAAAATGACATAGATGTTGATCCAGGAATATCAGCCACACTGGGAGTCCGATTTTGAAAGCCTCAAAACAGTGCTTTTTGAAGCGCTCCGGGGAATGCACATCCGGATCGAACACGTTGGAAGCACTGCCGTTAAGCAACTTGCCGCCAAGCCGGTCATCGATATCGATATTGCCTTGGGCGCCGAGGTTTCCTTTGCGCTTTTAAAAAGCAGATTGGAAAATATCGGCTACTCCCACCATGGAGATCAGGGCATTACTGGCCGGGA
>CAZVZH010000057.1:0-23619 GCA_964630705.1 uncultured Saprospiraceae bacterium | reverse complement strand
GATGCTCAGGACAAGATCGTATTGGCGGGTTGGGAAAGCGCGTTGGCCCCGCCCTGGGGGCAATGGTCGTTTGTAAAACGGCTGAATCCCGACGGTACGACCGACTCGACCTTCGCATCGGATGGTTCCCAGCAAATTGTGTTCAGCAATCCGATGTATCCATCCAACGTATTGCTGCAACCGGATGGTAAAATCGTCGTGGCGGGCTATAAATCTGGTTCAGATATCAACTTTGCATTGGCCCGCCTGCATGCCAACGGCAAGCCGGACGATAGCTTCGGAACAGGCGGAAAGGTAGTCCTGGAACTCCCCCAGTATCAATCCACCTCCGCACTGGCGCTCCAGCCCGACGGGAAATTCCTGGTAGCGGGGCCCGAGTTTGGCAGTTCGCCGGCCACCGTCGCCCGGGTAAATGCCGACGGTTCCCTGGATTCAACCTTCGCTTCGGGCGGGGTATTGACGCTGAATGCTGCAACCCGGCGCCTCCGCGACCTCGAGCTGGATGCCGACGGCAGCTTTTACGTGAGCTGTACGGTCGATCAGAAATTTGTAATCCTCAAATTTACAGCCGGGGGCCTGCCCGACCTCGGTTTTGCCCTGAATGGAACTTTACCTGTCGACTCGGAAAACAACTTCCTGGCTGTGCAAGCCAACCAGCGCCTTGCCGTTGCCGGCACGCTGGGCGGCGACTTTGCCCTGGCCCGGTACCTGCCCGGCGGCGCTTTCGACGCCAGTTTCAATGGTGGCGCGGCAGTAGCCGTCAATATCGGCGAAAGCGGCGGATCGTTTCTTAGCTTGGCCTTGCAGCCCGACGGAAAAATACTGGCCGCCGGGTCGAACGCGGATGGAGCCCCCATCTACGGCGGCCTGGCGCTCGCTCGCTTCGACGCCAACGGCAATCCGGATTTTGGCGATCACGCCGATGGTTTTTTTAAACGCGATAATGGGTACGCTACCGGCGCCACCGTGCTCCTGCAGCCCGACGGAAAAATCCTGGCGGGCGGAGGCGCAAACGGATCGAAAACCAACATCTTTCGTTTTTTGGCAAACGGGGCGCCCGACAGCAGCTTCACCTATTCCGGTACCTGGCCGGTAAGCGCGCTGGCCTTGCAAGCCGACGGAAAAATATTGGCGGGTGGCTCCAACCTCAACGGCTGTGAACACGCGGCGGATACCGCCTACCTCGTCCGGTACCTGGCGGATGGAAGTCTGGATGCGAGTTTTGGAACCGGGGGCGTCGTCACAAGGCCCACTTGCTGCGACCTGAACGTCGTGGCTCTTCAGGCTGACGGAAAAATTCTGGCAACGAGCTCGGACCCAGGATGTCCGGAACTATACCGGTATCTGAGCGACGGGACCATTGATCCGAGTTTTGAAAATGGTATGTTCTGGTGGTCCGGCACGCTCCTCGCCTTGCTTCCGCAGCCGGATGGAAAAATACTGTTGGCCCTAAGCGATCAGAATGCGCTGTCCTGGATCAGGTTGTTGGAAAACGGCGACTTCGATCTCGATTATTACGTAGAAATTTCTTTGGGCAACGCGGACCGCGCGCGCAGCACCGTTTTTCTGCCCGACGGGAAAATCCTCGTCGCCGGCGAACGGTATGGCCCGAACGGCGCCGATTTCTTCCTCGCCCGTTACCTCCCCAATGGAATCCTGGACTACACGAGCGCAACGAGCAGTTTTGTGCTCACTGATTTTGACGGCGGCGACGACAGCCCCTACGCCCTCGCCGTGCAACCCGACGGGAAAGTGCTACTCGCCGGCAGCTCGGACGGAAAATTTGCCCTGGCCCGCTACCGCCCCGATTTTACGGTGGAGGTCAAGGAAGTGTTCGAGCCGCGTTTTTCCCCAATTGAAATTACGCCCAACCCCGTCGCCGGTTTTTTCACCGTACAACTTCCGGAACCGGGCGATCAGCAGCTGGAGATCAGTGTGTTCGACAGCCAGGGCAGGCTGGTGAAACGGGTGGTTGCCGCGGCGGGCGAGGCGGTGGAGGCGGGTAGTTTGCCGCCGGGGTTGTACTCGGTGCGGGTGGTGGATGGCGGGCGGGTTTTTTCGGGGCGGTTGGTGAAACCGTAGTTACTGAAATCGCCTTCATTCAGCCTCCGGCGGCCTTGCGCTGTGGTGTACTCTCAGAATGTCATCGTCAGCATCCGGAGTGATGATTAGTTTTACTTCGCCCATGTTTTGACCTTTTGGCGAAATTCCTCGATGGTAATACCTGCTCCTTTTTGCGATTTTCGCAAGGCCGATTCCACCTTGAACAGGTAGATTATTTCATCGAGGAGCGTATCGATCGGGATTTGATCGGGCATTTTACTGAGCGCGTTTAATATCGCTTCCTTAGAAACCACGTCCGTTGCGCCATTCATACTGCAGTCGTTTTTTTCAAAAGTGGAGAAGATTTTACAAAAACAGGAACGGCCAGCAACAAGGCTGCACGTTTTTTACACCATTTCAGGCGGGATTCAATTTCTTTGCCCCAACCAGTTCCTTCTCCGCCATGCAAAAATTCATACTCGCCTGTGCGCTCGCCTGCCTGAGCGCCTGCCCCGCCCCCGCCCAGGAAAAACCCGAACCGCCCTACCCCGCCCCCGGCGCCCCGGCCTGGCTCGGGCTGATGCTGCGCGACCAACCCAATGTTTTTGAATTAGAAAAAGCTTACCGCGACTTCCACCGCGAGCGGCCGTTTGAAAAAAACAGCTACACCCAGTTTTACAAACGCTGGATGGCCTGGGCCCGCCCCTTCGTGCAGGCCGACGGCAGCCTGCGCTTCCCCACGCCCACCGACGACCGGCAAAAAGAAACCGCCCTGCGCGCCCTGCGCCGCGCCGCGCCGGAAAACAGCGGCAGTTGGACCTGGGCCGGCCCTTCCCGCACCTTCCACATCGATGGAACCACCAAGGTCACCTGGCAAACCAACATCTACGCCCTCGACATCGCCCCTTCCGACCCCTCCGTGCTCTACGCCGGCGGCGAATCGGGCGGCCTCTGGAAAACCGTCGACAAGGGCCTGAACTGGACCCTGCTCAGCGCCGACCTGCTCCACGGAGCCTTCGGCGCCGTGCGCATCCACCCCGCCGACCCCAACACCGCCTACGCCGCCACCGGCGGTAAAATCCTGAAAACCACCGACGGCGGCGCCACCTGGACGAGCGTGTACACCGAAAACAACCTCTGGGTGAACGCTCTCGCCATTTCGCCCGCCAACCCCGACATTATGCTGGCCGCCGCCGACCAGGGCTTGCTTTTCAGCGCCAACGGCGGCTTGAGTTGGACGAAAAAGTTCGGCCAAAAAACCTGGACCGTGCACTTCAAACCCGGCGCCCCGACCACCGCCTGGGCGGTGCGCCAAAACGGCACGGGCGCTGTTTTCCTGCGCAGCAGCGACGGCGGCGCTACCTGGGCAGCCGCCGGAACGGGTTGGTACACGCCCGGCTCGGGCCAATCGGTCACCGGCGCCCACCTCGCCCCCTGCCCCTCCCGCCCCGACAAACTCTACGCCTACCTCTGCGGCAGCGGCCCCGCGCTCAACGGCTACATCGGTACCTTCGTCAGCACCGACAACGGCGACACCTGGACCAACACCCACCCCGCCAATGCCATCGGCGAACCCTACAGCATCCCCGACCACACCAACCTCATGGCCAACAACGGCACCACGGGCTTTACCCAGGGTTTTTACGACATGGCCATCGTTGTCAACCCTAACAACGACCAGCAGCTCATCGCCGGCGGCACGTCCTGGTTCAAAAGCACCGACGGCGGCGTTACCTGGCAAGCCCTCGGCGGCTATGTCGGCAACTTGCCCTGGAGCCATCCCGACATCCAGGCCCTGGCGGCCCACGGAACCGACCTGTGGATCGCCAGCGACGGCGGCCTCAACTATTCCACCGATTTCGGACAAAGCCACGAAGCCCGCATGGACGGCATTTCCGGCTCCGATATGTGGGGCTTCGACAGCGGCTGGAACGACGACCTGCTCGTCGGCGGCCGCTACCACAACGGCAACATGGCCTGGCACGAGTCGTTCCCCGAAAATACGTACTACCGCATGGGCGGCGCCGAAGCGCCGACGGGCTACGTCAGTCCCGGCCCCGGACTCAAAACCTACCACTCCGACATCGGCGGCTACAGCCTGAACGGCGGGCTTACCGGCGGCCGGCGCTCCTTTCCCGTCGGCCTGTTTCCCAACGAAAGCTACGCCTACTACGCCAACAGCGAGATGGTGTGGCACCCGCAGTGCTGGGGTATCGTATTTTTGGGAAAAGACAACCAGCTGTGGAAGAGTACCGACGGCGGGGCTTCGTTCCAACTCCTCTACACCTTCCCCGGCAATGCCGACAACAAAGTGTACGATATCGAAATCGCCCGTGCCAACCCGCAGGTGCTCTACTGCTCGCAGTGGGACGGCGTCGACGACAGCATCTGGCGCAGCGCCGACGGCGGCCAGTCCTGGCAAAAATGCACGGCCTTGCCCCTGCCCAACAACAACGACCGCGTCAAACTCGCCCTGAGCGCCGAAAACCCCAACCGGCTCTGGTGCGCGCTTACCTACGGCTCCAACGGCAAAAAAATTTACCGCAGCGACGACGGCGGCCAGTCCTGGGCCAACCTGACCACCCCTGCGCTCGACGGCATCCGCATCGCTAATATTCTGGCCCAGTACGGCGCCGACGGCGGCATTTATCTCGGCACCGACCACGGCGTTTTTTACCGGAACGACAGCCACGCCGACTGGCAGCCGTACAGTGCCGGGCTGCCCCTGAGCGCCGAAACCAACCGGCTCAAACCGTTTTACCGCGACGGCAAAATCCGCAACGGCTGCTGGGGCTTCGGCGTCTGGGAAGCGCCCCTGTTCGAGCCTTCGGCCGTTTTGCCACAGGCCATGGCCGACAAACTCGAGAGCCGCTGCGCCCGGGATACCTTCTTTTTTGATGATTACTCGGTGGTCGAGCACGCTGGCGCCAGCTGGACCTGGGAGTTTCCCGGCGCGGCTTTTGTGTCGGGCGCCGACACCCGCCAGCCCAAAGTGGTGTTTGGCGCCGCCGGCCAGTACGAAGCGCGGATGGCCCTCCACACCCCGCAAGGTATTTTTTACGACACCCTCCTGCTGCGCGTGAGCAATGCCTGCGACCGCGACAGTTTCCCCGGGCAGGCACTCCTGCTCGACGGCATGGGCGACAATGCTGTGGCTGCCGAAGCCTTGCACCTCCACAGCGACCAGGTGACCATCAGCGCTTGGATCAAATGGCTGGGTGCGCAGGACGGCCGTGCCGGCATCCTGTTTTGCCGGGGCGGCAGCACCACCGCCGGCATCGGTTTCGACGGCGACCGCCTGAGCTACCACTGGAACCAGGCCGGCTGGTGGTGGAACAGCGGCCTCACCGTACCGCAAAACGAATGGACGCACGTGGCCCTGGTGGTGGAGCCCAACCGGGTGACCATTTACCGAAACGGCGTGCCTGCGGTGGACAACGCCGCCCGCGGCCCCGAGGCCTTCGACGCGCCCATCACCCTGGGGGAAGACCCCAACGGCACCGGCCGGTTTTTCAACGGCCTGATCGACGAAGTGCGGGTGTACGCCCGGGCCTTGAGCCAGGCGGAAATCCGCGAACACATGCACCTTCTGGCGCTCGACACTGCCGACCATAGCCTCCGCGCCTACTACCAGTTCAATGAAACGGGCGGCGCCGCGCTCGACCGCAGCGGCACCCGGCACCTGGGTTTCAACGGCAACGCCACCCGGGCGGCTTCCACCCTGGCTGTAGGGCCGGGCGCCAGCGCGCGCCGCAGTGTGACCGCTCCTGGCAGGTATAATTTTGGAAAAAATGTCGGGCTGGAATTCAGCACTGCCGAAACGGGTGTTTTGCCCGGGGGCGAGGTTTGCGTCACCCGGATCGACCTGTCGCCCGACGCTGCGCCCGCAGCCGACCCGACGGCCCGGACTTACTGGGTGGTGCGCAATTACGGCCCGAATGCGGTGTTCGAGCCCTTGCGGGAAATCCGGTGTTACCGCATCGGCCGGGCGTCGCTGTTCAGCGCTGCGGCGGAGTACCGGCTGTGGTCGCGGCCGGCGGCTGGAGAAGGCCCGACCTGGCAAGCCGAAGACGAAGGCGACCGCCGGAAATTTGGCATAGACGGCTCGGTATTTTTCAACGACGGTTTGGCCTTAAACACCTTTGGCCAGCTGGCGTTGAGCAAACCCGAGCCCGGCTGGCAGTCGGCGCCCATCGAGCGGCAAACCGAACCAGACGATCGACAGCCGGCGCCGGCGCGCTTCCTGCTGGCGCCCAACCCGGTGGCGGCCGGCAGCCCGGTGCAGCTCACGTACAGCGGCGAGGGGCCGGCGGTGTTCCGCGTGTTTGACCAGCATGGGCGCGCGGTGCGGGTGGAAAAATTGATCGGGGCGGGGACGGTGCAACTCGAGGGGCTGGCTACGGGCGTGTATGCCTGCTCACTGGAGATGGAGCAAGTATTGCAGTTTGGGCAGTTGGTGGTGTTTTGAAGGCTGGGGCGCGGGTTTACCCGTACCAGCGGTACTTGTACAACCTGATCTGCCTATTTTCACACAGATTTTACACAGAACAAATTGCGCAGATTTTACGCTGAATTATTCTGTGTGACATCTGTGCAACTTTTTCTGTGTAAAATCTGTGTGGAAGGTAGTGTGCAGGGTAGGAAATTAAGAGCATATTGGGGTAGATTTCAATCCTCCGCGCTTCTCTATTTCCCGGATTCATCATCCAGTTCAAGCAGCATGCCTTCTTTCATGGCGTACACCGAGGTAAAAATTTCATGCATGCGGGCGCGCTCGGCGATGTGGCGGATAAGCACCATGCCCACCACGACCATTTGCCGGCGCTCGGGCGCCAGTTGGTTCCAGGCTTCGCGCTCGGCCAGGGTGCTGGCGACAACGCGGTCGTAGAGTACGTTGAAATCCGACATGGGCACGTAGCCGTAGAGCGGCGGTTTGGTTGCCGGATCGAGCAGCAGGTTGTCGATGATGTCAAACGCGCCGGCTGCGCCAACGAGGCTGGGCGCGGGCAGGCGTTCGAGCTGGGGCCAGAGTTCGGCCAGGGCAGTATCGAGGTAGCGGCGAACGGCGGAAACTTCCTCCGGCGCAATGGGGTCGTTTTTTTGAAATTGTTGAAACAACACGGCTACGCCAACCGGGAAACTTTGCTGCCACAGCACCTGCTCGCCTTCAGCCAGGATCAGCTCGACGCTGCCGCCGCCGATGTCCATCACCAACACCCGGTTGTCGGGGAAGGGAACGGCCTGGCGCACACCCTGAAAAATCAGCTGCGCTTCCCGGTGGCCGTCGATCACTTCGGCGCGAATGCCCGTTTGGCGGCGCAATTCAGCCAGAAAATCGGAAGCGTTAGCGGCGGTGCGCAACGCGGCGGTGCCGTAGGCCAACACCGTTTCGGGTGCAATGGCGTGCCTGTCGAGCTGTTGCCGGAAGCGGAGCAGCGCTTCCAGACCTCGGGCATAGGCGGCCGGACCGATATGGTGGATACCGGATTCGGCGAGGCGGACGAACAGCCGGTCGCGGTGCAGGGCCGACCAGGCGCCGGCGGGGTCGCGTTCGGCGATGAGCAGGTGGAAGGTATTGGTTCCGAGGTCGATGACGGCGTGTTTGGGCATGTCAAAAAATGTACATCAGTTGCAGGGCCAGGAAGTGCTCGTTGAGGGAGTAGGCGAAGTTGGTGCCGGGCTGGCCGGGTTCGTACAGGCGGTTGAAGGCCCGGTGGTAGCGGAAGTTGAAGCCGACGTGTTTGGTAGCGAAAAAGCTGGCGCCGATGAGAAAACAATAGCTATTTTTATTGAGGTGGTCAAGCGCCGGGGTGATGCCCGCCACGGAGCCGTCGGAGTCGTCGGTATAGCCCATCAGGCGGCCGTACGACAGGCCGAGGTTGAAGTGGACGCGGTAGAAATCCGGGTCGTCGGGGTCGCCGTTGGCGGGCCAGTCGTGGTAATGCCATTGCACCGGGATTTCGATGTAGTTCAGGGTAGTTTTGAAAAAAGGCGGCGTTTTGGCTTCGTTGCGGCTGCCGCGTTGGGTGAACAGAATTTCCACGCTGGCGTCTTGTTTTTGATTGAGCAGCACGATACCGCGCAGGCCGCCCTGCAAGCCCACCTTGTTGTAGCCGGCCGAGGCGTCGCCGTCGATTTGGGCGGCGGTCACGCCGGCGATCAGTCCGGCTTTGAAGCGTTGGCGCCGCTGGGCGTCGGCAGTTGTGGGCAGGAGCAACAGACTGAGCAGGGAAAACAGGAAAAAACGATGAGGCAACATGCCGGGAGTAGTTTTGTGAATGCTTGACATGGACTGGTAAATTTTGGATACTTTTGCTGCCGGCTGAAACGCAACGGGCGTCCGGCGCGCCGCAGCGAAGATAGACCATGCGCTACACTGCAACAACTTTGAAAAAACTGGAAACGCTCTTCGCTGAGCTGGAATACAGCGTACGCTACGAAAAGGGCAGTTTTCAAAGCGGCTACTGCGTGGTAGAACACCGGAAAATTGCCGTCATCAATAAGTTTTTCGACACGGAAGCCCGCATCAACTGCCTGCTCGATATTTTATCCAACCTGGAATACGACTCCGAAGGTCTTTCCGACAGCTCGCGCGAGTTGATCCGGAAATGGGAAAAAGCGCAAGCCCAGGAGCAAGAGCAAGAATCATAACCAAGGCCTTCCCGTTTTTCAGCCAGCGTTCAACATCCAATTTCAACCGCACAATTTGAAAATCACGCTGCTCGGTACCGGTACTTCTCAGGGCGTCCCCGTGATCGGCTGCGCCTGCGCGGTGTGCCGCTCCGCCGACCCGCGCGACAAGCGCCTGCGCACCGCTGCGCTGGTAACCGACGGCGATACCAACATCCTGATCGACACCGGCCCCGACCTGCGGCAGCAAATGCTTCAGGCGGGCGTGCAACACCTCGACGCCATCCTGCTCACCCACGAACACAACGACCACGTGATCGGGCTCGACGACATTCGGCCGTTCAACTTTCGCTCAGGCCACCCCATGTCGGTGTTTGCCCTGGAGCGGGTGGCGGCCGATGTGCGCCGGCGGTTCGCTTATATTTTTGGCGATCCGATCCCCGGTTTGCCTCGGGTGGAATTGCACGTGATCGACGAATCCAGCCGGTTGAATATTCGCGGCACCGCCGTACAAGCCGTGGGCGTTTGGCATGGGCGCCTGCCCATTTTGGGTTTTCATTTCGGCGAACTCTGTTATTTGACCGATGTGAAAAGCATAGCGCCGGAGGAGTTGGAGAAAGTGCGCGGGGTGCGCTACCTGGTGATCAATGCCTTGCAGCATAAGCCGCACCGCACCCACCTCAGCCTGGAAGAATCGCTGGAGTTGATCGGAAAAATCGGCCCGGAACGCGCCTGGATCATCCACGTCAGCCACGAGTTGGGGCGCAGCGCCGACATTGAGCGGCAGTTGCCTGCAGGCGTGGCCTTGGGGTTCGACGGCCTGGAAATTGAGTTTTGAGCCGGGAGCATCAGACTTTTCAAATTGAACTTTTCAAATTGGACTTTTGACTTAAAAAAATGTCCCTGCCAGAGGGGTTTCAAAAAAGTCAAAAGTCCAATTTGAAAAGTCCAATTTGAAAAGTAGTTGCACTCAATACACCTTTTTACCGCGGCTGAGCCAAACGCCCCACTTGCGATCATAAGCATGCACTTCCTCGGTTTTCCCTTTTTGGTTGTACACCGGGTGGCCCTGGTTGACCCATTCGAAAATGCCGCCGTAGAGGTTGGCGGTATTTTTAAACCCGGCAGCGCGCAGTTTTTCGGCAATTTTCTCGCTGCGGTACCCCACCGAGCAGTACACCACGATGCGGGCGCTTTTGTCGAGCGGCGGCAGGGCATTCAGGTTGAAATGGTCGTAACCGACCTGGATAGCCCCTTGGAGGTGGCTCACGTCGAATTCGCGGGGTTCGCGGGCGTCGAGAAAAATCAGGGAAGCGGAGTCGCGAGCGGCGACAGCTACGCCGGTTTCGGGTACGCTGTGGTCGAGCAAGGAGTGGAGCATCAGCCGGTAGGCCTTACTTTTTACCTGGCTGTAGCCGCTCATTGCCAAAATCAGCAATGAGGCGGCTACGAGGATTCCTTTTCTTTTCATGAAAAACATCGGTTTTTCCGCGTGCGTACTGCAAAAAATAGGAACAGGTGCTCAGGTACTGTACCGTAGCGGTCGGATTGAAGTGTTTTGGCAACGCAAAGGGGCCAAAACAAAAAGTAAGGGGGGACTAGGGAATAAAGAAGGCGCGGCGGGGGCCCTGTGGATGAAAAAAATCCTACTGCCAGAAGGAAAGCAGTAGGAAAATCAAAACATACTATGAGAAAACTCTTGCGAAGGTAAATGGCGGTCAGCTTTCGCTAAACTGCAATTTATGGAACGGCGGCTTTTTACAAGAAAGCGGCGGATTGCTCCGACAACCGGCAAATTTCTCGTTCTGTTCAGGTTCCCAAAAACAGAGCGGCGATAGATTTGTGTTCGACGGTGTTGCGGATGGCCCGGGAGAACAATTTTGCTGTAGACAGCACTTTTATTTTCGGCGATGCGCGGCGCAGGGGAATCGTGTCGCACACGATCAGCTCGCTCAGGCTGGAATTTTCAATGTTTTCATAGGCCTTGCCGCTGAGCACCGGGTGGGTGCAAATGGCGCGCACCGAGCGGGCGCCTTTTTCGAGCAGGGCGTCGGCGGCTTTGCAGAGCGTGCCGGCGGTGTCGACCAGGTCGTCGACGAGAATAATGTCGGCGCCGTCGACGTCGCCGATGACCGTCATGGAAGCGACTTCATTGGCCTTGGTGCGGTATTTATCGCAAATCACCAGCTCGCGTTTGAAGTGTTTGGCGTAAGCGCGGGCGCGTTTTACGCCGCCCACATCGGGGCTGGCGAAAATAGTGTTCGACATATCCTGCGCCTCCAGGTAGGGCATGTAGATCGCTTCTGAGCGGAGGTGATCGACCGGGATATCGAAAAAGCCTTGTACTTGGTCGGCGTGCAAATCCATGGTCATCACGCGGTTAGCGCCGGCGGTGGTGAGCAGGTTGGCCATGAGTTTGGCGCTGATGGGCACGCGGGGTTTGTCTTTGCGGTCTTGCCGGGCGTAACCGAAATACGGGATCACAGCGGTGATGTAGCCGGCGGAGGCGCGGTGGGCCGTGTCGATCAGTAGGAGCAGTTCCATCAGGTTGTCGTGCGGCTGGCAGGTGCTTTGGATAAAAAACACGAAGGCGCCGCGCACGCTTTCGTTGATGATGGGTTGCATTTCGCCGTCGCTGAACCGGGCCAGCGTTTTATCGCCCAGGGGCGCGTCGTAGTGAAAGGAGATATCAGCGGCCAGTTGTTCGGAGGCCGAGCAGGAGAACAATTTTATTTCGGGCATCATGTCGCCGGAATATGGTGGTACGGGTTGTTCGTGATGGTTAGACAGCACGCGATGTAAGGTTTGGACAAAGGTAAAAAAAGGTTTCTGGTTGGAGGGTTTCTGGTTGGAGGGTTTCTGGTTGGAGGGTTGGCGCAACCGGGCGGGGCGGTTTACCGTATTAAGGTGCAACAGTACTTACCTTGTCGATACATAATGAAAAACTACGCCCTGCTTGCAGCCTGCTCGCTGCTTTTTTCCCAAGCGCTTTTTGCCCAACCCCAGCCTTGCGGCCCGAATCCCGACATGAAACCTTTTTGCTCTGAAGCCTGTATCATTTGCGATATCAACGGCTTCACCGGCATCAACAGCGACGGCGTGCAGGGGCAGGCCCCGCCGGGGTTTTGCACCAACAATGTCCACCACATGCAATGGATTGGCTTTATTGCCGGGAGCACCAACCTGACCCTCTCTGTCAGTGTTTTCAATTGCCAAAACGGAAACGGGCTGGAAGTCGGCATTTACTATAGCTTGGACTGCCAAACCTTCCAACTCGTGTCGAATTGCGACACCGACATCCCGCCCAACACCACTCAGACGTTCACCAACACTGTCCCCCTGACCATCGGCCAGTACTACTTTTTTGTCATGGACGGCAACCAAAACGATGTGTGCAGCTACACCATCAAGGTAGTAAGCGGCACGACCCTGGTGCCGCCGCTGGCAAATTCCGGAACGATTCTCGGCCCTGATACCATCTGCACCAACACGCCCACCGACTACCAGGTGAGCCTGCCGCCCGGCGCCGCGCGTTTCTCCTGGACGCTGAACGGCCAGCCCTTTGCTTCCGAAACAGACACCACCGTGACCCTCGAGGCGCTCACACCCGGAATCAATCAACTCTGCGTGACCGCCTCCAACACCTGCGACACCGCTGCGCCGGCATGCCGGAGCATCTACGTGCACGGCATTGCCCCAACCGATATTTCCGCCGCCATCTGTCCGGGCGATTGTTTCGCCTACGGCGATACCCTGCTCTGCGACGCTGGAAACTACGCGTTCCATTACCCGGGCTCGCTGGGTTGCGACAGCCTTGTGCGCGTATCGGTGCAAGCCCTGCAAGCGGCAAGCACCAACCTCAACGTCAACCTCTGCGACGGGGATAGCATTACCGTCGGTGGAAATAGTTATTCGCAAACAGGTCAATATCAGGAAAACCTGCTTTCCGTCAACGGCTGCGACAGTATTGTTCATCTGGCCCTTCAAATCATCCAGTGCAATCTTCAAGGGCAAATAACCGCAAAGCCGGCCAGCTGCCACGGCCTCACCAATGGCGCGCTGGAGTTTTCGGTGGCCAACGGCACGCCGCCCTTCGGCTATTTCTGGGAACGCATCGGCGGAACGGGGCCTTCAGGCGCCGGCGCCATTGCTGCGCTGATCACGCCGGTTAGTATCCCCAACCTTCCGGCCGGCACCTATTCCGTTGCGGTACAAGACCTATTCGGCAACCAGCTCATTCTTCTGCAAACCGTCATAGAGCCGCCGCTCCTTGCCTTTTCTACCACAACGTCCAATTTTAACGGCTTTAACATCGGCTGCGCCGGCGATGCCAATGGCTCGATTGCTGCAACGGTAACCGGCGGCCTGCCACCCTATACCTTTGCCTGGAGCACCGGAAACGCCGGCCCCGACATCCAAAATTTGCCGGCAGGTACCTACCGATGTACGGTGACCGACGCGGCGGGGTGTTCAAAAGTTCAGGGCGTGGTTTTGTCGGAACCGCCGCCACTATTGCTCGACGCGCAATTTCAAGACCCCGGCTGCACCGGAATCAACACCGGCGAAGCCCATGTTATTCAAGTAACCGGAGGCGTCGCTCCCTACCAGTTTGCGCTTTCCGGCGGCGGTTTTGGCGCCGACATGCATTTTTTAAACTTGCCGCCCGGCAGCCATACGCTCACCGCAAAAGACGCGAACGGCTGCACCGACTCGGCCTCCGCAGTTTTTAAAAAACCAATTATCCCGAATATTGAACTGGGACCCGACCTGACGGTGGAACTCGCCGAAAGCATCCAACTCCAGCTGGTGCAGGACACTCCGCTCGACCTCTATGCCTGGGCGCCTCCCTTGGGTCTTTCCTGCATCGACTGCCCGGAACCCCTCGCCACGCCCGCTGAAACCTCCACCTACACCCTCACCGTAGAGGCGCCGGGTGGCTGCACTGCTACAGACAGCCTCACCATAACGGTGCTGAAAACGCGGGATGTGTATATCCCCAACGTGTTCAGCCCGAACGACGACGGGGCGAACGATTATTTCACCGTGTATGGCGGCCCGGAAGTGCTTGAGGTAAAACTGGAAGTGTATTCCCGCTGGGGCGAACTGCTGTTCCGAAACATCGGTGCGGCCAACGACGACCAACGGGGCTGGGACGGCTGGTACCGAGGCGACCCGGTGTCGCCCGGGGTATTCGTCTGGCGCGCGGATATCCTGTTTTACGACGGCGTCCGGCTGTCCTACTCCGGCAACGTCACCGTCGTCCGTTAAACCCACCCGCTCCCAAACCCCTTCCAACCCGCGCCCCACAACCAGAAACTTTCTAACCAGAAACCAGAAACCCTCTAACCAGAAACCTTGAGCTGGTTACAATTAGCAAAACGGCAGATTCTGCCGGGGCGGCCTATTGAAAAAAAGGTGGGCACATTACCTTTGGCCGCTTTCGCTGCCCGGGCGCACGCTTCTCCCGGGTGATTATTTTACCAAATCTCTACTGTCTGTCTGATGAGTCGTATCCTTTTACAACGCCTTTGGCTACTCGCAGCCGCGGTGTTGGGCATTGTCCCGGCGCTGCAATCCCAATCTCAAAACACCGCCCAAGCCCGGGAAACGGCTCTGCGCTTTTTGCAGAGCAACCCTGCAGCATTCAACCTGAACCGCCAGGATGTGTCGGACGTGCGCGTGACCGACGCTTACGTGTCGCGCAACAGCGGCGTCACCCACGTGTGGGTGCAACAGCAACACGCCGGCATCCCGGTGTACAATGCCTTGTTCGGCCTGCACGTCAAACCCGACGGCTCGGTGTATCACCAGGGCCACCGCTTTGTGAGCGACTTGTCGCAGCGGGTCAATACCACCCTGCCCTCGCTATCGGCAGCCAAAGCCCTGGAGCTGGGTTTGCTCCAGTTGGGCTTCAGCGCCGACCAGGTTCCCGCTCTGATCCGCAAAACGGACGAGCGCAACTGGCTGTTTGACAAAGGCGCGGTATCCAAATCGGAAATAACCGTCCGCGCTTGTTATGCGCTCACCGCCAAAGGCCAGCCCCGCCTGGCCTGGAGCCTGTACATCGACCAAAGCAATACGTCTGATCTGTGGACGATGAACATCGACGCCCAAACCGGCCAGGTGCTCCAACAACTCAACCACACGGTGTACTGCAAAGCCGGCCATACGCACCGCGCCTGGGAAAGCTGCGCCGAAGAAACGGAAAACACCCCAGCCCCGACTTCAAACTTCAAACTTCAAACTTCAAACTTGGCGGATGGCAGCGTCGACGAATCCTACCGCGTGTTCAAGCTGCCGACTGAAAGTCCTGCGCACGGCGCCCGCGAGCTGGTGGTCAATCCCGCCGACCCCGAAGCCTCGCCCTACGGCTGGCTCGATGTCAACGGCGTAGCCGGCGCCGATTTTACCTACACCCGCGGCAACAACGTTTGGGCTTTCGAAGACAGCGCGGACGACAACAGCCCTACCCCCGACGAATCGGCCGACGGCGGCCCTACCCTGACATTCGACTTCCCCTACAACCCCAATGCTGAACCCGACAGCAACCTGCTGGCAGCCGTGACCAACCTGTTCTACATGAACAACATGATGCACGACATCTTTTACCGGTATGGCTTCGACGAAGAATCTGGTAATTTCCAGACCAACAACTACGGCAACGACGGCCAGGGCAACGACGCTGTGCTCGCACAAGCCGTCGACGGCGGCGGCACCAACAACGCCAACTTTTCCACACCCGCCGACGGCAGCCCCGGCCGCATGCAGATGTATACCTGGAGCGGCGCCAGCGGCAATATTGTCAAAGTAAACGCCCCGGGTGTGATCAACGGCACCTACTACGCGCAAGCGGCCAGCGGTTGGGGCGGAACGATCAACGCCATCCCGGTAACGGGCGATGTTGTGATCACCGACGACGGCTCCGGCTCCGACGACGCCACGAAAAATTGCGCCCCTCCGGTGAATAACCTGGTGGGTAAAATCGCCCTGATCGACCGCGGTGTGTGCGAATTCGGCCGCAAAGCCCTCAACGCCCAGCAAGCCGGCGCTGTGGCTTGCATCATTTGCAATTTTGAAGACGCTACGATCGGCATGGGCGCCGGCGCCGTCGGCGCGCAAGTGACCATCCCGGCTGTCATGATGACTAAACCCAACTGCGACCTCATCCGCCAGTATGCCGGCGCGGGCCTCAACATTTCGCTGGTACAACCTACCGTCTCCGGACCCGCTTTTCTCGACGGCGATTTCGACAACGGCATTATTGCGCACGAATTTGGCCACGGCATTTCCAACCGCCTCACCGGCGGCCCCAACAACAGCGGCTGCCTGGGCAATGCCGAGCAAATGGGCGAAGGCTGGAGCGACTGGTTTACCCTGGTCACTAGCGTAAAACCTGGCGACGTAGCCGCTCAAAAACGCGGCGTCGGCACCTTCGTGCTCCGCCAGCCCAACGACGGCCAAGGCATCCGTCGCTTCCCGTACAGCACCGACATGAGCATCAACCCGGTGACTTATGCCACTGTCGCCCAAAACACGGCCGTGCACCCGCTGGGTGAAATCTGGGCCGCTGTTACCTGGGACCTTTACTGGGCTATGGTCGAAAAATACGGCTACGACGCCGACATCAATAACCCCAACAGTGGCAACGCCCGCGCTATCCAACTCGTCATGGACGGCATGAAATATCAGCCCTGCAGCCCCGGCTTCCTCGACGGCCGCGACGGCATCATGGGCGCCGACCTGCTCAACTACGACGGCGCCGACACCTGCCTCATCAGCGAAGTGTTTGCCCGCCGCGGCATGGGCTATTTCGCCAGCCAGGGCAGCAGCGACGACGCCGCCGACGGTATTGAAAACTTCGACCCCATCCCCACCTGCGTCAAGGAATTGAAAATCCAGAAGGTAACCACCACACCGCTGGTCACTCCCGGCGACAATGCCAGCTTCACCATCACCATCACCAACCACAAAGACGAAGCCGCAACGGGCGTAGTGGTAACCGACCCGCTGCCCAACGGCTGGTCGCTGGTTTCGGCCAGCAACGGCGGCGTTAACAACTCCGGCGTGGTCACTTGGAACCTGGGCACCCTGGCTTCCCGGCAAGTGGTCACAGTAACCTACACGGCAAAAACCGACCCCGCTGTTAAATCGCTGCTCCAGTTCCGCGACGACATGGAAACCGAGGGCGACAGCTGGATTTCACTGGTAAACAACGGCGAAGGCGCCAACATTTTTTATCTTCAGGAAGACTCTGTGAAAGTAGGCGATTTCGCCTGGCGCGCCGACGCGCCTGAAACGGAAACCGATCAGGTGTTGCTGCACTACATCCCGGTCAGCGTTTCCGGCAACCAGCCCGTCATGCGCTTTTGGCACAATTACAACACCGAAGCCAGCGCCGACGCAGGCTTTTTGGAAATTCAGATTTCCGGTGAAAACAGCTGGCGCCGCCTGGCGCCCGCCAAAGTATTCCGCCACACCTATCCGAGCGCCATTCAGTACGGCACCTTCGCTATTCCGTTCCTGAGCGGATTTTCCGGCAACTCCGGCGGCTGGGTGCGCTCTTATTTCGACTTAAGCGAATTTAATGGGAAAGACATCCTCTTCCAGTTCCGCATCGGCACCGACGACAATACCAACGTCCCTGGCGGCGGCTGGATCGTCGACCAGGTTGATATTCTCGATATGATCAACTACGACCTGGAAGCCTGCGTGACTTCATCCGCCGGCGACCTGGCTTGCGCCCGGGCGCCCGAGCGCGGCGTAATCATCGATACCGACGCCACTATCGGTACCGACGAAACTGCCGACAACGCCCTGGGCCTCACCGTACAGCCCAACCCGGTGCGCGACGTGCTGTCGCTCAACTTCGGCGAAGCGGCCGAAGGCGCCGTTCAGGTGCTGCTGGTGGGTATCGATGGCCGCGTGGCTTTCCAGCAAAAAGTGCAAAACATTCACGCCGGGCAAGTACTGCCGCTCAATGTGCGCGAACTGCCGGCCGGCTTGTATTTGGTTAACGTGGAAAACGCCACGGGCCGGAGTGTGGCTAAGGTGGTGAAACACTAACCTGTCAGGTCAAAATAAAAAAACAGCGGCCGGCTCCCGAAAGAGCTGGCCGCTGTTTTTTTATTTTGACCTGACAGGTTTTAATTCAATGAAAACGGCACCTGCAAGGCCACCCCACCCCGGCCCTGCCGCTTGGGAATCTCCACAAAAACCACCCCGCGCGCCGACGAAACCTCCAGGGCTTCCAAATCCAACGCGGCAGCGTTCAGTTGAAATTCACGCCGGAAAGCCAGGTGCTGGTATTCGCGGTGCAGGTAGCGGCGGCTGCCATAGGGCTCGAAACGGCTGAAATCGGGCTCATACCGGATATCTACGCTGTTATCCGTGACATCAATTTGGAGATCATCCTGCGTCAAACCGGGTACCACCAGCTCGATCACGAAGTGGTCTTCAGTTTCGTATACATTGGTTGCCGGCATCGGGCTAAGCTGGAGTTGCAGGCGTTTTTCAGCCGCTTTCCAATTGTTTCGGGTAATAAAATCATCGAAATACAGCGGTTGTTGTGCGGGCAATTGGCGGTTATTCTGGATCGGGAACATGACGAGAACAATTTTCTGAATGAGAAAGGGTTCAGGTTGCTTTTATTCTTCAAACAGCGTTCCAGCAACCATTGTTCCTCCTTCATATGCCACTTTGACAAAATTATAACATTTCAACTGCCATTTTGACGAATGCGGAATGCGAATGCGGAATGCGGAATGCGGAATTTTTTGATCCTGGTGGAGGAAAGTGATTTGCATTATTTTACTCAATTGCCCTCACCGAAATGGTGAAAAATTCCGCATTCCGCATTCCGCATTCCGTATTCTTAATTCCATTTGATCACCAGCCCGATGCTCAGCCGCAGCATCCGGCTGGTATTGCGGCCGCCCAGGATGTAGCCGCCGCTGACGAAAAAGCCGTTTTTCCCGGTTTCGGAAAAATAGGCTGTGCCGCCGACTTGCGTGTAGGAAACGCCGTAGGCCTGCGGTAAATCGGGCAGATCGGGGACGTAGTCATTTCCGCCGACGGTGTGTTGCCGCTCCAGCCAGGCGTCGAGATAGTAGCGGGCGGCGGGGAAGCCGATTTTGAACAATACCGTGGAAAAATCGGCGGGCGTTACCGGTTGGTAATCAGGCCGATTCTGGCGAACACGGGCAATGTCGTCTGCGCGGAGCCGATCAAAACGCCAGTTGTACCCGGCGGTGAGGTTCAAAAACAAGCCGAAAGCGCTTTCCCACTGCAGGATCAGTCGCGCGGGCAACACCAGGGCTTTTTGCCCGAGCGCGCCCGAAACAGTCGGCTCGTAGTTGGAGAGCGGAAAACTGAGTCCGCCGGCCAGCAAAGCGCCCAAGCGCCCCGCGCGCCCCCAGTCGCGGTACACCGGGCGGTATTTCACGAAAAAACCGCCGTCTTGCAAACCGCTTTGGCTGGAGGTGAACACATAGGCGGCCGTGCCCACCAAATCGACCCGGCGGCTCAGGCCGTATTCGGCGAACAAACTGAGCAGGCTGCCGCGGTACGGCACGGCGAAATTTTGGCCGGCGGCGCCGTCGAAACTACGGGCCGAATTGAAAGAAAATGCCGGCGCCAGGTCGAGTACGCCTTTGCCTTTCAGATAGCCGTCGAGCGGGCCCTGGGCAGGCAGGAGCAGGGGCGCCAGCGCGCAGAAAGCCAGGAAAAAGCGTTGAAATTTCCGCAGCGAGTTTTTCATGCCGGGTATAACTGCTTGAGTTTGGAGATTGTTTACCGGTTTTGCAGGTTGTCTTTTTTTACCACTAAAAGCACTTAAAAACACTAAAACCACACTAAAAAGAGCAGTTCTTAGTGTGGTTCTAGTGTTTTTAAGTGCTATTAGGGTAATCTTTTACAAACCTCACCGCAGCCGCACCATCTGTTTCACCGCCTTATCGGTGGGCGTTTCTACTTGGTAGAAAAGCAGGCCGGAACTACCAATTATTCGGTTGTCGAGCGTCATGCTGTTATAGCCCCGGTTGAACAAGCCTTGCTGCTGGTGCAACACCCGGCCCGATTCCTCAAACACCCGAAGCGTCACTTCGGCGGCTTGAGGCAGGTGGAAGCCGATGCGCGTGGTGTTGGTCCAGGGGTTGGGCCGGTTTTGGTACAGTTCGAAGCCGACGCCGGTGACGGTGTTGGAAGCGCCGTCGTTGAAGCGCAGGCCCACGTCGAGCATTTCGGGCGCGCCAGGCGCTGCGCGGTAGGCCTCGGCCCGGGTGCGTTGGCTCGACACCTGCAGCAGCTCGCTCAGGCGGCCGCCGGTTTTTGCCCGGAAGCGCAGGCCGAATTCGGCTGCTGCGGGCGTTTCGGATTCCGCGTTGTTGAACGAGGTAGTCAGGCTGTGTTCATCGGGAAAGTGGGCGAAATGACCGCTCTGCATACCGGCGCCCGGCTCGATGTCGAGCAATTCGAGTTGGGGAAAATGCAGGGTAAACTGGTAACCCAGCACCGGCTCGGCGGCTTTGAGGCGAATCCGGTACTCCACTCCGGCCTCTACCAACTGGTCGTCCACATCGAACAACAGCGTACCCTCGCTGCGCTCGTCGACGAAGAGCAGGCTGCTGGTGACGACGTTTCCGTTGACGTCGCCCGTTTTAACCGCGATAAAATCCTCGGCCAGCATAGATCCCTGTACGTCGCTCAGCGTGCGGGTTTCCGGGAAAACTTCCTGGAAGGGGTTGTACGGGTTGGGAAACGCGTAGTTTTTGTCAACAAAACGCCAGGAGCTGTTTTCGGGCAGTTCCGTGTACAGGCCCAGGATGAGTTTGCGCAGTTCGACAATATCGAAGGTCGTGATCGAGCGACTGTTATTGGCGTCGGCAGCGATCATTTTGTAGGGCGAATTGAGTGGCGCCAAGCCTAGGATGTGCTTGTTGATCAATACCAGATCGTAGGTGCTCACGCCGTTGAGCGGGTCGTTGTCTTTGTGCGGATGTACAACGGCGTTGGCAGCCGGCGGCAGCAGGTTGACAAAGGCGAAATTGCCATTTGCATCCGACATGCCGGCGACCTGAATCGGCGGCAAACCGTTGCCCGGGTCGGCCTGCACCTGCACGCCGACGTCCTCGACGCCCTGGCCTGTTTCCGTGAGGATCAGGCCGGCCACGGCGCCGTTGGTACCGCCGCAAACGCCCAGGTTGTCCTGCACATTGATGTAGGTGGTACAGTGGTCAGCGTTGCCGGCCAAGTCCATGGCCCAAATTTCCACCAGGTTAAATCCGATGTCGTCGCAAGTGAACGTGACGCTGGTTTGCGGCGTGCCATCCGGGTTGAAGGGGAATCCCGTGCCGGTACCTGATTTGCGGATACCGAAGATGAGCAGGTTGCTCGAAGTGCAATTGTCGTAGGCGTTTTGCACGAAGGTGGCAGGGATCATCGTCACCATGCCCTGCGGCATAATATTGACGCTCAAGCCGTTGAGGCAGGTTACGGAGGGCGGTTTGCAGTCTTTCACCACGAAAGTATACTCGCAGACCGTTTCGTTGCCACAGCCGTCGAGCACGATCCACTTGATCTTGTGGGTACCGTAGGGCAATTCGGGCAATTCATATACATTGGGTTGCAGCTGGGTGTTCCAGCGCAGGCAAAACTGCACTTTCCCGCCTGAAACCACTTGTTGCAGGGCGAAGCGGTATTTCTGGTTGAGCGCTACCGCGCGGTGGTCAAAGGCCTGAAGCGCGCCGCCGCCGTAGTTCGGGCTATTGGCATTTCCGAAGGCAATGAAGCCAGGGTCGGGCGGATTGGTGCTGCTCACCACCGTTTCCATAGAGCCGTTGTTGTCGAGGTCGAGGAAAAGCAGGTAGCGGGCGGTCACGTTGGTATCGGAGCAGGCGTCGAGGGCGGTGATGCAGAGGTCGGTGGGGGCTTCGCAGAGGTCGTGGCTGCCGGTCATGGGGTCGGTCCAGTGCGGCGCGTTCCACAACAGGTTGGAGTTGGTCGTCAGGTCGCACACCTGCACGGTGGTGTCGGGGCATTCCACTGCCGGGCGCTGCGTATCGATCACTTTGATGATTTGTTTGTACTGGTAGCAGTTGGCGTTGGCTTGCCAAAAGGTGCTGTAATTGGTGGGGGCCGGGTCAGTTGGACTGATTTTCACATTCGTCGGCGCCCAGGGGGCCGGCGTTCCGGCGGGCGACACCACGGCGCCGACCAGGTTGGAGGGGTGGTTGGCGGTGGCGTTCGGGTTGGGGTTGGGCACGTAGGTGCAGGGCTTGTTCGGGTCGAAGGTGCACCAGTTGATGATCGTCCAGGTGCGTTCGATTTTAAAACAAGCATCGGGCACTACAGTAAACACCTCGTCTTTGAACGACACCCCGATGAGTTCGCAGTCTTCGCCATAAAACTCCGGCGCGCCCCAGTTGCCGCTGCCGTCGCAGGTGGTGGCGATCCAGTCGTGCGGGAACCGGATGGCATAGTTTTGCTGGTACTGCACCACAATCCGCTGGGTGCACTGGTTTGACAAGCCGCCGCAATCGAACACCCGGAAGCTGCGCACGATAGTGCCTTTGCTGCACAGGGTGTCGAACTGCTGGTAGTTTTCCGTTACCAAAATTGTATCCACGCAACAATTATCGGTTCCGGTAGCCATGCCGTAGGCCCACAAGCTGGGATCAAAATTTTCACAGCTCACCGTCACGTGCGCGGGCGCCGTGCAAGTGGGTTTGATTTTATCCTCCACATACACCTGCACCAGGCACTCGTTGGAATGTTCTTCTTCAAAATCGAGGTCGACCGGGCCGGGGGCCACAAACACGTCGTACACCCGCAGGATGACCAGGATGGTGTCGCCGATATCCTCGCAACAAAATTTCACCTGATCGTAAAAATGATCGACCGGTTGGCAGCTGTTGCTGTCTTTGCGGCGGGCTTTGAAGCTTACCTGGTTGCCGCAGTTGTCGTAGGAGCCGTCGTCAAAAGTGGTCGCGTTGACGAAAATCATACCGTCGATCCCGAGGGCCACCTGCGTGATTTCGTCGCAAGCCGGCACCGGGGGCACGAGGTCGGCTACCGTCATTTCAAAAGAACAGGAACTGGTGTTGCCGCAATCGTCCTCCACCGTATAGGTAACGGTGTGCGTGCCAAGCGGCAAACAAGGGGTAAAACCGAAAACCACCAGCGTATCGGGGTTGCCCGGCAGGTCGCCCGGAAAGCTCGACGGCGTGCCCGGCACATCGTACGTGGCAATCACATCGCCGGTAATTTCATGGCGCACCTCCACACGGGCATAAGCCGATTTGATGCGCGAGCAGGCGTCCGACACGATGATGTCGGGCAAATTCGCCGTAGCGCAACAGTTGAGCGGGTCGGTACTCACAGTCAGGTCGGCCGGGCAGTTCAGGGCCGGCCCCGTGTTGTCGATCACTTTAATGATCTGAATATAATATTTCGGGTTGGTGCTGGGCGGCATGGGCGTGGTGGGCGAGCACCAATCGTACACCGTCCAGGTGCGCACGATATCGTAAGTGCCAGTGCATACCTGTATTTTTTGATCGGAATAGGTAACCGACAGTTTGCAGTAACCCTGATCGGGATAAATCGGGAAGTTCAGGCCGAAGGCCTGGAGGTACGGCGCTCCGGTTGCCTGCGGCGTAGTATCAATCGGTCCGCTGTTGCAGTTCAGCGTTACGTCGGGCGGGTACAGCACATCGGCGATGGATTTTTGGACAAAGTTGAGGGTTTGCGTGCAGCTCGACTTGTTGCCGCTGGCATCCACCGCTGTCCACACCCGGCGCACGTATCCGATGTAATCGTCGTCGCAGCTGAGGTTGTGCCAGGTATCCTTGTAGGTTACTGTGGCGGGCGGGCAGTTTTCCTGCACCACCGGGAAGGCGTTGGCAAAACCCAGGGTGTTTTTCAAATAATTGGGGTCGAGGTTGGTCACGATAC
>CAZVZH010000056.1:0-23931 GCA_964630705.1 uncultured Saprospiraceae bacterium | reverse complement strand
CGCTAAAAAAATAAGGCGCCCGCAAACCGCAGGCGCCTTTGTGTTCATAGGTTTACTTTGTCCTTATTTTTCAATTGGCATACACTGCTGACCAAGGCAGGCACCCGTGGTGAATACATAACACGGAGAGGAGGCTCCGGGCGCTGATATCATTAAACTATACGTAGTACCATTGGCCAACGTCGTGCTGGCATATTCCACTGTTTGCTTGTTACAGTAAAAATCAGCAACCGGGCTCCCACTGCAGCTGTTACCCGGGAAAATCTGGTAGCGCAAACCAGGAGGCGCAGCATTGTAGTAGTTATGTGTAGTCGTGTTGAGCACTACCTTGATACCGTTGCGTTTGCCTGTTGTATAGGCCCATACCGTGCAGGAGTGACCTTGTTTGCATACACAGATGTTACTAACTGTGCCCAGAATTTGAGGCCCACGATCCGTTGCTGCTACTTGGTCTTGGGATTGGGATTGGGCCTGGGATGCAACTTGTTCGACCGTATCTTTTTGACAAGACACCAGATAAAATACCGACAGGCACAAGGCAAAAGCGGAAAGGAAGAGTACTTTCTTCATAAAAAGTAAATTGGCTGTGAACAATTAAAGTGAATTGACGCAGCAAATTTGAATACCGGCCATTGCCTTGAAAAACACACTTTTTGGCGCTTTTCCGTGTCGGTTTTCAGCTTATCGGGATCTGTCAAGGCCGTTTAACGATGATTTGCACCACGGTAGATTTTTCCGATTGCAGGCGCAAAAAGTACAACCCGGGCGGCAGGCTGTTCAGGGAAAACTCTAATGCCGAAGCCGTAAAATCCAGGGCTTTCCAAACTTTTCCTCCGGCGTCAACCAACCGGAGTTGCGTGGCGCCATTTTCCGGACCGGTCCATTGCACCGCGAGCCGGTCGGCAACCGGGTTGGGCCCAATCAGCCAGCGGCCTTCCGCCTCCGCTGCCCAACCGTCAGGCATTGTTCGCGGATTAGCCGGATCATCGGAACAAAATGCTTCCCTGACTTGCGCCGCAGGTGATTTTTGAACGGAGAACAACATGTCCGGCGCCAGGCTATTGGCAATTTCCAGTCGAATGAGGTAAGGATCGCCGGGCAAAGGAACATCGTACTGTACCTCCAAAACGGAGTCGGTCGCTACTAAATGGCAGCCCGCTGATGCGTTTTCTTGTATGCCCAAAGCGTTGGTCCAGGCCTCCGTGCTGAAGTCAAACATGGCGCCGTTGAGCGGGTTGGTAAATTCCAGGCGGTACACATCCGTGCTGTTCATCACCAGAGGGAACTGCTTGACATTTCCGGGCCAGTTGGTTGGCCGGCCGGGCAAGGGGCATTCCCGTTGAATGATTACATCGACAATAATGATGGACGTTTGCCGGACCAGCCCGCGCGGAGGGCCAAACGGCCCTTTTTCGCAGGCGGATGCCCGCAGCACGATCCGGTACCAGCGCCCGGGGGTAAGCCCGCCTATAGTGATTTCGGTTTCCGGCGTAGTCAGGTTGGCCACCGGGTTGCCGCTCGCTTCATCGAATATATCCACCGCATACATTTGGGCATTGGGTACGGGGCTCCACTGCACAGTAATCGTGGTCGGGGTAACTTCAGTGACCCAAATTTTATCCGGCGGCGGGAGCGGACATTTTTCGGGCGCTTGTGCGGGCAATACCTGATTTACAAGGGTGAAAAAGGGAATTATCCAAAGCCGGCTCAGGCGAAATCGCAAACGAGTAAACATGTTATTTCTTCAGATGGTGTGAAAAAAGTCGGTTCAAAACACCCGCGAAATAGCAGCTTTATACGCGCCAAATTCAGTACGTTTTTTCCCATTTTTCCGCGATCCTTACATTTGAGCAGTTAAAAAAATGCAATGCCGAACCGAAAATTATTGGAGATCACTCATTTGCTGACCAGTGCTCAAACCAAACGGCTGCGCCAGTTTCTGGCCGCTCCGTTTTTTAATCATGGGTATAATGCCCGGCAAATTCAGGATTTGTTCGACCGAATCGTCGCCGCCAACTCGGAGGAATCAGACCCGCAGCTGGATAAAAAAACGCTCTCCAGGCATTTTTTTCCGGGAAAAACCTACCGTGAGCGGGGCAAAAACCCCATCGACTCGCTGGCTTCCGACTTGCTGCGTCAGGTCAAATTTTACCTGACGATTGAGGACGTTCTGGCCGATTCCTGGGCGAGCCGCGAACACCTGGCACTGGCCCGGTTCTATCGCAGCAACAACCTGGAAGAACGGTTCTGGCAAAACATCAACCAATGGCGAAAAACGCTCGCCGAACAAAGCGAACAGCCCGCCAGCTACCACTTGCAACACTACTATTTGGAAGAGGAGGTCGCGGCTTTCAGCAGCACCTTCAATACCTATACCGACGACGCCAACCTCCTGGCGGCGCACCGCCACCTCGACACCTTTTATACGGTGTTAAAACTGGAATATGCCTGCGCCCTGAACTTCCAACGGCAATTGAGCCCCATCGAAGCCGGCGAAACGGCGCGGCTCATCCCTGTGCTGGTGCAGGAGTTTCAGCACATTTCCTACCTGCAGTCGCCCCTGGCTTTGCTGTACCATTGCATCCTGCAACTGTTCGACGAGCCCGAGAACGATAGCCTGTTCAGCCGTTTCGAACAATTGCTCCAGCAACACCGGGCGGTTGTCGAGCCGGTGAAATATCGCAACCTGCAAGCATTTTACCGGTATTTCGCCGGCAAGCGATATGTGCGCTACGGCGGGTCGGGCGTTTTGCATCAACTGTTCGAGTTGTACAACCGGCACCTGCAGGAAGGCTATTTTTCGGTAGACGGCAAAATGTTGCCCGGTTCGCTGAAAGTGTTGGTGAACATCGGCCTCAAGCTCGATAAAACCAGCTGGGTAGAACAATTGCTACGCAGCTACGGCCCAGCACAACTCACCGGTACCCGGTACCCGGTGGAATCGCACAGCCTGTGCGTCGCGGAGTTGCTGTTTCACAAAAAATCGTATGCCGAAGCCCGGGAGCACCTGATTTTCAGGCATTTTGAAAATATCAATTACAGCATTCTCGCCGATGTGTTGCTCATAAAAATTTACTACAAAACACAGGACGAGCTGCTCGACAGCCGGATGAAAGCCTTGGTTCAGAAGGTGCGCCGCGCTCGTATTTCGCCCGAAAGCAAAACGCCTTATTTCAATTTTTTAAAAAAGCTCGACAAGATCATCCGCTATGTTTGGGAGAAAAAGCCGGCAAAAATTGAACGGCTGGCCCTGGACATCCAAAGCCAGCCGGCCATTCTCGAACGCGAGTGGTTGCTCGGTTTGCTGCAACCGGAAAAAGAATAGCGGTTGATTGGTTTGATCGTGGTTGATCCGGTCGATTAACCCACCGTCTGCCAGCCATTTCCCTTGCATCAGGCAACCTTTACATGCGGTATTGTACTTCCGGAGGTTCGGCGCTGCGGCCATAACTTTCGAGCACAGCGCTTTCGTCGGCAGCGCGTTTGGCTTTGAAAAGCGGGCAATTGTCCGGGTCGTCGAACCAGTCGATCAGCCGTTCCACCGTAATATCGGGGGCGGTTTCTTCGAAGCCTTTCAGGTTGCGCAGGCCCAAAATATCGGCGCCGATATACTGCCCCAATTGAAAATACGACTCCCACTGGATGGGGTCGAAAAACTGATCGCTCGTCGACTCATGCGGAAACTCCGGGTGGTAAATTTTATACTTGTAGGTGCCGTATTTCAATTCGTCATTTTTGTTGAGCGGAGGCTTGCCGGTGGGCGCTGTTACCGACGACTTGATGTACACAAAGGTCCCGATCTTGCGCTCCTCTTTGAAATTTACGATCCCGGTCTGTTCCGTGGTTTGGACGGCCCGGTCTACGATCTTATCGTCTTCCCACCACTGGTAAATATCGGCGATGGCAAAACGCTGTTCCGAGTACACCCGCGAAGGACGGGGTCGGATGATGTCTTCCGGCTGTTGGTCGTCGCGAAAGCGAATTTCCAGCCCCAACTCGTTGCGGGCACGCAAAATGAAATTGTTCAGGTCGGCAAACACGTAGTTGCGGTCTTCGCCGGCGTCTACCGACAGGATCAGGCGGCAACCCCGGCGTAACAGTTCGTACGCGCCGAAATTTTCGATGTGGCCGCCATCCGAAATGTTGACCATTTTATTGCCCGAGCCGATGCGCCCCAACAATTCTTTGAAAAAATAAATGGGCCACCACACCAGGGCATACGCTTTTTTCAGCACCAGCGGGTTCGATACCCAGCAGCCAAAGCGGGCGTTGAACAGCGTCATCAGCACACTGAGCGGCTTGCTGGAATACATGCCCATGCCAGGGTTGACCGCCGCGGCCGAAATGGTTACTGCGGCCGGCAGGGTCAAATTCCGATAGTCGTCGTAAAAGGTGGTAGGCCGGTAGCCGGTCAGCTTCGATCCGCAGTGGAGCGGGCTCAGCAGGAAATAATCGCTGGCTTTCACGCCTTTGAATTTTTCATCGCCGCCGGGGCTTTGCAGGTTCAGACAAGTGTTGATGAGCGGATACGGCGCTTGGTATTTCTTCGGATCGTCGGATTCCGCATCAAAAACCTGATGCAGGGGCATATTTTTAAACGGTCCGGAAAATTGCAGGTACAGGTTGGCCAGTTGGTTGCGGTAAAACCGGTGCAGGCTGATCGCATTGGGGTTGATGTAAAAACCCAACACAAACAAGGTGACCATTTTCAACAAATCGGCCAACCACACTTCCGGCTCGCCCGAATGCCAGTTCCAATCGGCTGCCAACAACCAGGCATACGCGACCAGCAAACCTACGGCTGCCACCGATTCCAGTTTGTTGAAGAACTTCGATACGCCCAGGTGAAAATTCAGCAAAATATTAATGATGAAGTGCAGGGCGAATACTCCGCCACATAGATACAGTACCCACCGCGCCATGTCGGCCGCCATGTTGCCAGTACCTTCCAGGGGGTTGGCATCGAGCATGCCGGCCAGAATATGGTAGGCGTAATACAAAATGCCAGCAACGATGGCCGGGCTCAAAACGCTCATCAGCCAGCTAATAGCTACGGCTACCAGCAGCAACAAGGAATTGGCCAATTTCCAAATACCGGTACCTGGGGTCAGGTACTCCCCGTGTTGGCGCATGGCATTGATGTGCTCGTCGTTGAACAACTTCTCCATCGAGCCGAGGGCTTTGGTCGTTCCCTGCACATAGGCGTGCGTGTAACCGCCGCCGGAAACACTGCTCAGGTAGTCGGCCTTTTTCAAAATGCCGAACCGGTTTAGTGTTTTTAAAATGCCCAGGTTGATCGTTGCCGAACGAATACCGCCACCCGACAAAGCAATGCCGAACCAATTCTCCTGACCTGGGCTGCCGTGTTCGATGTTCAGTTTTTTACGGCGCTGGCGCAGCTGTTCTTTTTCCCGCAAAATGACGTCGGTAAAGGAAAGTGTCTTCATGTTTTTTAATTTGGTTAATGGAAAAAAATGTGGCCAAGGTAGTTTGGAGTCCTCCTCTGCGGGCACAATGACTAAAATGCACCTGAATGACGTTGATGACTCGCCAGGACGAATACCCCACAGTATCCGGAATTACTTTTACATTGCATGGTTTCCCCGGCAAATGTAATACCTCCGCAGCAAGCTACACCCATTCCCCACATTGACCACATTGACCACATTCCAAACATTGACCACATTAAATAATATGCGAGTTGTCGTATTTGGCAAGCAATACAAGGAAAAAGACCTGCCTTACATCCAGACGCTTTTCAACGCCTTGTACCGCGAAGGCATCAGTACCTATGTGTACACCCCATATCTACATGAACTGGAAGGCAGGGTTAATTTTCCGGGCGCCTACGCGGCCTTTGATGGTTACCACGATTTTTTGGTGCACCGCTTCGATTTTGTCATCGTGCTCGGCGGCGACGGTACCATGCTCAGCGCCGTTACGCATGTGCGCGACGCGGGTGTGCCCATGCTAGGCATCAACCTCGGCCGCTTGGGCTTTATGGCCAACACCGAAAAACAACACATCGAATCGGCCATTCGCAAATTGGTGCTCGGCCAGTACACCGAGAACCAACGCGCCATGTTGTATCTGGAAAGCTCGCCGCCACTTTTCGGCGATATCCCGTTCGCGCTCAACGACTGTACTTTGCTCAAGCGCGACACCTCCTCCATGATCACCATCCATACCTTTTTAAACGGCGACTACCTGAACTCCTACTGGGCCGACGGCATCATTATCGCCACGCCCACCGGCAGCACAGCCTACTCGCTGAGCTGCGGCGGCCCGATCGTGCTGCCCAATTCGGGAAACTTTGTCATCACGCCCGTAGCGCCGCACAACCTCAACCTCCGCCCCATCGTGCTGTCCGACCAGGCCGTTATTTCGTTTGAAATTGAAGGCCGCGCCGAAAATTTCATTTGCACCCTCGACTCCCGGTTCGAACTCATCACCGCAACGCATCAACTGGCCGTGCGCCGCAACGACTTCGGCATCAAACTCGTGCAACTTCAGGATGAATCTTTTCTGGAAACGTTGCGGGAAAAACTGACCTGGGGCATCGACCTGCGGAATTGAGCGCCCTCTTTTCCTAAACGAACACTACTCCCGTTTTCCGGCTGCCTCCAACGTCAACCCGACAGCGGAGATTCCGCTTAATTCCGCCTCCCGGGTAAACTGCTCCAAGCCAATCGTGTAGGTACCCGGGCGGTTGAAATAGGCCTTTTCCTGAAGCAACGTACGCAAATGGCACGTGCGCCCGGAACAGGCGCCCAAGACTTGCCCTTGAACATCGTACAGGTCGAACGATTTTTGCTTGCTCAGGCGCTTGCCGTCTGGAAACTGCGTGTGCAATTTGACGTACACATTTTGGTAAGCAAAAGTATCGGCGTAGTCAAAATCGAGGTACAAATTGTACGTCGTCAGCGTATCCTCGATGCTGAACTGAAAATTGAGGGTATCGCCATAGGCCCAACGGCCATTCGCAATGGGGATTTCTTTTTCAAAAAAATGGGCTTTTTCGCAAGCCGGTTGGAGCAGTAGCAGGGCCAGAGCAAGCGCCAGGGCAGCGGTAAAACCGAATCGATAACATTTCATTTTTTCAAACATCGTGCACGGGGCTAGGGCGTTAAAGCAAAGAATTAGCGTGTTTTGCTACAGGTAATCAGGAAGGCCGGCGGAATGTTCAGCGGTACAAAGTCAACTTCGGCATTGCCGAAAATTCGTTTGTAAAATTGCACCAGCAGCGGCGAGTAATGAAACTGCATAAACTGCCCGCCGGGCCGCAGCACCTGGTGGCAGGCGCCGATGACCTGTTCGGCCAAGTCGTCGGGCAGCATCACAAAGGGGATGCCCGAAACGATGTAATCGACTCCCACGACGTTTTGTTTCGCCAGGTATTCTACCAGGTGTTCGGCAGAATCGTGGATGAGTGTGACGCGCGCGTCGTCTACCTCGTCGCGGAGTTTTTCCATAAACGAATCGTTGATCTCGAACACCCAAACCCGGGCCTCTGCCGGTAAACGGTGGAGTATATGGCGGGTGATAGCGCCATCGCCAGGCCCCAGTTCTACCACCACCCGGGCTTGTGCTGGATCGATTTTGCGCGCGATATGCCGGCACAAAAACCGCGAACTGCGCGCCACGCTTCCGGTGGTTTTCAGGTTTCGGATACTCTCCCGCAGAAAATTGAGGCGTTTGTTCAAGGCGTCCTAGTTTTTGATAAACGGAACAAGTTCGGGATACTTTTTGAGCAAACCCACAGCCTCGGCTCTCGACACCCAAATACCGTTGATATAAGCGGCTACCGTCGCATCGGGAAAACCCTGCGCCTGCAATTCCCGCCGCAAAGCAACCGCGTCCCCGAAATTGCGAAACCAACCCGCCGTATACCGGTAGGCGCCCAAGCCCGGCTGGCTCTCGATCATCAACTGGTTGAACATGCCGAGTGCATCGTTGGTCAGTACCTGGCGTGCGGTTACCGCTTCCACTTTGAAACTCAGGCCTTTCAGCCAGGGCTCCGGCGAGCCCGCCGCTGGCATAGCCATGGCTTCCGGTACGTCGCGGCGTTTCAGCCGAAGTTCCAGCGGCAAATCAGCCGTCAGGGTCGACAAAGTAATTTCGATCCGCCGATTGAGTTCGCGGCCCAGCGGGTTGGGCAGTGCATCCACCGCATTGCGCGCCACCGGGTAGGCCGAACCGAAGCTTTTGAGCGCGATGCGCCGGTCGGAAATGCCCCGGTCAGTTAGCGCCTTGCCCACGATTTCCGCCCGTTTTATGCCAAAATACAAATCAAATTTGGACGGTCCGGTTTCGTCGGTATGCACCTGTACCAATACCTCCGCCTCCGGAAACAAGCGGGCCAAACGGGCGACCTCGTCCAGTATTTTCCGGTTTTCCTCGCGCAGTATGTCGGCATCGTTTTGATAATACAAAACCGGGAGTTCCACCTGTTCGGTGCGCTGTGCGGCGCCGGTTTGCCCGGCGGCTGCGCTGTTCTGCCGCTTTTCTGCATCCAGAAACAATTGTCGTTCGGCCAGTTGCTCGGCTTGTTCCGATTTGAAGTACGCCACATAAATGTCCCGTTGACCATAGCTGTCGAGGCGGTCAGAAGCGAAATAAGCGCTGAGGCCATCGACCGACAAACGGAAAAAGGCGTCGTCGCCCGGAGAATTGACCGGAGCGCCCAAGTTGACCGGAACAGACCAGCTGCGGGTTTCATCGTCAAAAACAGATTTATAAATATCCAGACCGCCCATGCTTCCCGTCCGGTTGCTGCTAAAATAAAGGGTTCGACCATTGTAAGCCAAAAAAGGCGTTGTTTCGTCGTAAGCCGAGTTGATACTGGTTCCCAGCGACTGTGGCGCCGTCCAGCCGCTGTCGCTGCGGGTGGCGAAATACAGGTCCAGGCCGCCCAACCCACCGGGGCGCCGGCTGGCGAAAATAAGCAGGCTGTCGTCGGCCAGAAAAGGCGCCTGGTCGCCATCCTCCGGGACCATAGGGCTGCTGAAGGCCGGGGGCGTCACGGCATATTCATCTTTTCGGCCGGCGGTATCGGCGAAAATTTCACCACTGTACAGGGTAAATCCGCGAAAAAAGTAGAGCACCTGCCCATCGCTACTAAAATCCAGCGCCACTTCAAACCGGGGCGTGTTGAGCAAGTCGCCCAGCAGCGTGGCGTAGTTCCAGCCGCTGTTAGTTTTGTCGGTAAAAAACATGTCGCTGCACCAATGGCCCGTTTCGGTGTTTTCATACCCCTGGTCGTTGCGGCGGCCGCCGGTACAGTTTTCACGGGCGGCAGAAAAATAGAGCCTGCCGGGGTGGTTGACGGAGGGCAAAGGGGCGAATTCGTCGCCGGGAGAGTTGACCCTGTCGCCAAGGTTTTCCACCAGGGCTACCTCTGGATTGGGCCGCAGGCGGAGTCCGCTGACGCAGCGGCGAATATTGTCGATGGCATTGGCGCGCAGCGGATGTTTGCTGCCTGCCACACGTAAGAAACTTTTGTATGCGTTGATGGCCCGTTCAAATTGTTGCAGCCCATGCAAGGTGGCTGCCAGGTAGTAATGCAGATCGGGGTCAGCGTTGTTCGGATTTTTCTGCAGAACGAATTCGAGATATTGCAGGGCGTCGGCGCCGTGGTGCAGTTGGTAGTGGCAAATACCGATTTTGGTGAGCACATCCATTTCGCCGGGACTGGCTTGCTGGAATTGGTCCAACCAATTCAAGGCTTCGGCCCATTGGCGGTTGGCAAATAGTTTTTCGCCATTTCGCTTAAGCGCAGATGTTTTTTGAGCGGCCAGGGTGGATGGCGCCAGCGCACTCAGCAGGATGAAACCTACGGTCAGGAACCGGTTCATTATATTTTGCTTGATAAAAAAATCTTGGATGAAACAGGGCGCAAACGCCCTGCAAAAGTATTGCTTTTTCCGCCGCACTGTTGTTTTTGGACCAAACGGCTCAATTCCCAGCCGGTTGCTTTGGCCAAAC
Source organism: uncultured Saprospiraceae bacterium (assembly GCA_964630705.1). GTDB lineage: Bacteria > Bacteroidota > Bacteroidia > Chitinophagales > Saprospiraceae > M3007. The sequence goes on along the minus strand of CAZVZH010000056.1, from coordinate 13,947 downwards.
TTCTTCGGTTCGCAACAATTTCCCCAACTTTGCGTCCTTTGTTGCTAATTTTTAATGTCAAATGCCCAATCTATCGTTTCAGTACCCAGCCTGGTTTTTGATCCTTTGCGTGTTGTTGGGGCTGGGTTACGCGCTCCTGTTGTACTATCGCGATACTACTTTTCGGGAGCAATCGCCCCGGCTCAACCGCTGGCTTGGCCTGCTCCGCTGGCTCAGCGTTACGATCATCAGCGCCTTGTTGTTGTCGCCTTTGCTCAAGAGTTTGCTTACCGAAACCAAAAAGCCCGTCGTGGTGCTTGCCCAGGATGTTTCGGAAAGCGTCGGCGCCGAATTGAAAGGACAGACGCTCGATTCCTATAAACAAAACTGGCAAGCCTTGTCGGAATCGTTGGCTGCCGACTATGAAGTACACGAGTTGGCTTTCGGCGACGAGGTGCGCGAAGGCGTGGATTTTGGCTTTACCGATAAGGTGAGCAATCTTTCCCAGGCACTCCGCGAGGTGTACGACCGCTACGGCGCGCAAAACCTCGGAGCAGTCATTCTGGCTTCCGACGGCATTTACAACGAAGGCAGCAACCCGGCTTATTCGGGCGCTCAACTCAACGCACCGGTATTCACCGTGGCGCTGGGCGATACCACGCCGAAAAAAGACCTGCTCGTCAAGCGCGTTTTTCACAATAAGATCGCCTATCTCGGCGACAAGTTTTCGGTACAAATCGACGTGGCCGCAGCCAACTGCGCCGGCGCTCAAACCGTGCTCACCGTGAGTAAAATGGACGGCAACCAGCCGCGCAGCCTCCAGTCGTTTCCTATCTCGATCAGCAGCGGCGATTTTTTCACGACCCGCGAAATAATTCTCGAAGCCGATCAGGCGGGCGTAGCGCAGTACCGGATCCAGCTGGCAAAAATTCCCGGAGAAGCCTCCGTTGCCAACAATAGTCGGGAAATTTTCATCGATGTGCTCGACGCCCGGCAAAAAATTCTGTTGCTGGCCAACAGCCCACACCCCGACCTTGCCGCGCTGCGCCTAACGTTGGAAGCGAACAAAAACTACCAGGTAGCCGTAGCCTACGCCAACGACCCTGGGCTGGACCTCAGTAAGTTCGATTTTGTGGTGTTGCACAACCTGCCTTCCAGCAGCAACGACCTTTCCGGCATGCTGAGCACGCTGAACAACAACCGTATTCCGCGACTTTTTATCGCTGGTATGCAGACCAACTACGCTGCGCTGGCCCGGGTGCAAAGTTTGGCCAGCGTTCAAAGCAACGCCCAGCAGAGCGACGATGTACAAGCCAGGGTTTCGCCGCAGTTTGCTTCGTTTACGCTTAGCCCCGAACTAGGTTCCGAACTGCCCAAATTCAACCCACTGACCAGTGCATTCGGCAATTTTGCCGCTACGCCCCAGGCCCAGGTCGTTTTGTGGAAACGCATCGGGAAGGTCGATACCGACCAGCCTTTGCTGGCCTTGGGCGAAGCCAATGGTATTAAAACCGGACTTTTACTGGGCGAAGGTTTGTGGAAATGGCGTCTGTTTGATTACCTCCAACACAACAACCACGCGCTGTTCGAAGAGTTGACCGGCAAAACCATCCAATACCTGACGCTGAAGGAAGACAAGCGAAAATTCCGGGTTACGCTCGATCGCAATATTTTCAATGAAAACGACCCCGTCAGCTTCGGCGCCGAGCTGTACAACGACAATTACGAACTCACCAACGACCCTGATGTAGCGATGGCTATTCGGAACAGCCAGGGCAAGGAATTTTTGTTCACCTTCAATAAGCTGGGGAAAGCCTATACCCTGAACGCGGGGATTTTTCCTGTAGGAAACTACAGTTTCCGGGCAACTACGCGTTTCAACAACCAAAACCAAGTGTACGAAGGCCGGTTCAGCGTACAACCCATTCAACTCGAACTATTCGAAACAACCGCCAACCATGCCGTGTTGCGTCAGCTCAGCCACCAGTTTGGCGGCGAAACTGTTCTGGCGAGTAACATGAGCTCGATTGCTGAAAAAATCAAAGCGATAGGCTCCGTCAAACCCGTAATTTATCAGAGCACCAAAACGAACCCCTTGATCAACCTGAAGTGGATTTTTCTGCTTTTGGCCTTTTTACTTGGGCTGGAATGGTTCCTTCGGAGATACTACGGCGCTTATTGATGTGCAAAAAAATAAAATAGGCCGCATCCGGAAAATTCTGGATGCGGCCTGTTTTAATATTCGGGGTTTCTATAAATTTAACGCTTGTCGAGCTTTTGCGTTTTCAAGACTTGGCGTTTGCGGTCTTGAATCTGGACGAGGTACATGCTCTTGGGCAAGTCCGCTACAAGCAGGGATTCTCCTTTTACGAAGTCAAATTCCTTGATTTTTTTCCCGACCAAATTATAAATCGCGATATAGCCGACTACGTCGCTGTTGTCATTTACCGAAATATATTCCGTAGTTGGGTTGGGGTAAATGGTGAGGTCTGCTTTAGTGGATTTTTGGGCTTGAAGCGCCACCTGAACCAGCAGAAAAAAGATAAAGGGTAAGAAATATTTCATCGGCATCGCATTATTGAGATCGAAAAGTATAAACAATAAACCGAGTGCGCAAAACTTGGTTCGGTATTTTGAAAAAATTTAACGAAGCAGACACAATATAGTGCGCCACCGTTGCCTCGTGCAGAAAAAAAATCTGTAATCGGGCTTACGTTAATTTCATTTGCCGGAGGTCCTGCTGCCCTTCCAACAAATCGAGATACCGCATCCGAATCAGGCGCTGGCGACACACGACTTGTGTAACGCTTACTGTGCATACTCGCCCATTGCGGTTCATTACGAAATCGTTTTCCGGGTCGCCAACGCTGCCTTTGAGATGAAGGCGGAGAATATCGGTGGGCAAGCGATTTGAATTAGGCTTTTGCCGGGAAAGCCAATTTTGAAAAACTTGTTCGCGCGCCTGCTGCATCTGCGGTGGGTACAGCGTGGCAGAACACCAGAAATAGGCTTGCTCCGGATTGAGGTGGCGAAGATGGCGCCGTTGCCCGTCCCAGCGGAATTCGGCTACTGCCCAGGGTTGAAACGACAATAACGTGAACGGCTCGATCTTGTCGAGGTCATAGCTGGAAAAAAAATGGTTGGTATCGGTTGCGTTTAAGAAATCAACCAGCACCAGGCCGCGGCTATGGCGGTAAGGCGGTTCGTGCCGGTGTTTCAAAAACGCCCCGTTGAGCAGGCAGGCGGTCTGGCCTGTTTGGGCGGCAATTATCCAGGCGCCACCAGCCTTGGTGTCGCGGGGAAATAAACGGAAACAGCCGCCAATCCGTTCCCGGGAGATGTGGTCGGGTGAGCGCGCCGGCGCTTCATCGCGGTTGTGGGTGAGCGCATAGCCCGAGGGGATGGGAAGGTAAGTAACCGTACACATGGCTGGCGCCTCTTGTTGTTGGACTATTTTTTTAAGGCATACCGGCCGATGTTTGCCAGGCCCAGTCGTTGAAAAAAATGGCCGAAGGAAACGCGCAACACCCCCAGGCCATATTTCATGCTGCGTTGGAAATTAATACTGGAGGCCTCTTCGAAATACTTGGTCGGGCAGGTCACTTCGCCAATGTCGAATCCAGCGAAGATAATTTGGGAAAGCATTTCATTATCGAAAACGAAATCGTCGGAATTGCGCTCGAACGGGATCGTTTCCAACACATTCCGGCTGAAGGCCCGGTAGCCCGTGTGGTACTCTGACAATTTGTAATGTACCAGCGTATTTTGCGTAAAAGTCAGAAAACGGTTGGCAATGTACTTATACAAGGGCATTCCGCCTTTTCGAGCACCCATGCCCAGAATGCGCGAGCCCAAAACTACCGGATAAAGGTCTTCTCCGATAATATTGACCATAGAGGGGATCAACTTGGGCGTATACTGATAATCGGGGTGGAGCATGATCACAATATCGCCGCCAATTTCCAGCGCTTTATTATACAGTGATTTCTGATTGCCACCGTAGCCCTTGTTTTTTTCATGCACCAACACATGCCGGATACCCAGTTGGCGGGCGAGTTCGGCCGTGTTATCGCGGCTGTGGTCGTCGCAAAGGATGACTTCGTCCACCAAATCAAAGGGGATTTCCTGATATGTTTTTTCCAGTGTTTTGGCGGCATTGTAGGCCGGCAAAACGACCACCACTTTTTTTCCTTTATACATAAAAACTTATGGGTATTCGGCTGGGGCAAGGCACTGCGCCGGTACATTTTTTAGCTCCTGTTAAAAACAGGGGCTGCATTAACTTTCCGTTTCCGGGGCGTCGGGAGCCGGGGTTGCCGCCGCTGCGGCTGCTTCCTGGCGCGCTTCTTCAAAAATGCCCTTTTCCTGCATGAAATTGAACCATTTAATGCACTTTTTGATATCGTTGATATGCACCTTGTCGTGGTCGTGTTCGGGCAAAATTTGGCTAAAATAGGCGCGCAGCTCCGCACTGTTGGCATTAGGTGAAGCCGGTGGAAGGGCCTCCAGCTGGTCGAGCATACGCTGAAAAACGTCGGTGAGCGGGAGCGTGCCTTCGTCGGTTTCCACATAAATAGCAACCGTACCGAGCGGTGTGATCTGGTTTTGCCGGGTAGGTACAAACCGGGTGCGACCTTCCTTGCGGTCTTCGATCAAGAGGCCGTTGCTACGGGTCGTTACCAGCTTGTGCACGCCGGGTACGCCGGCGATGACTAAAAATTTATCAAGATTCATATAAATGTTCGGATTTAGGTGGGGGGGGTTAAACCGTCATAATCTCGCCTTCCTTCGCTGCCACGATTTTGTCGATATCCGCTACGTACTTGTTCACCAAGTCCTGCAAGTCGTTTTCTGCGCGTTTGCCGAAATCTTCCGGCAGACCGCCTTTTACCGCTTGTTTGATGTGGTCGAGCGCTTTGTGCCGGGCGTTTCGAACGCCTACCTTACTTTCTTCGCCAACAGCTTTGGCCTTTTTCACCAGGTCTTTGCGGCGTTCTTCGGTAAGCGGCGGAATCGACAGGCGAATGATTTCGCCGTCGTTGGCGGGCGTGATGCCGATATTGGCGTTGATGATTACCCGCTCGATGGGGCCCAGCATGTTTTTCTCCCAGGGTTGAATTACGATGGTGCGGGCGTCGGATACCTGCACATTGGATACCTGACTGAGCGGCGTAGGGTGACCGTAGTATTCTACCATCAGGTCGTTGAGTATCGCGGTGGAGGCCTTGCCCGTCCGGAGTTTTATCAGTTCGTGTTGAAGGTGTTCGAGGGCCTTGTCCATGTGCTCTTTTGCCTCGGCCAGTATTTGATTCGTGTCTTCCATAAAAATTGATTGCAGTAATGATTGCTCGCTTGGGCTGCAAATTTCACAAGAAATCCGGGTTTCAGAGAACTCTGTATGGGAAAATATAGGGATTTAGGGAAAAGATCAGCCGGAAGGCCGGAGCGGACATGCAGATTCGGGAAATGTCCGTACCTTTTCGCACCGATACTCCCGGCGTTTTTTAAGAGGGGCGCCCAGCCAGTATATGCCAGAATTACAGGAAATAAAACGGACCCTGACCCGCATCGACAAACTGGAGCGGGAAGTCAATTTGAAGCAGCTGCAAATCAACAGCCTGCTGGCGATTACCCAAGCTATCAATGAAAATGTATCGTCGGAAGGATTATTCAACATGTACAATTCCTTCCTGCGCTGGGAAATTGGCATCCGAAAAATGGCGCTGTTTTTCAAAGAAGAAAACCGCTGGGAGTGCAAGTCGTCGCTGGGTATTGAAGATGGGCTGCTGGCCCACGATATCAACCTTGAGCTGCCACAATTTCGCACCACGCGGGGCCTGGAAGATTCGGCCCATCCCTTGATTAAAGAATTCGATCTGGTGGTGCCGGTAATGCACAAAGACGAGCCAATTGCCTATGCCTTCACCGGGGGGTTTCAAGACGATGAAGATGTGTACAACAAGGTGCAATTTGTCACCACGATTACCAACGTAATCGCCGTAGCCATCGAAAACAAACGCTTGTTCAAAACCCAACTTCGGCAAGAAGTGCTCAACCGCGAGGTGGAGCTGGCCGCTGAGATCCAGCGCACGTTGGTGCCCTCCCGCTTGCCGGAAGGCGACAATTACCAGCTGTCCAGTATTTACAAACCGCATTTTGCCGTAGGCGGCGACTACTACGACGTAGTGGAATTTCCCGACGGCAACCTGGTGTTTTGCATTGCTGATATCACCGGCAAAGGCGTGGCTGCCGCCTTGCTCATGGCTAACTTTCAGGCCAACCTGCGCACCCTCGTTACCCGCTGCCAGACACTGGAAGAGGTTGTTCAGGAAATGAACGCCGCCGTATTCAACGTCACCCAGGGCGACCGGTTCATCACCCTTTTTCTGGCCCGGTACGATGTACACTCCCGAACGCTGCACTACATCAATGCCGGCCATACCCCCCCCATGTTGCTCAGCCATGGCGAAGCGGTTCCGCTCCGCAACGGCTGTACCGTGCTGGGTTGGATGCCCGAGCTGCCTTTTCTGGAAATAGGCGGCATTTGCTTGACGGACACGGCTACTATTTTCACCTATACCGATGGCCTGACGGATGTGCTCAACGACGCCGGGGAAGCCTTCAGCGAGGAGTTGTTGATCAATTTTTTAAAAGAAAATACCGACCTGAGCGCCAAACAGCTGAACGTCAAGCTGCTCCAACACGTGGAAACCTTCCGCCAACGCCAACCTTTCCCTGATGATATTACCGTGCTGACCTGCAAGGTGTTTCAGGGAAGACCGTAATATTGCGCCATCAAAACCGAACCGCTCAAATTCACGCCTCGTGAAAAAAGATCCGTTTAAAGTCGTCGTCAACGAACAACATCAATTGGATGTTACGCCCGACGAAGCCCGGGAACTCGATGTCGTTCCTACCAATCCCAATCAGTACCACGTGCTGGACAACAGCCGCGCTTTTCATTTTCATCTTCTGGAAGCCGACTATGCCAACCGCCGGTATACCTTGCTTTCCGATGGGGTAAAATACACCGTGGCTATTGCAGATTACTACGAACGGTTAGTACAACAACTGGGCCTTTCTGCCGGAAAAAGCCAAAAAATCAACTTGGTAAAAGCCCCTATGCCCGGGCTGGTTATCAATGTCCTGGTGGAAGCCGGGCAAGCGGTTCAAAAAGACGCCCCCCTGCTGATTTTGGAGGCCATGAAAATGGAAAACATGATCAAAGCTGCAGGAGACGGTACGGTAAAAGCCGTGCATGCCGCAAAGGGGCAAGCGGTTGACAAAGGCCAGGTTTTGCTTGAGTTTGAGTAAGCCCAAGCCGGCAAATTTTTCCAAATCACATTCAACATGAAACTTCTCAAAACGCTGCTTTATATCATTTTGGGGTTGGGAGCGGCCTGGGTAATCCTGGGGCTTTTTGCCAAAAAAGTGTACCACATCGAGCGGAGCATGCCGATTGACGCGCCTAAGGAAATGGTGTATGAACAAGTGCGGTATTTTAAAAATTTCGAAACCTGGTCGCCATGGTCGCAACTCGACCCACGCATGGAGACCTCCATTTCCGGACCCGATGGCCAAGTGGGCGCCGTTTACACCTGGAACGGGAACGATGCCGCCGGCTCGGGCCAACAAACGATTACTGCCATTCACCCCGACCGGATCGATCTGGACGTACATATCTCCAAGCCATTTGCTAGCCAATCGCCCAGCTATCTGCGTTTTGAAGAGCGGGGCGACACCACAGTGGTGCACTGGATCGTCGATTTTCAAATCGCCTTCCCCTGGAACGCCCTGGCCATGTTCACCGATGTCGACGCAGCCCTCGGCAAAGATTATGTAAAAGGGCTGGAAAACCTGCGGGCGCTGTGCGAGGCTATGGCGCACAAAAAGTACCGCGGTTATGAAATTGAGGCGGCTCCGATGGCAGAACGTTGGTATGCCGGTTGGCGCAAAACGATACCCATCGACGAAATTCCGGCTTACTTCAGCACTCAAATCCCAGTCTTGCTCAGCCAAATTCAAACCAGCAAACTCGTGACAACCGGGCCCCTGACAGGCTTGTTCTGGGAATACGACGAGGAAGCAGGCAGCTCCGACCTGGCCGTTGCCATTCCGGTCGAAGCCGGACAAAAACCGGGCGCCGGGCTGGCTTTTTTTACCGTAGGCGGCCCCACAGCGGTAATCCTCGATTTTTTCGGCGCTTACGACAGCCTGGGGATGGCCCATTTTGCCCTGGACGATTACCTGGCGGAAAACGGCCTCCGGCAAATTCCGCCAGTGTTGGAAGAATACATTGCCGGCCCTAGCCAGGAGCCAGATACCGCCCGGTGGCACACCCGGGTCATTTATTTTGTGGGCCCTGCTGCTGATTCCAGCGCGCTTGCTGCGCCAGCGCCGAAGGGAAATTAAGTTCCAGCGCTTTTTCCGTTTTCAGCCGACCAATTGCCCTTGCCGGCAATTGGAACCCCTACTTTTGTCATGAATCCGGCGCCGGCTAAGGCCGGCGTTCAACGTAAAATACACTATGGAAGGACTACTCATTGCCGTGTTCGTGCTCGGCTATTTGGCCATTACCCTGGAACACACGATCAAAATTGACAAGGCCGCCAGCGCTATGATCACAGGGGTGTTGTGTTGGACCATCTACATCAGCTCCGAAACCGATCACCACGCCGTAGTGCACCACCTGGAAGCGCATTTGGGTGAAATATCCGGCATTTTGTTTTTTCTACTGGGCGCCATGACTATTGTAGAGTTGATCGATGCCCACGATGGTTTTGAAATTTTAACCGACCGGATACAAACTACAGAAAAACGCAAATTGCTTTGGCTTACAGGCCTGATTACCTTTTTTCTCTCGGCAGCGCTCGACAACCTGACCACCACCATTGTGATGGTCAGCCTGGTGCGCAAACTGATAGCTGACCGGGAAGACCGCTTGTTTTTTGCAGGTTTAATTGTTGTAGCTGCCAATGCCGGGGGCGCTTGGTCGCCACTCGGCGACGTGACGACTACCATGCTCTGGATCGGCGGGCAAATCACTGCGTCCAACATCGTAATCATGCTCATCGTGCCCAGCCTGGTTTGTTTGCTGGCGCCCTTGCTGATGTTGTCGCCGCGCATGAAAGGCCAGGTTGAAACGCCGGAAAAAAACCAGAGCGACGTGATCACACCCCGGCATGAACGCAACACCGTGTTTACCCTGGGGCTGGCCTGTTTGCTGTTCGTTCCGGTATTCAAAACCCTGACCCACTTGCCGCCATTTATGGGTATGCTGCTGGGCTTGGGGGTAATGTGGGTGGTCACGGAGTTGATCCACAGTGAAAAAGATGAACGGGAAAAAGGCCCGCTGTCGGTGTTGCATGCCCTGCGAAAAATTGATACGCCGAGCATCTTGTTTTTTCTGGGTATTTTGATGGCTGTAGCCACGCTTCAGAGCACCGGAATTCTGACACAACTGGCCGGCTGGCTGGATCGCACCGTACACAACATTACCGCCATTGGCATTATCATCGGCTTTTTATCAGCCATAGTGGATAATGTTCCGCTGGTGGCGGCCGCACAAGGGATGTACAGCATGGAACAGTTCCCAACCGATCACTACTTCTGGGAATTTCTGGCCTATTGCACCGGCACAGGAGGCAGCGCGCTGATCATCGGATCGGCAGCTGGAGTGGCGGCGATGGGTATTGAAAATATCCGGTTCGGTTGGTATTTGCGGCGTATCACCATTTGGGCCGTAGTGGGGTACCTGGCCGGAGCCGTTGCGTATATTTTACAGGCACAGCTGGTACATGCAGGCGGTTGATGCCTCAACAGATGGCAAGCAGCCTAAACAGGGAAAAGATATGCGCAAGCCCTAGGAAGCAGCAGCGGAGCCATCAGCATTTTCTTCCTCTTGCCGGGCCGGTTCGGCCTCTTCTTTGCGCTGGCGGTTGCGCTCGCGCCGGCTGCGCTCTTCGGCTTCAATTTTTTCGTAGGCCTTGATGATTTCTTTGACCAAGCGGTGGCGCACCACATCCTCCGCGTTCAGGCTGATGACAGCAATGCCGCTTACCCCATCCAGAATTTCCATGGATTGCCGCAGGCCGGATTTTTGGTGGCCGGGTAAGTCGATCTGGCTCAGGTCGCCGGTGATGATACACTTGGCATTTGGCCCCAAGCGGGTGAGGAACATTTTGAGTTGGAGCGGGGAGGCGTTTTGAGCCTCGTCGAGGATGATATAGGCGTTGTCGAGCGTGCGGCCGCGCATGAACGCCAGGGGTGCAATTTCGATGACGCGGTTGTCCATGAAAAACTGAAGCTTGTCCATGGGCAGCATATCGTCGAGCGCATCGTAGAGCGGGCGCAGGTAGGGGTCGACTTTTTCTTTCAGGTCGCCGGGCAAAAAGCCCAAATTTTCGCCGGCTTCCACAGCCGGGCGGGTGAGCACAATTTTTTTAACCAGCTTGTTTTTCAGCGCCCGCACAGCGATCGCCACAGCGGTATACGTTTTGCCGGTGCCGGCGGGGCCGACGGCGAAAACGATGTCGTTGTTTTCACAAACCTCGACGAGGCGCTTTTGATTGCGGGTTTTGGCTTTGATCTGCCGGCCATCGCGGCCATAGAGGAGGGTATTGCTGGAGTCGCCGTTGACGGGTATACGTACTTCGAAGGGATTTTCGCCACCCAGCAAATCGGTTACGGTTTGGGCGGGTAGCTCCTGGTGTTCACGTAGGTAGCGCACCATTTGCTCGAATTTGGCTTTGGCCGACTGGGTAAACTTTTTTTCTCCGGTAATTTTCAGGCTGTTACCTCTAGAGGTGATGGTAACATCGGGGAAGGCTTTACGCAAAAGGTTTAATTTTGCATCGTTTTCGCCGTAAAGTTCGACGGGATCAATGCCTTCGACAGTAAGAATGATTTCGCTCAAATTACGATTCCTGTTTTAAGGCAGCGGGAGTACCGACCTGAAAAAATGCTGCCGACGCTCCATGCCAAATGTCATTATTTTGTGCTCCGCTTTCGTGGACAAAAGTAACCCGAAAACGGTTTGCTCAACAAGAAATTATTCCGGAAAGTTCAATGGAATCAGCCCCCGTTATTACCCTTACTACCGACTTCGGGCACCGCGATTATTATGCCGGGGCATTGAAGGGCGCCTTGCTGCGGGCCTGCCCGTTTGTCCAGGTCGTTGACATCAGCCACGCAATTGCCGCCTATGACATTGTGGAGGCGGCGTTTGTGGTTCGAAATGCTTTTCCCGAATTCCCGGACGGCGCCATCCACCTCATTGGCGTCAACTGTGTGTACGACCGCGATTACCGCTTTGTTGCGGTGCGCCATCAGGAGCATTTTTTTGTTGCGCCCGATAATGGCGTTTTATCGCTGCTGTTCGACCAGTTGCCAGAAGCCGACATCCGAACCTTGCCGGTGGCTGGAAACTCCCATTTCCCGGTAAAACACGCTTTTGTAGAAGCGGCAGCGCATCTTGGTTCCCGCCAACCGTTTGAACATCTGGGTATACCTGGCGCGCCATTGTTACAGCGCATCAGCTTGCAACCTGTGATTACCGCAACGCGTATCCGGGGTACTGTGATTCACATCGATACCTTTGAAAATGTGATTGTAAATATTCGCCGCGATACATTTGAAACCGCAGCGAAAGGCCGGCCATTTTCCCTGTTTTTTAAGCGCAACGACCCCATCAACCGGCTCTCTGGCAATTATTCGGACGTACTCGTTGGCGAGCCGCTTTGTTTGTTCAACAGTGCTGGATACCTGGAAATTGCGGTGAATTTAGGGCGCGCTGCCAGTTTACTCGGCTTGAAAGTGGAAGATGTCGTCGAGCTTGTATTTGAAGGAAATTAGAGCCAAAGGTAAACCTGACCCCAAACCCGGTTCTTCATCATAGATTGAGGTCAAAATTTTTATTGGGAACTGCTGCTACCCGCTTTCATGATAAATGGAATATGCCAAAAATAGGTAAAAAAACCATGGCCCCATTGGGCGTAAATACCTGCAAACTGCATTTATATTTGGCAGTTTTTTCGTAATCATTTTCTAACCAATCAAACTTTCTATTTTATGCTAAGAATTCTACTTGGCCTGGCTTTTAGTATAGTCTGGGCCCAGTTTGCCTTCGGGCAACGAACCGTTACCGGTATGGTGAGTTCTAACGACGGCGAACCCCTGATCGGGGCCACCGTTGCTGTTTTAGGCACCACCTCCGGCACTCGTACCGATATCGAGGGCAAATTCAGCGTTGCGCTTCCCGACGGCGCTACTGCCCTTCGCTTTTCGTACACGGGCTTTCTCGCACAAGAAGTAGTCATTACTACTGCCGATGTGTACAACATCGTGTTGGAACCCACCAGCGCCTATCTCGACGAGGTCGTGGTAGTGGGCTATGGCACCCAGCTCAAACGCGACGTGACCGGTTCCATCTCGCAGGTAAAAGGCGAAGCGCTGGCCAACTTGGCCGCACCCAGCTTCGATCAACAACTGGCCGGGCGAGCAGCCGGTGTACAAATCACCCCGCCAAGCGGCATTTTGGGCGCTCCGCCGCAAATCCGTATCCGCGGCGTCAACTCGATCTCGTCCGGAACAGCTCCGCTGGTGGTGGTAGACGGCGTCCCGATTTACGATGGCAACCAGGGCGCTTTCACACCGGTAAACGCTTTGGGCGACCTGAATCCTTCGGATATCGAGTCGTACGAAATTTTGAAAGACGGCGCCGCTACAGCCATCTATGGCTCGCGGGCAGCCAACGGGGTATTGTTGATTACGACCAAACGCGGTAAAAAAGGCAAGCCGAAATTTAACTACGACATGTATGTCGGCATGGCACGCCCTACCAATTTGTTCGATTTGCTGGGCGCTGAAGATTTCGTTACGATCAACAACGAAAAAAGCCGCAATACCGGCGATACCATTCCGATCGCCAACCTGTCGTACGACGCGCAAGGTAATTTGATTGAAAGCGATTGGCAAGACGAGATTTTCCGCAATGCCATGCAACACAGCCACGTGTTCTCTGTATCGGGAGGCACCGATTTTACCAACTACTACTTTTCGCTCGGCTATTCCGATCAGGAAGGTATCTCTGTAGCCAACAGCTTGCGCCGCTATTCGTTCCGCGCCAATATCGATCAGAAGGTAAACAAATGGTTTAAAATCGGCTTCTCCAGCGGCGTGACCCGCCAGGAAAACTATGGCCCGCTGACCGGCTCCAACAACCTGTCGGGCAACACTTTTGCCGTGATGCGTATGTTTCCGAACGTAGCGGTTTATGATCCAAACGACCCGACCGGTTACAACATCGACGACATCAACGCTCGTACCCTGGGCCGCGGCGCCAACCGCATCGAAATCGCCAACGGTATTCCCAACCAGCGTTTCGTGCTCGACAACGATACCCGCCGCTCGTTCAACACCCGCTTGCTGGGCAATGTGTACGGTGAAATCGCCTTGTTCAAGGGCTTGACTTACCGGACACAAATCGGCATCGACGGTAACTACGTCGACGACTATCTTTTCCAGGACCCGCGCCACGGCGACGGTTTCTCGGCTAACGGCCGGGTATCGCAAGCCTTCTCGCCCTCGTTGCGCTGGAACTGGCAAAACCTGCTGACCTACAGCCAGCAGTTTGCCGAAAAACACAATCTGGACCTGACGCTGTTGCAGGAATACCAAAAGGAGCGCAATACGTTCTACCAATCGCAGGTATCCAACTTGTCGGACCGGTTTTTCCAGGAAAATATCGTCACCGGTACCTACGCCAACCAGGAAATTTTTGGCGGTATCGGCGAAAACGGCATCGCCTCCTATCTGGGCCGTATCAACTACAACTTCTCCCGCCGGTATTACATCAGCGCATCCATTCGCCGCGATGCCCTGTCGTCGTTGGCAGAAGCCAACCGCGAGGGTATTTTCCCCGGCGCTTCCTTTGCCTGGCGTGTTTCTGAAGAAGGTTTCTGGGGCGAA
>CAZVZH010000055.1:0-23942 GCA_964630705.1 uncultured Saprospiraceae bacterium | reverse complement strand
CTGTTCCCCGGCGTTCCCGCCACCCGTCCCCGGCAGTTCGGCGCGCCGCAGCGGCAATCGAACGGCTCGGCCTGCTCGTCGAGAAAGGCGGCGTAGTCGAGCGTGAGTTCGGCCCCGGCGGCAATGTCGCACAGGGCTACCACGTCGAGGCCGCGGTAGGTGGTGTTGGGCGCGCAAGAGTGGTTTTGCGGGGCCCAGTGGTCGGGGTTTTCATCCCAAAGCACGTACACCTCCTCGCTGAGCGGATAGGCGTAGCGGCGGAAGTTTGCCTGGGCCTCCGGCGGCCAGCGCTCGCCGACGTGCCGGCGCGTGGCGATCCGCTGGGCGCGCTCCTCGCCGGCCCACACCACTTCGCCGGCGCGGATGGGGCGGCGGGCGAAAATGCCGTAGCCGTCGATGCCCTTGCTGCGGCGCTGGTAGGCCGGCTGGCGGCGCTGGTGGCGGGCCAAGCCCTCAGCGATGATATGCTGCAGAAAGCCCGCTTGCCCCAGCCCGTCAAATTTCAAAATGTAATCGGCGCTGCCCTCCGAACCTTCAGGATAAAAAACCGAGCAGGTAAAATTAATTTCCAGAAAAAAAAGGTTCCCCGCGTCATCCAGCCGAAAATCGAGCCGGGCATAGCCCTGGCCGCCAAAGTTTTGAAATACCTGGCAGGCGGCCTCGCGCAGGCGGGTGTCGAGTGCCGGGTCGGTGCAAGGCACATTGCACTCGGGCCGCCACTGCCGCACCTTGAGCTCGTAGGTTTTGAATTGTTCCCCTTCGGGAAAAACAAACTCCAGCGGCCGGAATGCCAGCGGCGGCTGGTCGGGGTCGGCGCCGGCAGCCACCAGCACCGTGAACTCGCGCCCGGCAATGTATTCCTCCACCAATACAGATTCGTACTGTTCCAACAAACTGGCCACTTGCTCCCGCAAATCTTCGGGCCGGCGTACCAGCGAACGCGCGTTCACCCCCAGACTGTCGCCCGCCCGCGCCGGCTTGACAAACAGGGGGTAGCGCAAACCCGCACAGGCGGCCTCCGCGCCCCCGGCTGTTTCGAGTTCCACCCAGGGCGGGCAGCTTACGCCGGCCGTGTAAGCCACGTATTTCATCAGCGTTTTGGAAGGGTCGTACAGGCTGGGGCCCGGACCCGTGTAGGGCAAGCCGAGCCATTCGAGGGCATACACCACGTCGATCGAGGGCACGTCCCAGTCGAGGTAGCCCTCGCAGAGGTTGATAAAAATGTCGTAGCCCGCTTTTTTCAGCCCCTGGAGTTGCCGGTAGGTGCTGCGTTTGTCGAGCAGCACGTGGTCGACCCGGACGCCGGGCAGCAACTCGGCCAGGTTGCGCGGTGGGTCGTAGTGGCGGTAGTCGATTTCGGAAGCGCTGTAATCGGGTTGCAGGACGCAGATTTTTTTCATAGTCGGAACATGGCGCGCGCCGGAGAAGCACCCGCGGTAGCCGGCACAAAATTAGCGCAGCGGATTGCCGGCGCGGCGCGGCGGCTTGAAGAAAAAAACAGTCCGGGCTAACACGGGATTTTTTCCGCGCGCTATCTTTCGAACATGCCGGAAATCGCTGCCATCATCATCTTGCTCGGCGCCGCGCAGGGCATTTTTTTCAGCCTGGTTTTGGTCGCCTGGCCCGACGGCAACCGGGCGGCCAACCGCTGGCTGGCCCTGATGCTCAGCGACTTCGCCCTGCCCTTGTTTTCGCGCAATCGTTTTGGGAAATGTTAAAAATGCCGTTCAAACGGATTTAGCAATTTTGCCCAACACTCGCATGGCCCATGGTTGAACTCTAGCGGTACAGCAGCGGGTATTGCACGATCTGACTCATCAGCTCAGAAAATTGAATCCCGCTCAATTTCAGGATGTTGCCCACCGAAGAGTCGTCTTCCGGCGAAGAAATTCCGCAATTGGCATTCACCTCCAGCACGTACAGCTGGCCGCTGCGGCGGTCCATCCGGAAATCGACGCGGCCGTAGCCGGCGCCGCCCACAGCGCAGTAGGCCTGCCAGCTGAGGTCTTCGAGTTGTTGGCGCAGTTCGGGCGCTGCGGGGCGGTATTCGTACAGGCGCTGGCCGGGCGGCAGGGGCGATTCTTCCCGGAAAATTTCCCAGTAACGGTCGTACGAAAAAAAACGCTCCTCCTCGGGCAGGCCCGGGTTGAACCAGCGCTCCACCGGCGGGTACACCTGCTGCGATTCCGGCCGCTCGAAGTTGCCCAACACCAGCACTGTAAACTCCGGCCCGTCGATAAACCGCTCGACAAACAGGCCGCCTTCGGCAAATTCGCGCCCAAACTCTCCCCGCAGCAGCCGCTCTGTTTGGGCGTGCAATTCCGCGTCGGTATGCACCACCGATTGCAGCGACAAGCCGAAACTACCCCCCGAAACCGCCGGCTTGATAAACAAGGGCGCGCCCAAACGCGCGCACAAACCCGGAATGTCGGCGTCGGGGTCGCGCAACACGGCATATGGCGCGGTGGGTACCCCCGCTTGCAGGAAAGCCTCCTTCATTCGGATTTTCGAAGTGGAAATATGGTAAAACGCCGAGCCTGCGCCCGTAAAAGCAAGGCCTTTTTCCTCGAGCCGACGAATAACAGCAATGCCGGGCTCGCCGAATATTTCGTCGCCATCGCAGTAGTTGAGCACCACAGGCCGGCGCTCGCCCGATTCCCGCAGCACCCGCTCCACCGTTTCCGGCAGGTTTTCCGGCGTTACCGGTACCCAGTGCCAGGGAATACCCAAGATTTCGAACACCTCGGCCAGCTCGCGGCGGGTGAGCGGATTGTCGTAGCACTCGCTGACCAGACCGGCTTCGGTTTGTACGTAGGGGATGAAAGCCCACACGACCAGCGTTTCCGGTTCAGGCCTGGGCTGGACATTTTCGGTTTTAAAATTCATGCGGCAGGATTGGAGATGCCGGTTGCGCCGGTCGGTAAAAACGGCTCAAATCTACAAGGTATTTCCAAGTGCTGCGCGCCCTTTATCCCCGGAGAAAAACCAGGCAAAATTCCACCCCGGTCAAAAAAAACGGCCTGGCGCTGCTTGTAGCTCCAGACCGTCGTAATTGAATAAACACGCTTTAAAAAGTCTGCAAATCAAATTACCGCCGCCCGCAAATCAGCTGCCTCATCTGGGTCTGCCCGTTGGCGCCGCGCACCGCCACCAGATACAAGCCGGCATCGAAACGGTGCAAGTCGATCGACAAAGCATCCTCGCCCGCTTCCGTCACGCGGTATTCCCAAAGCAATGCGCCTAAAGGGCTATACACGGCCACCCACACCTGTTCGCCTGTATAATCCCGCAAGTCGACCGAAACTTGGTCGAAAGCCGGGTTCGGCGCCAGGTAGAATTCCCGCGTCGGTGTCTTCGGCCTGCCCGAACGCTCCGATACGGGCGGAGCATACTGGTTCGGCATTACGGTGATCAACTGCGTATGCGTACGCTGGTTGCCGCACAAGTCCACCGCCTGCCATCTACGGGTAATGGTATAGCCGCTGGCGCAATCGCCCGGAGTGGTCGTTTGGCCCAAATACGTCACTGTTGCCGAGCCGCACAAATCCGTTGCCGACAGATTGGGCGCTGCCGGTATCTGGTTGCAGGCTACCGTCACGGGCAAGGGCGGGTTGTTGAAAACAGGCGCCTGGTTGTCGCGCACGGTAATCACCTGGCTGGCCGTAGCAGCGTTGCCGCATAAGTCGGTGGCCCGCCAGACCCGGGTGATGGTGTAATTGTACAAGCAACTGCCGTCGGTTCGGGTCTGGCCCAAAAATGTCACCTGCGTGAAGTTGCTGCAGCCATCGGAGGCGGTAGCCGTTCCAATGGGCGGCAAAGCCAGCTGGCAGTCGATTGTAACGGCTGGCGGCACGCTGGTAAACACCGGCGGTTGGTTGTCTTGCACCGTGATGGTTTGGCTGGCCAAGGCCCAGTTGCCGCAGTTGTCGGTAGCCTGCCAGTAGCGCAGCAGCTGGTAGGTGCCGGGGCAAGTACTGTTCATGTTCCATTCGCCGAGGTAAACGATGTCCACCTGATTGTCGCAATTGTCCGAGGCGGTGGGCAAACCTACCGCCGGCAGAGGGCTGGTACAACTAATGGTCACGTTGGGCGGCGTGGAAACAATCACCGGCTTTTGCGTGTCTTGCACCGTGATGCGCTGACTTGCGGTGACCGAGTTGCCGCAGGCGTCGGTGGCCCGCCAGGTTCGCGTCAGCGTGTACGCATCGGCGCAGGCGCCGCTCGTTTGGGTTTGCCCCAGGTAAGCAATCGTCACCGCTCCTCCGCAACCATCAAAAGCCGCCGGCGTGCCTACCGCTGGAATGGCGTTGCACGGAACGGTCACGTTGGCCGGCACGGAGTTGAACACCGGCGTTTGCACGTCGTTTACGGTAATGACTTGCTGGCAGGTGGCTGTATTGCCGGCTACATCGGTCGCGCGGTACGTTCGGTTGATTTTAAATCGGTTGGCGCAGCTTTGATCGTAGGGCGCCGAGTCGCTCTGGTGTACAATTTGCATCACCCCGCAATTGTCGGTCGCCGAAGCAGACGCCGGGTTGGGCGCCGGCACATTGTTGGCGCAACCGCGCAGCAGAGCGCCCGGACAGGTGATCTTTGGCGGGGTGATGTCTTTCAAGGTGATCAAAAACGAACAGGAGGCGGTATTGCCATTGCCGTCGTCGGCCGTCAGCACGATAGTCCTGTTGCTGTTGTGCCCAAACAAATACGTGCTGGACGGTAAATTCTGGCTAATCCCGATATCGGCCGCCGCCGTACAATTGTCTGAAACGCTGGCCAAAGACCTCCGGTCGCCAATGGTATTATAACAGAAATTGTTCGCCGCCACCGTTTGGTCGGGCGGGCAAATGATCGTCGGCGGCGTTATGTCTTTCAAGGTCAGGGTAAACGAACAAGAGGCCGTGTTGCCGTTGCCGTCGTCGGCGGTGAGGGTGACGAGTTCGGCGTCGTTGTGCCCCTGAAGCACCGTGGCTGCCGCCGGTATTTGGCTGAGCGCCAGGGCGCCCGGGGCCGTGCAATTGTCGCCAAGATTGAACGCCATGCCGCGGCGGTCGCCCACCAAAGCCGTGCAAACCTCGTCGGCTGCCACGGTTTGGTTGGGTGGGCAGCTGATCGTCGGCGGCGTAATATCTTTCAAGGTCAGGGTAAACGAGCAAGAGGCCGTGTTGCCGTTGCCGTCGTCGGCGGTGAGGGTCACGAGTTCGGCGTCGTTGTGCCCTTGCAGTACGGTGGTGGCCGCCGGCATTTGGCTGAGCGCCAGGGCGCCCGGGGCCGTACAGTTGTCACCCAGGTCAAACGCCAGCCCGCGCCGGTCGCTTACCAGGGCCTGGCAGTTGGCATCGGCCGCCACCGTTTGGTCGGCCGGGCAGCGGATCGTCGGCGGGCTGATATCCTTCAACTGCAAGGTAAACGAACAGGACGCCGTGTTGCCGTTCCCGTCGTCGGCTGTGAAGGTGACGAGTTCGGCGTCGTTGTGGCCCTGAAGCACCGTAGCGGCCGCCGGCATTTGGCTGATCGAAATCGCACCCGGCGCCGCACAGTTGTCGCTCAACCCGAAAGCCAAATCCCGCAGGTCGCCCACTGCCGCCGAACAGGCTGCGTCGGCCGCTACCGTTTGATCCGGCGGGCATTGAATGGCCGGCGGTTGCTCGTCCTGAATTTGCAGGTTAAATGTGCAAGTGGCCGTATTCCCGCTGGCATCGCTGGCGATCAGCGTGATCGTCTGTGTCGACAAGTGCCCGCTCAGCGTTGAGTTGGCCGCCGGGGCCTGGCTTACCGCAATGTCGGTTGCCAGGGTACAGTTGTCGGCCAGCCCGCTGGCCAGCCCGGTCAAATCACCCACCGCAGCCATACAGCTGGCATCGGCCGCCACGGTTTGGTCGGCCGGACACAGGATCATTGGCGGCAGAGCATCCGCCAGGCTCACCGTGAACGAACAGGTGGCGGTGTTGCCGTTGCCGTCGTCGGCTGTAAACGTGACCAGTTGGGTGGCGTTCAAGCCCGATAGTTCGATATTGGCCGCCGGACTTTGCCCAACTAGTATATCCCCTGTGGCCGTGCAATTATCGCTCAACCCGGTCGCCAGCCCCCGAAGGTCGCCCAGCATTGCCGTGCAGTTTGCATTTGCCGCTACTGTATGGCCGGCCGGACAATTAATCGAGGGTGGTTGCACGTCGCCGACCGTCAAACTGACTGTACCCACGCCCGTGCAACCGCGGCTGTCGGTCACCGTCACGGTATACACGCCCGCCGCTGCCGGCGAGGCCGGAAAACCCGGCGGGTTTTGCCCGAATCCGGTATAGTTGTCCGGTCCGCTCCAAATAAAATTGACATACGGCTCTGTGCCCCCCGAAACCGTGCAACTCAGCTGCACGGTGCCTGAGGTCACGCAGCTGCTGCCGCTATTGCCCGAAGCCGTAACCGTCAGCACCGAAATCTCGACCGGCGCGGAGCTGGAATTTGTGCACCCCTGGCTGTCGGTCACCGTCACCGTGTAGGTGCCGCCGGCTGCAGGCGTCACCTGCTGGTTTTGATTGCTTCCCGAAGCGGAAAATTGGCTGGGCCCAGCCCATTGGTATGCCGTAAAACTGCCCGAGCCGCCAGAGGCTTGGGCGTACAGCGTCATAAAGCCGCCGTTGCACACCGGGCTGTTGGTAAAAATTTGTACCGACGGGGCTGGCCGGTTCGACACCGCCACATGGACCGTCGCCGTCGCGGTGCAGCCGCCGGCATCGGTCACCGTCACCCGGTACACGCCCGACGACGCCAAACTGGCTGGAAAGGGCGCCGGAAACTGCCCGCTGGCAGTGTAGTTGTTCGGCCCGCTCCAGGCTAACCCCGTGTACTGCCCCGAACCGCCAGACGGCTGCGCGCTTAACACCAGTGGCGATCCTGAACAAATCGGCCCGTTGCCCAGTGCTTGTACTGCCGGCTTGGGCTGTACCGCCGCCTGTGTCGTGGCTGTAGCTGTGCAGCCCCGGCTGTCGGTCACCGTCACCCGGTACACGCCGCCCGAAGCCACCGTACTGGCAAATGGGGCCGGATCGGCTACGGCTGCCACATAGTTGTCGGGCCCCGTCCAGTTGTACAGGTTGTATACCCCCGAACCGCCCAATACTGCCGAGTTCAGGTCGAGGGCGTTGCCCGCGCACAGCGGACCGTTGTTGCTCGCGCTGATCATCGGCACCGGATACACGGTAATCGTCGTAGTGGCAGTAGCCGTACAACCTACCTGATCGGTCACGGTCACAGTATACGTGCCCCCCGCCGTGTTGGCTGGGAAAAACGACGTTTGTTGCCCGCTCGCACTGTAGTTGTTGGGCCCGGCCCATTGAAAACCCGGATAAATGCCCGAGCCGCCGGCAGGGTTGGCAATCAGCCCCAGGCTGCCACCGGTGCAGGCAGGGCCTGTGGCGGCGGCTGTCGTCGTGGGAAGCGGATGTACGACAACGCTGGTCGAGGCAGTCGCCGTGCAGCCCCTGGCGTCGCTCACCGTCACCCGGTACAAGCCACTGGCAGCTACCGGAGCGGCAAAGGGCGTCGGATTTTGACTGTTGGCAGCGAAGTTGTTCGGCCCCGTCCAGGTAAAATTCGGGTACGCCCCTGACCCGCCAGTTGGCTGGGCATTCAATTGCAAATTAGCGCCGGCACACAACGGGCTATTGGCGCCAGCACTGAGCGCTGGTAAAGGGTGCACCGCCAGCGAAGCCGTTGCGCTGGCCGTACAACCCTGGTTGTCAGTGACCGTTGCGGTATAGGTACCGGCTGCCGTCATTTGCG
Source organism: uncultured Saprospiraceae bacterium (assembly GCA_964630705.1). Classification (GTDB taxonomy): domain Bacteria; phylum Bacteroidota; class Bacteroidia; order Chitinophagales; family Saprospiraceae; genus M3007. The sequence goes on along the minus strand of CAZVZH010000055.1, from coordinate 16,166 downwards.
CTGCAAAGGGCGCCGGATTTTGAATATTCGAGCTAAAACCGGCTGGACCGCTCCATTTGAATTGCACGTAAATGCCCGACCCTCCGGAGGGCTGCGCCGTCAAACTGACCAGCTGCTGCGCGCATACGGCCGTACCTGCATTGGCCTGCAGAGCCGGCGCCAGGTTGGTGGAAACAGCCAGGCTGGTCGTCGCCGTGGCCGTACAGCCCGCCTGATCGGTCACCGTTACGGTGTATACGCCGGCCGCCGCCGCAATGGCGGGAAAGGCTGCAGGGTCTTCCACCGCAGCGCTGAAATTGTTGGGCCCGGCCCAGGAAAAAGCAGTATATGGCAGCGTGCCGCCCGCAGGGCTGGATTGCAGGGCCACCAACGCGCCGGCACATTGCAAACCCGACGGAGCGCTGGCCCCGATAGTTGGCGCCAGGCTGAGCGTCGTGCTGAGTACCGCCGTACAACCGCCGGCATCGGTCACCGTAACGGTATACACGCCGGCAACGCTGACGCCGACAGACGTGCCGGTCGATCCGGTACTCCACAAATAGGCGACACCGCCCGAGGCTTGCAAGGTAGCGGAACCACCCGGCAGGCAATTGCCCTGCGAACCGGTAAGCTGGGGTACAAACGGCCCGTCCGGATCGGGAAGCACCAACACCGTCAGGGCCAGGGTGTCGCGCAGGTTCAGCTGGTTGCGCACCTCGATCAGGATGTCGTAGTGGTTGTCGCCATTGGCATCGGCGGGGTTGGCAAACTGGGGCGAAAAGTTGTTCCAGGAAAGGATACCGCTGGACGGGTTCAGGCTGAACCTGCCCGCATCGGGGCCGCCAATCAGGGCATAAGTCAGCCCCGCGCCCTCGCTGTTGTTCGGGTCGAGTACCTGGGCGTCGTACAACACGCCGCAGGTGTTTTCAAAATAGGCTGTCAGCGATGGCGACTGGAAAACCGGCCGGTTGTCGGTCCGGATGCTGAATAATACCCGGACGGTGTCGCGGCGCTGGTTGGGGAAGTTACAATCCCAAACCAAAAAATCTACCGCAAAGGTGTCGCGCCAGGCAGGGTCCAGAATGGCTACCCGAACAGCGCCGTCGGCAGCCAGCAGGGGCTGCAGCGGCGCCAGCTGCAGGATGTATGGCGCGGCTACCGTACCTGTCGTGCCGCCTGCGACAAAAACTGGCCCCGGCGTTTTTTCATAAACAAACCCGCGGGCGGCATCGTATAACCGGAACGTAATGGGGCCGCTGGCCAAATTTTGTAAAAAAATGGTGTACGACACGTTCGGCGGGCTGCCAGCGGGGCTGGCAGTACCCACCAAGATCCCGTTGACGAAGGCCGCCAAACGCGCGCCCGGTGCGCCCAGTTGCTGGTTGGCAAATACCGGGCGCACCACCATTTTCATGCTTGGGCCTGCCGGCGCCGGATCGACCCAGCCGGGATTCGTCGCCGAGCCGGCATAAGGGAAAACGTCCAAACCAAACGCGCGGCAAGGGCCTGCAAAGGTCAGGTACTGGTCCAGATCGAATAGTTGGAACGTGTCGCCGGCATAGATATGCTGCCCGGGCACTGGCCCGAAAACAGGTGGGCCATAATCGGGTAAAACGGTGAACAAGGCCCGGCGCTCGGCAATGTATTGGTTGGCCGTTTGTTCGGTAGCCCGGATGGTGACGCTGTCGGTGCCCGTCCACAAAGGCGAAACCGGGCTTACGGTGAGCACTCCGTTGAGTACCGTTGCCGTCAGGTTCGGTCCCGGCTGCACACTCCAGCTGACCGGATCGCCGTCGAGGCTGAGCAGGTAGTTGTTGAGGGGCACGGGATCGAACGGAATGTTTTGCAGGGTGGTATCGGCGGGGATGGGCAGCAGTTCGGGCGCGAAATCGTTGTTCGGGTTGATGTTGATCCAGAACGGTTGATCGAAGGTGCCCACCGAACTGTTGTGGTGGTAAAACGGGACCGACTCCAGCGTGGCATACACTTGGTCTTCCGGAGCATAATACGCCCGAAAACGCAAGGTTTCGCCGGTGAACTGGTTGGAGTAAACGGTCATGTAATAGTACATTTCTCCGCCGATATTGGTTGCAGCGGCCACCCCGCGCAACTCTGCGCCGACAAATACGCCGATCAGGTTGTCCGGGATGTTGCTGGGGGTATTGTTGTACCGGATCCGCATGACCATGCTCATATTGAACTGGTAGTCGGCCGGATTGATGTTCCAGTTGGGCGGCGCAGCTGCCGGCGTAGGGCCGGCAGCTGCCACCGTAGGGTTGGCCAGGGCCAGGAGCGCCGCCAACAGAAGTTGGCAAATGGCAGTTGCCCGGCCGGATAGATATGCTGTCATGGATAGGAATAGTCTGGTTTGCAATTACAGGTGTTGAACAGGCGGCTGGCGGTTACGGCAGCCGTTGCAGGACCAGTTTGCGGCTCAGCCGCCCTTTTTCCAGTTGCAGCTGCGCCACGAATACGCCCGAGTTGAGCCACTGCCCGCTGTCAGTTCGGCCATCCCAACGGAAGGTATTCAAGCCGGCCTGCGCGTCGATCTGACGCCGGGCGATCTCTCGGCCGCTGGCATCCGTGATCGTCAGTACCACCGTTTCCGCTTTGGGCAGGGCCAGGCGGAAAGTCGTTTCGCTGTGGAACGGATTGGGTTGCACCTCGAACGTTGCCCCGGACTCAGCCGCTTGCTGCATCCCGCTGGTTTGCAGGGTGAAGGGCAGCGGGGCGTCGATGGCGCCTTGGTGCCGGTCGGGCAGGAAGAACATCGTTTCGTTCAAGTCGTGTACCGCGCCGGTATTGCCGTCGTACAGCCGGAAGCGCAGCTGCTCGCCGCTGGTATTCGCGTAGCAGGTCATGAAAAACAGGTAGGCGTCGAGCGGCTGGATATAAATAGCCTGGGCGCCGCCGCGCAACGCATCGCCAGCGAAAGCCCCGAGTTCCATGGTAGGTCCGGTGCCGTTTTGGCCGTTGGCCGACAACATGCCGATAAAGGTCATGCTGTGCTCGAAGGCCGAAGCCTGTACGGTCCAGTACGCCGCTGGGTTGCCTCCGCGGGCTGCTACCGGCGTTTCCAACAAGGGCGCTGCGGGCGGTGGATACACCAGCGAGCCGGGCACGGCCACTTTGATCTGATAGCCGTTGGGCGCCGATAGATACTTCAGGTTGCCCACCCAGCCGTAGGCGGTGTCGATGTACTGGGCGAAGGCCAGCTGCCCTTTGATCAGGTCGCCTTTTTGCGAAGGCAGGGAAGCCAGGGCTTCGTTGATCGGCAGCGCGTAGTTGGGGAGGTACCCGATCCAGTTCCAGCCCGTCACCAACGGGATTGGCGTGGTGGCCGGGTCGACCAAATAGCCCTTCATGCGCAGGGTGTCGTTCACATCGGCCCGGTACACGTACATGGTGGTGTGGGTCAGGTTGGTGAGCGAACCCAGCCAGTTGCCGAGGTTGTAGGTAGAAAATGCCGTTTGGTTTTTCATCAAATCGTTTTGGGGGTGCTGGAGCGAGGCCAGCGCGGCATTGACGCTGTTGTCGGGGAATTGCAGGTTGAACGACAGCCAGTTCCAGCCGAAGCCGAAAGGCACGTCGCGCAACACCAGATTGCCGGTGTGGATCACTTCCGGGTTGTCGGGTATACCGATCACGTTGTCGGGCTGGAAGGTATAATGGTCTTCCAACACGGTGTAGCGGCGGCACTCGGAGGCGTCCCAGAATTCCAGCCGGATCGAGTCGAGCACATCGTTCGGGTTGCCGTAAATCGACAGGTAGGCCAGGTAGGTGTCGAGCGAAGGCACGTACTGGATTTTAGCGCGGCCGCGCAGCTCATGCCCGATAAATGCGCCGACGATATCTTCCACATCATTCGAAAATTGCCCGTTTACATCTACCCGCAACACCATGTTCATAGAGTTTTCGTACAAACCCGGATAGACAATCCAGTTGGGCGGGCGGCACACCACCCGGACGCCGAGCGGCAAGCCCTCGTCGCCGCCCATAAAAAATGGATTTTGCCCCGTTTCGGTGCGCAGGGTGATGGAGTCGGCCCAGCGGCCAAAGCCCAGGGTGGAGTCGACGGTGAACGACACCGGCCGGATCTCGTTCGGGGCCAGGGTGCCTTGCGTGGGTACCACATGCACCCACTCGGGAATGTTTCTGATTTTAAACGGCGCCGGATAGCCGCCCCGGTTGTGGATGTTGGCCGTTACGGTGCGGGTTTCGTCTTCGTATTTCGTCAGGCCCAGGCTGTCGGTCAGCCAGGCCAGTTCGTTGCGGTCGACGTAAAACTCCCAGTCCAGGTACGAGCGTTTGTTGCCGGTTTTGTCTTCGATGTTGTGCAGCTCGACCCGAAGAATCCGGTTTTCAAATTCCGGGTTGGGGAAATTCGGGTCGATGACAATTTTATTTTCAAAACAGGTGATCGCAATGTCGATCAGTTTCCCCGTCGTGGCATCGTACAGGCCCACGTTGTTCGGTTGGGTCAGGTCGGCCGGGATCAGGCGATCGCAGTTGATATGCTTGTTGAAGGTAAACGACACCTCGTCGCCCACGTGGTACACCCCATCGGAGGGTTGGGGTACCCCCACCAGGCTGGGCGGTTCGCGGTCGATACGCCCTTTAATCACCTGCGAAAAGCCGGGCTTGTCGGTAGCGTCGCCCGTGCAAACAGCGACCGCCCGGATTTCATACGGCCCGTCGGACAGGCCGGTGGTGCCCCAGAAAAACTGGGTGAAATCCTGTTGCAAGGTCGGCGGCTTGGGGTTGGGCAAGGCGGCGAAGCCCGTCCAGCGCGGGTTGTAGCGCTCCGACACTCCGGGGATATTGATCCAGGCGCCGTCGCCGTCGGAGCGGCGGTACTGGAGCCGGACCAGTTGAAAATCCGTGACCGTGGTGTCGTAGCCCGACACGGTGATGCGCATGGTGTCGTCGCTGCCGGAGGTGAGCGGATTTGGGAAAACCACCCAGTCTTGTTCCGGCACGTTGATGTTGACTTCGCTGCAAGGGCGAATAAAGTGTGCGCTGATGTAATGCGCCGAGTAGACGATGGTGTCGTCGTCTGGTAGGATACCCAGGGCGTTGGCGCGTTCATCTTCGCAGAGCGAGTAGAGCACCACCTCCAGGCTGTCGTACTCGTATTCCTCCGGCCCGCGTTCGAGCGTGACAGTGATTGGGACCGACTCGCCGTAAGGAATGGCATACATGATCGGCTTATCGAGCGGCGCGCCGTTGAGCTTGATCACGGCGCTGTGCGGGTTGCTTTCCGGGCCGGCAGTGAAGGCATAGGTCCAGGTCTCGTTGGTGGCGCTGGTGTTGCCGAGGGTGAATTTGAACACTGCCGGTTCGTTGGCCGGAATGTTCACGGCCACCGGGCCGCTGCCGTCGCGGAATTCCAGGCTGGTGCCTTCGCGGTGGGCAGTGTTGGGTTCCCAGGGGCAGGAGGTCTGTCCGGCTTTGGTGCGGAAGACCGGGGTTTTGTACACCGAGTCCATGGCAATGTCGACGCTGAAGGCGTCGCCGGGGTCGTCGTCGGCGAGCACATAGCCCACCGTGATGCCTTTTTCCTTGCCGTCTTCTGTTTTTTTGCCGCCGCTGGTGGCCGATACGAATTTCAACATCCCTACAACGCCGGCTTTATTGAACTCAAAACCGAAGTGGGTTTCCAGCAATTCTTCGCTGTTTTTCAAATTTTCAAATGAGCTGGCTGTGAGCGTGTCGCTGGTTTCGGCGTATTCGTAGCTGACGTTGGCGTCGAAGGAGATGTTGCGCAACAAGCGGGCGGAGTCCTTGAGCATATCGTTGCGCTTCAAAATATTCAACCAGCGGTTTTTCGACTCTTCATAGCGCGCCTTGTCGTCGGGCAGGGTGCCCGGGTTGGTGGCCAGGGAGTCGAGATAGCGGATCACGTTGTTTCGGATATGGAACTCGGAGTAGATGAACGTGGTGGCAAAATTACCCGGTTGAACGTTCAGCACTGTTTTGACCACCGGCGCGCAAATCGTGTCGTTGTACGACACCATGTCGGCAAAGCCGAAAATCAGGTTGATCGCTTCCCCCATGAACACGTCGCCGCCCTGCGCGCCCCCCACGATCAGGTCGCCGTCGTTGGTCGACACTTTCGAACTCAGGGTGGTGCAGGTTTGGAAGGCGTTTTCGCTGACTTTCTGGTAGGTGACCTGAAACTCGGTGCCGATGTCGAAAATTGGCCCCGTTTCCACGATAAAATATTGAATAGCCGGGACAGTGGAGTTGACAATCGCCACGTTTCCGCCCAAATGAACCTCGATGCCGCCGCCGCCGCCTACCTCGTAGGAGTCGGTGAGCACGGTAGTTTTGCAAATTTTTTCATTTTTCTCCAGAAAGGCACTGCTGCCGTCGCCGGGCGGGTCGCGCAGGATGATGGTCGGGATTTCGGGCATCATCGTGGTAAAGGTGTTTTCCTTATTGCGCAGGCCGGTTATCACCGCTTGTTTGACCAGGCTGCCGGTTTGGCCCGTCAGGGAAGTGCCGAGCAGTTGCAAGGTTTTCAGGTAGGGCGGCGAGGGGTTGGGCTCGCCCGCTACGAAGCGGTATTTCAACAAACCGTTGCTGAGCGTCGTGTCCAGCAGTTCGTCGCCAAAGCCGTTGATGATCCGGAAACTGGCGGTGTCGAGGTAGCAGATGCCGTCGTCGGATGGCGTCGCCACGTACACTTCCTTCAAACGGATGTCGAGGGTGACGGTACTGCCCTGGTCGAGCACGATTACCGGCGGGCTGCAACCGGGAAAAGTATCGAGTCCATTGGTAATTTCCACCATTGGCGGCGCGAAATAGGCAAAGTCGATGATCGTGTCTTTCCGGCTTAGGTCGACGGTGGAGCCACCCTGTACCTGAAACTCCGCTTCGACATTCGGATCGGAGTGCTCGACTACAGCTACCGTCATAATTTCCAGCGGGGGCAATTCCGTGAATTCGTACTCGCCCTCCTGGTTGTCGATAGTGATCTGGCGCTCCAGGCAGCCGTCGGCCGAACGCACTTTGACGGTGCACACGGTGCCTTGGGACTGGCCCGGCGGCGCTTTGATGATCGATTTTTTGCACAAGCCGCCGTACACCTGGCCCGACACCTTGCGCGTGGTCACGTCGTTGAACAGGATACCGGCGATGGGGTTCACTACATTAGTCACCTCCCAAAAGGCCGGAATAAATTGGTGGTCTTCAAACACGGGGGTGAGGATCGCCGACGAGCCTGGCTCAAAATCGATGATAAATTTACCCGTCGAGTCGGTGTATACTTTCGGGTTGTAGGAAGCGCCGTTGACGAGAATTTCCACGTTTTTGGCAAAACAGTCGGTGTTTTTGTACCGCACAAAACCCGAAACAGCCACCGTCGACCGGTCGGTAAAATCCACCTGGTCGACTGAGGTGACGCTGGGGTTGAGGGTGACCTGCCGGGTGGCCGGGGTGAACACGTGCGGCGTAGCCAGCTGGCGTGCAGTAAAAGGCGACCAGTCGGCGCCTTGATTGAGCCCGTTGACCACCAACACTGAGCCGCCGTTGTTCAGGCGGTTGCCGTTGCCTTCGTCGAAGCCGAAGTAGACCCGCAATCCCTTTTCTTGCAAATTGCGCGGTTGTTGCGCGTGCGCCAGGATGCTGGCTTGGCTCAGGGTGGTGTCGTACAGGGCAATTTCATCGATCAGCCCGTCGAAGTGATCGGTCTGGCCGGGATTGCTGGGGCGGGCTCCAACCATCCAAAGCTGGGTGGTATCCGACCAGTTGCCGTTCACCATATTGAAGGTGTGCGGCGCGCCAAACGGCTGGCCGTTTTTGTAGGCCGTCACGGTGCGCGAATTGCCGCTGCTGTCGATGGTGAAGGCCAGGTATTGGTAGCCCAGGCCCAGGTCGCCGAAGTGGTGTTCGGCGCCGTTGAGGTAGAAACGGACTTCATTGTTGCTGCCGTTCTGGCGCAACAACAAGCGAAATTCATTGCCTTGCCAGCGTTTGGACAACAGGCACTGGTCGCCGTCGGGGCCGGCGCTGTTCACCACAATTTCCAGGGTAGCTTTGCCTGTCAGGGAAAAATTGGGCAGGGTAGCGTAGTCGTTTTCGCTGCGCGAAAACTTCAGGGCCCGGTACATGTAAAAATCTTTGGACGGCCGGGCCAAAAAGGTCGTGCCCGTGCCGTAGCTGGCCGATTCGATGCGGTAGAACCCCTCCGAATTGGTTTTGCCCATGGTGCGCACCGGCGGCCGGCTGGCGCTGAACTCGGCGCCGCAGAAATAAAGCTTGTTGCGGCGCAACACATCGAAGGAGCCGGTGCCCAATTCCTCGTCCATTTTCCAATAATACTTCAAGCCGTCGGTTTGGGAAGAGGCGGTGCCATTGCGCACTTCGTCGAGTTCGAGTTCGTCGAGGCGGCGGTGGTACATGCGTAGCTCGTCGAGGCGGCCCGACCAAGTGCCGGGGCTATTTGTCCGGCTGCCCACCGACAACTGATCGGCCGAGGGCGGCGGCGGGGTGTTGGTCAGCGCCGTGAGCACGCCGTCGATGTACAGGCGGGCCTGGTTGTTGGCGTCGAAGCTCAGGGCCACGTGGTGCCAGCCATTTTTGGTGGCATTGGGAAAAGCGCCGCTGAGAAAAGGCGTGCCGGGCAGGCTGGTCGATACGGCTACGCCTTCCGAGCCGCCTCCGCTGTTCAGGGCGGAAATGTAGAGCGGGAACGGTTCGAGTTTTAAAATGGCGGCGTTGGCCGTCGCTACATCCGTTTGCAGCCAAAAGGCAATCGACCAGGCGCCGTTGCCGGGGGGCAGGAAGTTGTTGTTGGTGCCCGTGTCGGCTACGGCGAAGGCGCCGGCTGTTGCCGAGAAACGGGCCGAAAAACCTTGCATGGGCGTCAGGGTGACGAGTGCGTCGGGCACCGGGGTGCCGTTGATGGTTTGCACCCAGCCGGTGACAACGCCGTTGGGCACCTGGAAGCCGATGGCCTTGCCGGGCTGCCCTTCGCCGTAGATATTCAGGCCCCGTATCTCATAGTTGTAAGGCCGGCCGGCGATGACGTTGAAGTCGTTGAAATTGCGCGTTTTGCTGTCGACGGCGGCCAGGTACACACCATCGCGGTAAATTTTATACCCCAGGTTGGGGAAAGGCCCGAGCGGGCTGTTGCTCCAGGAAATCTGGATGCGGTCGAGCAGCTCGCCCTGGGTGGCGGTCACCATCGGGGGCAAGGGCGCAACCAGGAAACTGGTCCAGAAGCCGTAGTAGGAATTTCGGTCGTCGCCCAGCGCTTGCCCGACCACCGTTTGGCCGATGGTCAGTTTGGTGCGGCGGGTGGGGCTTTTCATGCGGCTGCCCGTGCCGTAGTTGAAAAAGGCCGAGCTGGGGCGGATGGTATCGGGGCTGAGCGCGATGCATTGGGGGTCGGGTTTGGGGTTTTGCCCGAACAGCAACGGAGTGGTCAGCGCCCAAACGAGCAGGGCGAGCGCGGCCTTGGGCCGGCGGAGAACTATATTTTTCATGCGCGGAAAAGTTGAAGTGGAAAAATCGACACGCACCGGCACAGCCTGGCGGGCAGGCTGTGCGGAAACGTGGTCGGCCAACAGAAGAAAACCTCGGTCAGGTCGGCGCGAATTCAGCGATGGCTGGCCGTAGCGGCTTCGAGCGCGCTCAGGCGCTGCGCCAGCGCATCAAGGCGCGCATTGGCAGCTGTTTGCTGGGCCTGAGCGGCGTTGTTTTCCGTGCGCAGGCCGGCATTTTCTGCCCGAAGGGTTTCCACTTCAGCGCGCAAGCCGTCGAGCTCGGATTTCATTTTATCCAATTCGGCATGGTGCATTTTCACCACCTCGGTCAGGTACATGGCCACGCGGTCGTAGGAAATTCCGAAAATTTCGCCGCCGTTGTAGTAGTGCACCAGGGGCCACAAGCCCAGGCTGTCGAATTCTTCGGCGATGTAGCCGGCTTCCACCAGGGAGTCGGGGTAGCCGATGCGGTTGTAAAACTTGGGTTCGACCTTGAGGATGGCGGTAAAATCGACGTCCATCGGCCGGATGTTGCGCTTGAGCCGGCGGCTGGAGTTGTCCACTTGCAGCTCACCGGTGTTGGGGTCCCATTCCACTTGCGGGCTGTTCGGCCCTTTTTGAATACCCCAGAAGCGCACCGAGGAGGTTTGCTGGTCAGTGCTGGGGTTGTAGCCGCCGTTCCACAGGAAAAGAGCGACACGTTCGCCGTTGGAATAGACTGAAACCTGACCGTCGCCGGTGCCAAAAAGGCCGGAGTCGGTGTCGTCGATGACGTTGGGATAATTAAACGTGATGCCGCCGCTATTCTGGTTGGGAGCGCCGCCGTTGATGCGGATGCGGCCGGGGGAATATATGCCGTTGTTGACGGTGAGTTGGTTGGTGATGGTCGTGGAGCCGTTGACGGTATGGTCGTTGGAAGTCAGGGGGCCGAAAACAGTGAGTTTATTGGTGTTCACGTCGCCGAACAACTCGATGAGTCCGCTGCTAACGCGCACTTTTTCCGTAGCATTGGCATAAAGCGCCACCCGGTTGTCCTGGGTAGAGAACAAGCCGCCGTCGGCGTCGCCGCCATTGAAGGAATAGCCGCGCCCGGCGACATTGACAGTGGGCGGGCCGGCGGCTGCCCGTACGGCGCCGACTTGCAGGGCATCGGCCAGCACGGTTCCGGTGCTGGGGAAAATATTGCTCTGGCCCAGCAGCGACAAGGCGTACGGCGCGTGGGTGAGCTGCGGGCGGGGCAAGAGCTCGGAAGAGCCGAAGTTGACGCCCAGGTAGTATATCTGGTCGAACGGCGCCGAGAGTGGGTATTGAGGGTTTTGACCGAGCACCACGCTGTACACGCCGCCGGTGGTTTCCACGTTGATCGGCTCTTCGTGCACTTTGTCGGCCGGCGCGACGCTGGTCGGGCTTTTCCACAGCCTGAAGGTGATGGTGTAGGTGCCGTCGTCGACCGCCGTGCCGTCCGATTTGGTGAGCACGCCCTGTACCGAAAGGCTGGCCTGGGCCGACAAATTGGCGCTAAAGAGGAGCAAGGCAAAAAGGGGCAGGCATTTTAATGTGTAAAGAAGACTTTTCATGAGCGATGGAAGAGTTGTGGATGAGTATTTATGAAAAGCAAATATGTCGGGAAGGCCCGTTCAGGCGGTGTAGTTTTCAGGGAAGTGCCGGAATGCTTCAGGGAAGCGCCGCTAAGGCTCAGGCTAGGCGGAGCCGGGCAGGCGCCGGAACAAGTGTTGGAGAAATTCAATCAACTGCCAGCCATTGAACGGCTTGTATAATACCAGGCTGTGCGCCTGATCGTGCGGGGCGTTTGACAGCTCGCCTCGGTAGGCGCCGGTGATGAGCGCTGTGCGGATGCCCAACTGGTTTTCGACAAACCGGCACACCGACAGACTGTTGCCACCTTCTTCCAGATAGAAATTTACCAAAACCAAGTCGGGGTGTTCCGATTGGCAAAAGTCGAGCAGTTCGGCGATGTTTTCAGCGCAAAACAGGCGAAAGCCGGAATGCTCCAGCGTTTCCTGCAAATCGCGCGCAATCACCGGCTCGTCTTCCAGCAGAGCGATGGTTAGGACAGACACAGCGTCCGAAGGTACCGGGCGGGTACGGAGCTTTGGGTAAATTTTCAGGCGAGGCCCCGGAAATTTCAGGCAGGACGATTTTTTGAAAGGCGGCCCGTCAAGTTGTCCGGTTTTCACCAACCAGAAGTTCTAAAGCCGAAAATGCCCGGTCGTGTTGGGTGTAATAATTACCGTTCCTTGAACGCAAAAAACTCGATGCGGGTGGCGAAGCCGCGTTCCTGCTCGGGATAGCTCCACTGACCTTTCAGTTTTTTTCCGAGCATTTGAGCCAGGCTCGAGCCGAAGGAAGGGCTGTTGGCGGCGGAAAGCAGCGGTGCGCCCACGCCGTCGTCGGCTATTTCCAGGCAAAGCCGGCCGGCTTGGTTTTTCCAGAGCCTGGCCGTAACGGTTCCGGATCGGTCTTCGGGAAAGGCGTGTTTGAGCGCGTTGGTCAGCAGTTCGTTGGCGATGAGGCTGAGGGGGATGGCGGTATCTACGTCGAGGAAGATGGGTTGCACCTCGCAACGGATAGCTACCCGGCCTTCGTGCAGGCCGAAGGAGTCGAGCAGTATTTGAGCCAGTTGGGGTAAAAACTCCTGCATGTCTACCCCGGTGAGCCGGTCGCCGAGGTAGAGTTTTTGGTGAATCAGCCCCATGGCATCTACCCGGTTTTGGCCTTCCCGCACCGCATGCAGGGCGGCTTCATCCTGAATGTACCTCGATTGTAAATGCAGCAGGCTGGAGAGCACCTGGAGGTTGTTTTTGACGCGGTGATGGATTTCTTTGAGCAAAATTTCTTTTTCCCGGTTGCGGCGGCGCAGTTGGCGCGTGAGCCGGAAAAGTAGGGCGGCGCCCAGCAGGGCCAGCACCAGCCCGCCCAGAACCGCCCAGAACAATTGGCGGTTTTGGCGGATTTCATGGGTTTGGGCGGCAATTTTTAGTTCTTTTTGCTCCGACTCATAGCGGGTTTGCAACTCGGCCATACGGGCCAGGTTTTCGGCATTGAGCAGGCTGTCGCTTAGCTCGATTTTCAGGTTTTGGTAGTAGTAAGCCGAATCGAAGCGGCCGACGCCGGCATAGGCTTCGGCGAGCAGCCGGAGGTTTTCCGCGGCTTTTTCGAGTTGGTTGCCGGTTTCGATGTCCTGGCGAATTTTCAAGTGGAAGGGTAGGGCTTCGGCGAATTTTCCTGTCAGGTTGTACACGTGGCCGATGTTGCTCTCGATGGCCGTTTGCAGGGGGCCGAAGTTGGTGCGCCGGGCATAATGCAGCGCTTCTTGGTAATCGCGCAGCGCTTCAGGGTAGCGTTTCATGTATTTTAAAACGTTGGCCCGGGAGTTGAGCGAGAGGCCGATATCGATGTCGAGCCCTAGCCGTCGCCGGATGCTCAAGCCTTCGTTTTGGAAGGCCAGCGCCTTGTCGTAGTCGCCCAGTTGCAGCCACGAATCGCCCAGGCTTTGGGCCGAGCAGGCCAGGTCTTCGTCGTAGGCATGTTGTTTTTGCAACTCGTAGGCTTTTTGAATGTAGCGGGCCGCATCCTGATAATTGTTTTGGTTGTACAGGTTTTCGCCGAGGTAGGTGTAGGCGTTGGCCAGGCCTTTGGCGTCGCCGAGCCGTTCGTAAATTTTTATGGCTTGCAAGATGTAGACATTGCCTTTTTCAAAATCGCCGAGGTAGTTGTACACCCAGCGGATTTTGGTGAGCACATTGGCCAGCCCGCGCTGGTCGCCCTGTTTTTCAAAACCCTGGCGCGCCAGGTTAAAATAAAACAAGGCAGAATCAGGGCGGCCCAGGTTGGCTTCGTTGCGGCCGATGCCCAGTTGGAGTTTGGGGCGCCAGGTGGGGGCGTCGATCCGCCAGGCCAGCGCGTAGGCGGCGCCGTAAATGTGCCGGGAGGTTTCCAGATCGGATTCCGAAACGTGTTCCGCTAGCTCGTACAACTTTCGCAGCGTCACGGTATCATCAGGCAGGGTTCGGAAGGGCGAGAGCAAGCTGTCGGCCGGACCGGACTGAGCGGTCAGGCAAGTATTCGAAAAAATTGCGAAGGCGGTGAGAAACAGTATTTTAAACATCCGTTGCACGGGTATTTTTTCTTTCCAGGACTTTAATGGACCGTTATCATATGGATTTAAGTCGGGCAAGCAACTCGTCGCGCAGGGATTTGCTGACCGGAATTTTATGTCCGCCCAGGTACACAAACAGGTCTCCAATTTCTTCAATTTGAGTAAGGTTGACGATATACGAGCGGTGTACCCGCATCAGTTCGGGTATTCCGGCAACGGTATCGCTGAATTTTTTGAGGGTTTGCGTCACCAGAAATTGCCGGTCAGCCGCTACAATTTTGCAGTAGTAATCGTCGGCTTCTATCCACAGGATATCCCGGATGAACAACCGGGCCAGGCGGTCCTTCGTCCGGACGAACAGGCGGTCTTGAAAAATATAGGCCCCTGCAGGCGTCGAATCGGCCTGGGGGGCCTGCTGGGCCAGCGCATTCCGGCTCAGGGCCAGGTCGATGTTGTATTGGAGGTCGCGGCTCCGGAACGGTTTCGACATAAACGCTGCCGGAAGCGTGGCCTTGGCCCGGGCAAACGTGCTTTCATCCGAATTGCTGGTCAGGAAAATAACCGGCAGCGGCCGGATGCGTTGAATCTGCCGGTTGGTTTCGATCCCGTCCATGTCGCCTTCCAGTTGGACATCCATGACCACTAGGTCGGGGGCTTGTGCGATGAAAATAGCCAGCGCTTCTGCGCCCGAGGCCACTGGGCCCAGCACGGCATAGCCCAGTTGGGAAAACCGGTCCTCGAGGTCGGCGGCAATGATCGGATCGTCTTCCACAATTAAAATTCGCAGTCCTTCCATTTCAGTCGCAAAATAGAACACTAGCCATCAATGTGAATCCAACGCCGGTGAAAAAGTCCGCGCCGGATACCGCATTTTCACCCGGTCATTCCACCCGCACCATTTTCCGCGTCAGTACCCCCCACGGCGTCACCAGTTCGTACACCAGCAAGCCCGAGCCGGTCAAAATTTGGACCGTTTCCGCGCTGTACCCAGCCGGATAATTACCCCTGGCTTGCCACAACAGCCGTCCGCTCAGGTCGAGTACGCGCAGCTGCGCCTCCGCGGCGGCAGGCAAGTGGAAACCAATTGTCGTGGCGCCAGTAAAGGGATTGGGCCGGTTTTGGTACAAGTCCAGACCCGGCACGCCCCCCGGCCCGGCCGTGGAGGAGGAGCTGTAAAATTCGAGTTCCACCGCGCTGGGCTGAAATGCGCTGTTGTACGCTTCGCCAGCCAGAATAGAATCGTTGAGCCAGATAGCCGTCGCCAGCGTTCCGCTGGCTTCTAGCACCTCAAACTGAAACCGGAAAACGCCGGCGTTCGGCGCCACCTGAACGCCCTGGTTGTTGGTTGCCCAAGCCAGGCGCGCTTGCCCATCGGTCAGCAGGCCGAAGTCCATTGGCGTCAGGGGTAAAGCCGTCAGTATTTCCAGGGTGTCGAGCCGCAGCCGGTCGGTATCGTACTCGAAAGCGCATTGCAAAGCAGCCAGGTTGTCGAAAGCGGCAGCCTGCACCGTAACGATCAGCGGCCCCTGGCTTTCCAGCGTTTGGTCGGCGATGCGCCATTGCCAGGGCGCCCGGCCGCCGCCGGCAAAACTGGCCGGGTCGGCAAACGTAGCTACCAAGTCGCCGAGCTTGATACCAGTAAAGTCAAGACCGCTTTGGTTGCTGTTCACCCCGGTCAGGCTGATCTGTTCGGGGAAACCCCAGGGCGGCAAACCCAAGCTGTAGCTGGCCGGCACAAACCGCCAGGCGGTATTGAAAATATTGTTGGCCGCTGGGTTGCCCAGCAGCACTTGCCGGATGAGCGTAGCATCGAAAGTGCTGATGCTGTTGCTTTTGTTCACGTCGGCTGCAACCTGTTTGTATGGGTCAGTAATCGGGTTGAGGCCCGTCAGGTGCTGTTGGACGGCCAGTGCGTCGGCTACCGTGAGGCCGTTGAGCTTGTTGATGTTTTTTACCGGCTGCAAGGTGTAGTTGCCGGCGGCAAACGGAATGCTGATCAGGTAGTTGCCAGTCGCATCGGTCAGGTCGCTGCCCGTCCCGGCGCCGCTGAGGTTGACGGTTGCGTCCTGTACCCCGCTGACGTCGTCGTGCTCCCAGAGGATGGTGCCGCTGAATTCCAGGGGCGCGCAGGTTTCCACGGTCACGGTAAACATACAACTCGAGGTGGCGCCGCCGGTGTTTTCGGTGACGGTATACACAACGGTGGTCACACCTAAGTTGAACGTTTGACCGCTGGCCTGTCCGTTGCCACTTCCGCTGGTAGCGCCGCTCAAACTGTAGGTCAGGGTGAACGGACAGTTGTCTGCGGGGTTGGCGTCGATACCGTTGACGACCGCTTCGCAAGGGGTGTAGTTGGTAGCCGGCACCTGCTGGTTGCTGGGGCAGCTGACGGTCGGCGGCTGGTTGTCTGCCACCGTTACGGTTTGCTGGCAACTGGAGGTTTGGCCGGCTGCGTCGGTGGCGGTCCAGGTAACCGTATTGCCACCTACATTGTATTGCGACGGGGCGTTGTTGCTCACCGAAACGCCGGAGAGCGCGCCCGCCACCCAGTTGGAACTGGCGCCGTTGAGCGCGAA
>CAZVZH010000054.1:11958-24411 GCA_964630705.1 uncultured Saprospiraceae bacterium | reverse complement strand
GCGGCAGTTCTCCCGATTTCAGGATCCGAAGTTCCGGAACCTGCCCGATTTCCGCCGGCAGCCCAATCAGCGGGTTGTCGCGCACATCTAGCCACTGCAGCTGCTGCATGTTCCCGATTTCCGCCGGCAAACGGGTCATCCGGTTGCCCTGGAGGAAAAGGATCAGGAGGGAGTCTTTGTAGCGCAGCAGTTCATTCGGGAAAAAGGTCAGGTTTTTGTGGCTGAGGTCGACCGCCCGAATATCAGGACCGAGCTGGTGCAGGTCTTCGGCCAGGCGGTATTCCCGCCGGAACGTGTCGAGCAGAAACCGGGCACCGCCCCGCGATACCCGGGCAAAGCCGGTAGTCGCATCAAAAGGGGTGGCCGTTTCATAATCGAAGGGGATGCTGGGTTCGCCAAGTTTATCAATGTATCCGTAGCGCCGCCCGTCGAAAGCCAGGGCAAAACGGCCGCCGTAGAAATAAGAAGCTTCCACAATTTTCCGGTTCACCGCCTCTTCTTCTTGCAGTTCGCGGAGCAGGCTGTCGGCGGTGGCCCGGGCCTGGCGCTCTTTTGCCAGGGCGGCTTCCATCAGTTTTTCGCGGGCGAGCTTGGTTTTTTGAATCCATTCGGCCAGTTGGTGCTCGTCGGGTTTGTCCAGGCAGCTGAAGGCCCACACGAAGCGGTCGAAAGCCCCATCGTAACTCGCCTGGGCCTCCCTGGTCATTCCGCGCAGGCGTTGCTGTTCGCCTTGCTGATACAGGCGGGCGCCTGCGTTGAAAAGCGAGGTGTAGCAACTGTCTTTGTCCTGTGCCATGATTTGGGCGCAGCACAGGACGAGACAAAAAAGCAAGGGATAACAGTGCTTCGGCATAAACCTGGTTGCGGTTTTTAAAACTTTACTTCTTTTCTTGTTAATCCGGGCAGCCCCGCCGTCGGAGCTGGCGCTGTACTTCCGGGTCATTCGGCGCCAGCTTTAGCGCTTTTTGCAGGTAGGCGCAGGCGATCGGGTGCCCGGTTCCGGGGGCGATGCCATCGGCCGCCGTGAGGTATTCTTTCACTTTTACAGCGATCTGATTTTCCGCGGCCAGCATTTTTTCGAGCAGGCGGTTGTCGGAGCTGGCGTTCAGCGCTTGCCGGTATTGCTCGAGGCTGGCGCTTAAATCGCCCAGGGCAAACAAGCTGTCAGCCGCTTTAGAAAACTGCCAGGCCTTGGTCCAGTGCTGTGCTGCGGTATCCAAAAGGGCCTTTTTGTTCGGGTCGTCGGCAAACGGCCGGGCATCGCGCAAGCCGGCCAGCGCCGCTTCGTACTGGCCTTCGCCTTTAATAAAATTTGCAGTCATCCAGCGGGCATTGAAGGCCTGGTCGCGGGCTTCGGCCGTAGCCTTGTCGGCCGTTATTTTTAAATACACGGCCAGGGCCAGCAAGACCAGGGAAACAGCCGATACGACCATTAAAACCCGGGCCTTGCGCCGCTCCTGACTCACTTCCTGCCGGGCAGCCTGGAGGCGCCGCTCCTGGCGAAAGGTCAGGATGGGTTCGAGCAGGGCGTCGTGGCTGAGTTCGTAGTAAAAACTGTCGAGCCGGGGTTCCTTGCGCACGAGCCGGCTGTCCTCGATCAGATCGAGCAACTCTTGTGTGACGCCCTTGCGTTCGAGCAGGTCCTGCACATCCATACTGCGGCGGCGCTTGTTTTCATTGATGAGCGCCTCCTCGATGAGCAGCTGCGCCGGTTGCTGCCAGGCTTCCGGCAACTCGGAAATACGTTTCTGGTAAAAATCTTCCAGTATGCGCTTCAGGCCGGTTTTGCCGCCGAAAAAGTGGCTGGAAATAGCAGGAAGATCATCAGCGCTCCGGGGCATGGTTTTCACAAAACCCGGCTTGCCAGCCAGGGCGCTTACCAGCCGCTCCTCCAGTGCCTGACAAACGGCTTGCAGCTGAAACGGCTCCACCACCTCGTTTTTCGTCAGAGTATCCAGAATTTCAGCCAGGGCATCGGGCGTATAGCTGAAAGCCGGACTGGCAAAACCCGGACCGGGCAAAGCCGCGGGCCGGGAAATGGCCATTTCGGCCTGCGCGGGCGAAAGGCCAAACAGCTGATAGCGGCTGCGCAAAATGTTGGGGATTTCAGCCGACAGCTCGTCGATGAAATGCAGCATATCAGAGCGGATGGCGAACACCAGCTTCACCGCCGGCGGTTTTTCCAACTCGGCCAGTTCGGCGGCGTCAATCTGGCCCGCTTGCCGGCGCTGGCGCAGGCTGGCGCGCAACAACCGGGGCATTTCCTCCAGAATCAAAGCGGCGAGTTCCTCGATAAACCGCTGCCGTTGTTCAGGCGCCGGGTACAGGGTGAAGAGTTCTTCAAATTGATCGAAAATCAGCACCGGGGTCAACGGCTGCCCTTGGGCGCCAGTGAAGGGGCGCGCTTTGATCCATTCCCAGAACGTGCTGTCAGTGGCCGGCCCTGCCATAGCGCCGGGCATGGTGCGCGAAAACAAGGCATGGGCCAGGTTGAATTGGCGGAAAAAATGCGTTTCCGGCCGGACGCGCTCGTCGCCGAAACGCAGCGCCACCGGCACCAAACCGGCCGACTCCAGCAAAGGCGCCACTCCCGCAAACAACAGCGAACTTTTCCCGATCCCGGAGGCGGAAAACAGGACGGTCGATTTTTCTACGGCGATCAAATTGAACAGCTCCCGCGTTTCCTGTTGCCGGCCAAAAAACAACCCTGCCTGCCGTTCGGTGAAGGCGAGCAAACCCGGATATCGAAACGTGCGGCTCATAGCAGTCCTTCGATTATTTTTTCCAGGGCCCGGGCGATTTGCGCATAAGCCCCGTCAGGGTTATCAAATTCGCTCAGGCTGCGGTCTTCTTCGGGCAGTATCGGCGCTTTGCCGGCAAAGCTGTCGGTGCCGCCGAATACGCGGCTGCCGTACACCGCCACCAAGCGCACCCCCTTCGCACCGTGCCGTTCCAGGCCCTGCCGGCCCAGGGCCGTCAGCCAGTCGGTGGCAACATAGTTTGCGGTAATCACCGGAATCAGAATATTCGCCTCCTCCAGCAGTTTTTTCCGGGCGGTGTCCAGCATTTCGCCAGGAGCAATTTCATGGATACTGGCTGTCGAGATCGAGTATTTTTCTTTCAGCGCGCTCAGGTGGCGGTCGAGTTGCTGCCGGTACGGTTCGTCGGCCTCTGCGTGCAGGAACAGCAATTTCAAGGCCGGCGATTGGCGGGGCATCGCCTGGGCTGGTCCGCCGATCCGGTCGGCCAGGGCGTTCAGCAGGGCGGTCGCAGCTGTGTCGAGAAAGGTGAATTTGTATTGCTGTTTGAAAAAAACGTGGGTTGTCGCCTGGAGTTTGGGGGTCGGCCCCTGTTGCAGGCCAAACACCTTGTCGGCCGAGGGGGCAAACTGCAAAATGTGCAGCAGCACCCGCAGGTACCAGTATTCGAAATCGAAACCCAGGAACAACAGCGCCTTGCTCTGCTGAATCTGGTTTCGAATAGCGGCGGGAATGCCCGTTTTTTCACCGACCACAGAGTACAAATAATCCAGGTGGTCTTTTTGCGTCAGCACCAAGCCGTCGGAGTCGTGTTCGCGAACTTTACCGAACAGCTGATAAATGTAGGGCAGCCTGGATTCCTCTTTGAAAGTATCTTTTTGCGTTTTGTTGAGGCAGTAGTAGCCTTCTTCCCAAAGTTTGCCGGCCCGCTGAAAAGCTGTTTGCAACAGGCTGTCGGGGCCCGCGGTGAGGATCAGTTTGAAGGGGAGGCGGGCCACTTGCTCCAGGAGTCCGCCCGGATTGTTGTGTTTCCGGTAAAACCGCTCGACGCTGAACTCCAGGTCGAGGCGCGCCGCTTCGGGCCGGGCCATATAAGCGCTGCACACCATCGGCAAGTCGTGGGGGTCGGGTACATGATCGCCGCCAAGCTCAGCTGCCAGGGCAGCCGCGAGGGCCGCGCGCAGCGGAATGGGCTGGGGTGTATTGGGCGCCAGGGCGGCGTATGGCCCCAACACGAGAATGCAGTTGCCGGAATTGATCAGCCGGGCAAGTTGATCGACCTGTTCCTCCCGGAGGGGCTGAAGCGGTATTTCTTTTTTGCTTGGATTGGCCATGGCGGCGCGCTTGGAAGCTTCAACAATCAATTATCAGGCGGCGGGAAACTCTGTGTCGGACTTACCGGCAGCCCCGGCAGGTTGAACGGCAGGTGAACACCGAGGAAATAAAACGGCTTGTCGGCGCCTACGTTCCAGCTCCAGCCCAGGCTGAGGATATCGCGAAACAAAGTTCCGGTGAGCCCCACGGCGAATTCCGGTATGCCGTCGCGGTCGAAGTCGGGCGAGCTGGTAACAATACCGATGCCGGGGTTGAGAAAATTGTTGTAAAAATGCGAGTGCCGGTTGCCGAACTTGAGCAGCACGGCTGCCGAGGGAGCAAAGCGGAATTTCGAGGCGTCGGGATCGTCGAGGGTGTACGGCTGCGCCATCAGCAGGCCGATTTTGGTGTCGGAGTGGGCGCCTACGTGGATCATTTTCAGCTCCCGGGTTTCGATGACGGTAAAATTCCGGCTGCGGTTGGTGCTATCGGCGACCGGCACAAACAGGGCCTCGATCCGGATTTCATCGCCGGGCTCGCGCCGGCCGGTGTACTGGAGGTCGAGTGTGCCGATTTCGGGGATTTCGTCGAGCGCGAAGGCCAGCACCTCGTCGGCCAGGGTGTCGGAGGCGAGGTAGATTTTTTGCAAATAGTTGGCGGGAAAGCCGGCGACGAAACCCTGGATTTTTTTCACATCGTCGAGCGTTTGCTGGGCGCAATCGCGGATGTTGCGCAGGTGCTCGTTGCTTTGCGGCAGGTTGAGCAGGCTGCGTTGGGTTTGCTGGAAAATGGTGTCGAGGTTGGTGCGCGCAGCGTTCAACTGCTGCTGGATATCGAACGATTGGCCGGGCGACAGGTTGACCAGCTCGTTTTTGATTTCCTCGATACGGGCGTTTACGTCCGTCAGGCTCTGGTCGATGATGGCGCGGGCGTCGGCCGGCACGGTTTCTACCGCCAACAAGAATTCGGCCGGCATGGTACCAATACAATCGAGCGCCGGCAGCAGGCCGAACAGCTGGTTTTTAAAACTGGCGATAGCCGCCTGGGCGCCCAGGTTGAGCGTGTCGGCCAGGTCGCGGTAGTTTTGCAACTGCTGGATTTGCTCGGGCGAAAAACTCAGGACCCATTTGTCGACATTGAAAAACTCGCCTTCGGCAAATTGGTCGAAATTGGTAATATGCAGCCGGGCGCCGCCGCTTTTATCCTTGCGGAAAGCCCGCAGGCTGAATTTCACCCGGGCAGCGCTTTCGAGCGCGCGCAGGTCGCGGTTGATGCTGTCGAGCTGATCGTTGAATCGGCCCAGGGCATAAAGGAATCGGTCGTTGGTGCGACCGAAATTGCGGTCCTGCCGCAGGCGCTGATTAAACTCTTGGTTGAAGCGGTTGAATTCGGGGCGCAACACGGAGTCCTGGCTGATTTCGCCGGTCATTTGCAGCAACATCTGGAGCAGCGAGTCGGCCGGAACATCGGCGCCGGAGAGGGTCTGGTTGATGTAGTCGATGATGCGTTGCTGGTTGCGCAGGATATTTTCGATGCGTCTGAGCCGCTCGGTAAGCGCCTGGCCTTGCGCGGCCTGACCGGTCAGTTCGAGGGCGCGCAGGCGGATGGCGTCGCGGTCGGGCCGGATTTCGAGTTGGCTGTTGATGTCGACAATGCCCACGCCACGCCGATTTTGCGGGTGCGGTTTGCCGGAAGGGCGGGTGATTTCCTGAATATCGAGCAGTTGTTGCGCCGAAGGCGCGCACGGCAGCCAGGCTGCGAGGGTCAGCACAATGAGCTGTTTCCAAAGATGAGCCATAAGGTGGTGGTTTAGTTGGTTTGGGTAGCTTTCAAAAATTCGTGCAGCAGCGCGGTTTCGTCGATGGTGTCGGCGGTGCGCAGCACATTGCTGAGTTTGCCGGATGCTTTTAGAAAAATACAGCGGACGGTGTCGGGCTGGCCCACGGCTTGTTGTTGCAGCCACTGGAGCACATCGGGTTGGATGGCCGGCGTTTCTACCCACAGGCAACGCCCGGGTTTTTGAGCTCCGCCGGGGGAAAAAAAGATGGGGTCGGCCCGATCGACCACGTCGCGGACGGCAGGGCCGCTGCCCACCGTCACCAGCCGCACCAGGGTGTTGTCGGCCAGAAACTTTTGCCAGAATTGGCGGGCTTGGTCGGCCGGCATGGCGGGCGGGAGTTGCACGGTGCAAAAAAAATCGCCGGTGCTAGGGGGCAAGTCGGGCAGGGGGGCAGCAGCAGCAGCGCTGAACGATTCCAGGCCATCGGCGGCGTTCGTAGCATTTTGATAAAAAAGTGCTACGTCGCGCAGGTGGTTCAGCGTGTTTTTGATGAGTTGTTCGCCTTCGGCAAAACTTTGGTCGGTGGGCCGGGCGGCTCCGGGCGTTTCGTCCAGCACATCCCGGGCGCGGTTATACACCTTGCGTTCGGCCTCTTTGCCCAGGCCGAGCGCGTCGAAAGCGCTGTAAATTTTCCAAAGGTAAAATTGGCGGATGCAGTAGCGTTCGGCGGCCTGGTAGGCGGGGTCGGCGGCGAGTACAGCGCTGCCTTTTTCCCAAGCGGCAAGGCAGGTGTCGAGCGTTTGGTCGGCATTGGCAGGGCTTAGGTTTTTCAAGGCAGCCAGGGCAGTCTGGAGGTGGGTATCCCAAGCCGAGCGGGCAGCGGTGCCTTTTAAATTTTTTAGTGGCGGTACAAACATGGGCTCATTTGATTTAAGTGTGAAAGAGGGGAGCGAATAGTGCTGCAAGTTTACTGGAAATTTGGCGCAAACAGAGAAGAAGTGCGCAGGAAGCGCAGCGCCAGAGCGCCAATTTGCACCCTGTTGAAGAGCGCCTACCCGGTTTCAGGGGGGAGTTCCCAACCAGGAGCCGGCCTCCTGCATATCGGGGATTTTGAAAAATCACAGGTTTCAGGGTTACCCGGGTGGGGCTTACGGGCTCAGATTTGCAGCATCCTTCCGGCGTTTATGCCGGCGCTTTTTTTCACCAAATCGAAAATCATGAACGCCAACCATTTGTTTTGCAGCCTCCTTGCAGCCGCTTTGTTGTTTTTTCAAAGTTGCGCCACCCACGGCCCTGCCTACCTCGGCAACGCCGGCACCTATCTGGCCAAACCGGTGTATCACGACAAGCCAGCCGGAGCGCTGTATTTTTCCGGATCGGTCAACAAAGGCCACGTGTACTATAAAAATGAATGCAACCGCTCCTTCGAGCTTTCGAGCCACGTCATGCAGATGTGGAAGCATTTTTACCTGGGCGGCGGCCTGTTTGGCTACGGCGGGAAATACGAAGTAAAAAACGGCAGCACGGCCCATGGCATGTACGGGTTCAACGGTTTCGGTATGCGCCTCGAGCTCGGCGGCCGCATCCCGCTCGACGAACGCTCGGAGCTATTGCTGGGCTTTTCCGAAGGCTTTTTCGGCCAGGGCGGCGACCTGGAAACGGCGACGAACCAGGATTTTGAAGATATTTTTTCCGAAACGTTTTCCCTGGGCATCGACGGGTACCACGCCGGATTGCATGCCGAATTCCGCTATGTGCCCAGCGCTAAAACCTGTTTCGGCCTGCGCTACGCCTATGAGGGCGCCGCGGGCGGGGAAATTTCCAGTCCGCCGGCGGGCTTTCAGCACCTGGAAAGTATCCACCGGCTCAGCCTGTCGGCTACTTTCGACCGCGTGACGGCCTTTGGCCAACTGGGTTTTACCAACAACAGTCAGCAGATGATCAATGTGGGGCTGAGCTATGGTATACCTTTCCGGAAAAACAGGACATAAGCGGAGTGACGCCAGACGTTTTTCACCACTCAAAGCACTAAAAAACACTAAACCGCACTAAGTGATTTGTCAAACCTTAGTGCGGTTTAGTGTTTTTTAGTGCTTTGAGTGGTGAAACAGTCTACGCTAAAACCCCAGGTAAGTTTGCTGCAAATAAAAAGCGCCGATACCGGCCAGGTAGCCGATCAGGGCATACAAGGAAACGTGTTTGAGGTACCAGATAAAATCAATTTTCAAAATACCCATAGCCGCCACGCCGGCCGCCGAGCCGATGATGAGCATGCTGCCGCCGGTGCCGGCGCAGTAAGCGAGGAGCGTCCAGAAATCGTGGTCCATCGGAAACTCCGTCATTTCATACATACCCATTGCAGCGGCCACCAGGGGTACGTTGTCTACGATGGCCGAAAGGGCGCCGATCAGCCCGTTGATCACATAAATGTTGCCAAAGGTATTGTCGAGGGCAGTGGCCATCAGGTGTAAGTGCCCGGAGGTATCCAGCGCGCCAACGGCAAGCAGAATGCCCAGAAAAAACAGGATGCTTGGCGTATCGATCCGGTGCAACATGGAGGCCACCGAAAAGTCGTGTTTAATTTTCTCCGACTTGCCGCGGTGCAAAAACTCGGTGATATACCAAATGAAACCAACCGAAAGCAAGACGCCCATGAACGGCGGATAATGTGTAACGGCTTTGAATACCGGTACGAAAAGCAGGCCCAGCCCGCCGAGAATAAACATAAAATATTGTTCCCAAAGCGCCCACTGCGGCCGGTCCTGGATTTCTTCTTCCGACAACTTGGGGGTTTCAATACGCCCACGCAAGGTGTAGGAGGCTACCAGAAGCGGAATTACCAAGCTCAAAATGGAAGGCGCCAACACGATTTTAATCACGTGGAAGGTGCTGATTTGCCCGCCGATCCAAAGCATGATCGTAGTGACGTCGCCGATAGGCGACCAGGCGCCGCCGGCATTGGCAGCGATCACCACGAAGCCGCCGATCAGCCAGACATTCTCCTGTTTTTTGACTATGCGCCGGATGAGGGCGCACATGATGATTGCCGTAGTCAGGTTGTCGAGCAAGGAAGAGAGCACAAAGGCTACTGCAGAAATGATCCACAGCAGTTTTACCCGGTTTTTTGTCGCGATTTTGTCGGTAATCACCTTAAACCCGTCGTGCGTATCGACAAGCTCGACAATGGTCATAGCGCCCAACAGAAAAAACAGGATACCCGCAATTTCGCCCAAATGTTCGAACAGGGACTGATCGATAAACTTGTGCAGATCGGGGAAGGCCGCGCGGTCGATCTCGTGATAGCCCGGCATGCTTTCTATGCCAAACAACAAAACCAACCAGCACAGAACACCCGTGAGTAGGGCGGAAGCCGCCTTATCGATTTTCAATGGGTGTTCCAGAGCAATCAAGGTGTATCCGATGACGAACACCACTACAATTAATAGAGCCATAGGGAATTTGCGCACTGCGGCGCTAGTGTTTAAATGATTGATTATGGAAGACGAAAATATAAACTTTTAATAGAATGCTGATAGGGTTTATAGAATTGATCTATAAGTGCTATCTATTGCTTTAAACGCTATTGCATCACTTTTTTAAGCGTATGTCTACGCGCACTCTACTGGACATTTTTCAAAATGACGGTGAACGGTATCGCCGAACCCTGTTCGGCGCCGCGATGCCGAACGGGGTTCGGCACTACAAATCAATCCGAATTGAAAAAAGTCCAGTTGTTTGGTTTACACCTCAAATTTTATGCAAGCCATAGTTTTTTATTAAAAAAAATCATAGCGATCCCCTTGACTCAGGTGCCGGAAATATATTGCTCCAAAAATTGAATGTGCGACCGCTGTTCTAAAATAATAGCATTGACCAAGTCGCCGATACTGACCACACCCACAACCTTTCCGTTGTCGATCACCGGGAGGTGGCGTATCCGGTTGGCCGACATCAGGTTCATACACTCCCGGATGCTCATGCTGGCATCGATGGTTATGACCTTCGAGGTCATCACCTCTGTGACGGGGGTACTTTTGGCTTTTCTACCCTGGATAATGCCTTTGCGCGCATAATCACGTTCGGAAAAAATGCCCTGAAGCTTGTCGCCATCCATAACCAGAACGGCGCCAATATTTTTCGAGGCCATCAATTCAAGGGCTTCAATTACCATTTGTTGGGATGTAACTGAAAAGACGGCCTGATCAGCTTTCCCTTCCATCACTTTGTGTACAGAGATCATCAACAGTTCGAATTTGGGTGAACAAAAAAAACGGGCCAACAAATGTTTGGCCCGGTCGGCTATGCAGGTGGCTAAGGTATGGCGCAGGGGATCAAAAACCAAACAAAACAGATTCCAAATTTGCCCGTATCGCTACGACCGCCAGGCAGTGAAATTTAGACATACTCTACGCTGGACTTTAGCCATTTTGAAAGCAGATCATGTGTCAGACGGGATGTTGAAAATACGTGCGTTCCGGTTTGGCCGACCAAGAGCATTTTGGACAGGATTTCCAAGATCAACAGGATTTTTATGATTTAGAAGCCGGAAAGGCTTCTAAGTGCTGGTAATCCTGTAATATCTGGTCCTTAAAAAAACAAGTCCGCCTGCGGCTTGCAACAGTTTACACCCAGGGCAAATTATGGACATCCTCCTAAAATCGGGATGTCCATAATTTCAAAGACCTCCTTTCTGATGCGTATCAAGCACTTTTTCTGTCTCTCAAAAGGCTAAAGTCCAGCTTCAAACCCCTGGAATCAACTTTTTCAAACTGGTGGCGTTGCACAGGATACAGCAAGAAACTTATTCGTACCTTTTGCAAAATTTTTGACCATGCTCACCGTCCTTTTCGCTTCCATTGTATTTGTGCTTTCCGCATTTTTTCTGTTCAGCCTGCGACTTATTTTTATAAAAAACGGCGAATTCAGGGGGACCTGCGCGGGCAACAGCGCGTTTTTGCGGAAAGACGACATCGCCTGCGGCGTCTGCGGCCGCAAGCCGGGGGAAGCTTGCGGAAAAGAAACAGCGGGATAGCCCAGTCTTGTTTGTACGTAGGTCTACTAACGGCGCAACGTTAAGTCGCGCCGTTAGTGGATGCTCCTCCTCCCCCCTTTGCTTGAGTCACATTCCGCTGCGTTCCATTTACAAGTGCAACAGATAATACACGGCTACACCGGCAAAGTAACCAATGGCGGCATAGGGTGAAATCCGCTTCATATACCAAAGAAAATCCACCTTTAAAATACCCATCGAGGCGACGCCTGCAGCGGATCCAATGATCAGGATGCTGCCGCCAGTGCCAGCGCAGTAGGCCAGCAAATTCCAGAAATCATGGTTGGGCGGAAACTCTGTCATCTGATACATGCCCATCGAAGCAGCCACCAAAGGCACGTTGTCTACCACCGCCGATAGCAAGCCGATTAGAATATTGATGACGTAAATGTCGCCGAATGTGCGGTCCAATACTTCCGACATGCGGTGCAGGTGGCCCGAAGAGTCCAGCGCGCCAACAGCCAATAAAATGCCGAGAAAAAATAAAATTGCGGGTGTATCGATACGGTGCAGCATGGCCGCGACGGTGCGTTCGTGGTGTTTCTCCGGTTCATCGCCGCGGTGGAGCAGTTCCGTAATATACCACAATACGCCTACGCCCAGCAAAATGCCCATGTACGGCGGCATATGGGTAACGGTTTTAAACACCGGCACGAATAGCAAGGCAGCCACGCCAAGGAAGAACAACAAGTTGCGCTCAAATACCGAAACAGCGCCCAACACCGGCGCATGATCAGCTTTGGGCAACTCTTCTTGGGCATTGCGCCGGCGCGACACCATTGAGGCTACGACTAAGGGCGCCAGTAAACAAATCAGTGATACAAAAAAGGTGTTTTTCATGATTTCCAGGGTGGTCACCTGCCCGCCGATCCAAAGCATGATGGTCGTCACGTCGCCAATAGGCGACCAGGCACCGCCGGCATTTGCGGCGATGATTACAAAACCGCCCAGAAACCACAGGTCTTCCTTCCTGCGGATCATCTTGCGCAACAAGGCGCACATGATGATGGCCGTAGTCATGTTGTCGAGTACCGAGGACAGGAAAAAAGCCACCCAGGAAATTATCCAAAGCAGCTTGATTCGGTCGGTCGTCCGAATCCGGTCGGTGATTATCCGGAATCCGTCGTGCACATCCACCAGCTCCACAATGGTCATGGCGCCGAGCAGGAAAAACAGGATCTCGGAAATGTTGCT
This sequence comes from uncultured Saprospiraceae bacterium, assembly GCA_964630705.1. Classification (GTDB taxonomy): domain Bacteria; phylum Bacteroidota; class Bacteroidia; order Chitinophagales; family Saprospiraceae; genus M3007. The sequence continues at coordinate 12,314 of CAZVZH010000054.1, read as the reverse complement.
CAGGTGTTCCGAGAGTGCGTCGTGAAGGTAGACCTGCGGCTCCGCTAAGCCTGCGGTGGCTACGGGCATGGCTTCGACGCCAAAAACCAGAATGATCCAGCAAAAAACACCGGTGAGCAGCGCCGAAGCGGCTTTGTCGATTTTTACAGGGTGCTCCAGGGCAATCATTGCATACCCCAGGATGAATACCAGGACGATAAGAACGGCCATAAAATAAGGTCTAAGTGTACAGCAAGCTGACATTTGACAAGGCGTAAACGCCCAAACGAATCGCCCCTATTCTTGCCAAAGATTGTACACTACGACCCTACGACCGTCTTTTTCAACGAAGCGGGAAAACGCCATTTGTTGTTTGG
>CAZVZH010000054.1:0-11858 GCA_964630705.1 uncultured Saprospiraceae bacterium | reverse complement strand
TCGGCCAGAACCGACACACTGAGTAAATTGTGGGTAATCGGGAACCCGGTTTTCGGATCAATAGCATGGCTGTACTTTTTTCCGTCGCGCTCTACAAACTTGCGGTAGCTGCCGGAAGTGGCCAACGATTTCCCGCTCAGCGGCACCACAGTTTGCAGCGGCCGGTTGGCGGTTTCGCCCTCAAGAGGTTTGTCGATACCAACACGCCAGGGTTCACCCCGCTCGCTTTGCCCGGCGGTTCGCAGCTCGCCGCCAACTTCCACCAGATAATGGCGCAGCCCCTGGCGCGCCAAAAAACCAGCCAGTACATCCACCGTGTATCCCTGCGCGATGGCGTTTACGTCGATCTCGATGCCCGGATCGGCTTTGAGCAGGGCGCCGTTTTCAAGGCGGATTTTTTGATACCCGATGCGCAGGCGCAGGCTATCGACTTGTGCAGAGTCGGGCGGCGGCAAGCCTTTTTTGTAACTAAATCCCCAGGCGCGCACCAGGGGCCCAACGGTAATGTCGAAAGCGCCGCCCGTAGCCTCCGAGATTTCCTGCGCGCGGCGAATCACAGCGGCAAAATGCTCGTCGGGTTGCACTCCAGGCTCATTCCGGTTAATCCGGCTGATGACGGAATTACTGTCCCACAGCGACATGCTATGGTCGATCAGACGAAAAATGCTGTCGACCGCCATCGAAAAGTCGCGACCCATGCTATCCAGATACACGATCCGGAACGTGGTGCCCTGCGCCTGGCCTTCCAAGTGGGTGTATTCCGGCTTTTTAGTTTGGCATCCGAGGCCCCACAGCAAGAGGCAGACCGTATAGATTGGATATTTCATGTTGCATTTTTTTTAAAATAAAATAGACACATAGTACACACAGGTCAATTTATAGAAAATGGAATCCTGTGTGGGCTATGTGCCTATTGATTGGTTTATAGAACCCGAACGGTTCTAACTGCCAAAATCGTCGAAGGCGACCATTTCTTCCGGTACACCGAGGTTATCGAGCATATTTTGCACCGCGGAGAGCATGAGCGGCGGCCCGCAGAGGTAGTATTCGACCTCTTCCGGCTCGGCGTGTTTGCTCAGGTATTGGTCGAGCACCACCTGGTGAATAAAGCCGGTGTAGCCCGTCCAGTTGTCTTCAGGAAGCGGCTCCGACAGAGCAATTTCGAAGCGAAAGTTGGGGAACTGCTTTTCGATTTCCCGAAAATCCTGCTCGTAAAAAATTTCCCGCAGGCTGCGGGCGCCGTACCAGTACGACACCTTCCTGCCGGTTTTTAGCGTATGGAACAGGTGGAAAATATGCGAACGCAGGGGCGCCATACCTGCGCCGCCGCCGATGTACATCATTTCCTTTTCGGTGTTTTTGATGTGAAACTCGCCGTACGGACCGCTGATGGTCACTTTGTCGCCCGGTTTACGCGAAAACACGTAGGAGGAGCACAAACCGGGCGGCACGTCGGCAAAAGCGCCTTTGGCGCGGTCCCAGGGCGGTGTGGCGATCCGGATGTTGAGCATGATGATGTTGCCTTCAGCCGGGTGGTTGGCCATGGAGTAGGCGCGGAACAGCGGCTCTTCCACTACCGTTTTCAGATCCCAGATTTTAAACTTGTCGTAGTCGTCCTTAAATCGATCGGGGATGCTGTACAGGTCTGTTTTAAAGGTGATGGTTGTTTCCGGAACATCCACCTGAATGTAATCGCCGGAGCGGAATTTGAGGGTTTCGCCAGGCGGCAGTTTCACCACAAACTCTTTGATGTAGGTAGAAACGTTGTCGTTCGACACGACCTCGCACTCCCATTTTTTTACGCCGAACACCTCGTCGGGTACCCGAATTTCCATGTCTTGTTTGACCTTCACCTGGCAGGCAAGGCGCAGGTGATCGCGCACCTGACTGCGGTTGAGGTGGTTGGTTTCGGTGGGCAACACATCGCCGCCGCCGGCATACACCCGGCAGGTACACATGGCGCAGGTGCCGCCGCCGCCACAGGCCGAGGCCAGGAACAGGTTGTTGGATGCCAGTGTAGACAATAGCGTGCTGCCGGGTTTGACCACGAGCGGGTGTTCGTTATCGCCGTTGATGACGATCGAGACATTTCCTTGCGGCAGCAACCGGTCTTTCGCCAGCAAAATGGTGTACGCCAGCAGGATAATTACCAGGATAAAAACAACTATGCTGGATGCTAAAACAGGAACCATAACTAATAGGTTAGAGGGTTACTGGTTTCTGGTTAGAAGGTTTCTGGTTGGTACACCATTTCGGATGATGAAAACCAGAAACCCTCTAACCAGAAACCAGTAACCTTTTAAAGTTGTATGCCTGAAAAACTTAAAAAAGCCATGCCCATGAGGCCGGTAATGATCATCGCGATGCCCAGCCCTTGAAGCGGTTCCGGGATATTGGAATACCGCAAGCGTTCGCGAATGGCGGCCAGCAGTACAATAGCCAGGAAAAACCCAATGCCCGAGCCTAAGGAGAATACCGACGTTTCGACAAAATTGTATTCCCGTTCCTGCATGAAGAGCGAGGCGCCCAGAATAGAGCAGTTTACCGTAATGAGCGGCAGGAAAATGCCCAGGGAGGTGTAGAGCGCCGGCGCAAATTTTTCCACTACCATTTCCACCAGCTGTACGGCGCCCGCAATAGTAGAAATAAAGAGAATAAACGCCAGGAAGGTCAGGTCGACGGTTGCCAGCGACGAATGCACCCAAGCCAAGGCGCCCTCTCCCAGCAGGTAGCGCAGGATCAGGTAGTTGAGCGGCGTGGTAAGCACCATCACAAAAATAACGGCCAAGCCCAGGCCGAAGGCTGTTTTAATTTTTTTGGAAACAGCCAGAAAAGAGCACATTCCCAGGAAGAACGCGAAGATTACGTTCTCCACGAAAATAGCTTTTATCAATAAATTGAGCAAGTGTTCCATAATCAAGAAGCATTAACCAGTTTTTTATTCCAACTGCGCTGTGCCCAGATATAAATTCCAATAATAAACAGCGCCGCCGGCGGCAATACCATCAGGCCGTTGTTGACGTAGCCCATGTCGTAAGCCCATTGCGGAATGATTTTATAGCCCAGCAGCGAGCCGGCGCCGAACAACTCCCGGAAAATAGCCACGACAACCAGGATGACGCCGTAGCCCAGGCCGTTGCCAACGCCGTCGAGGAACGACGGCCAGGGGCGCTGCGCCATGGCAAAGGCTTCGAGGCGCCCCATGACGATGCAGTTGGTGATGATCAGGCCGACAAAAACCGACAGCTTTTTGCTGATGTCGTACATGTAGGCTTTCAACATCTGGTCGACGATGGTGACCAGAAGGGCCACGATGACCAATTGCACGATCATCCGGATGCGCCCGGGGATGGAATCGCGGATCAGGGCTACAATCAGGTTGGAGAATGCCGTTACGAAGATCACGCCCAGGGCCATGATCATCGCGGGCTTAACCTGCACGGTTACGGCCAGCGCCGAACAAATACCCAGTACTTGCACGGTGATCGGGTTGTTGTCGTCCAGCGGGTCGCGCAGGGTGCGAATGTTCTTTTTGGAGAACAGCGCTTCTTTTTTCTTCTCCTGAACCGCCGGGGCGGATGCAGATTCTACGCTCATATCGTTTCGAATTTTTACTGCTTGTTTTTCAGTTTATTAAAGTAGGCCAGGTAGGGTTCGAGGCAGTTTTTCAACATAGCGTCGGTGCCGCGCGAGGTGATCGTGCCGCCGGAAATGCCGTCGACCCGGTGCTCGTCGCCGAATTCGAATGGGTCTGATTTTTTCAATACATGCACCGACACGAAGTTGTTGTCGTCGCTCATGATCTTTTTTCCCTGGAACTGTGCCTGAAAAGGCGCTTCGGCGATTTCGGCGCCCAGGCCCGGTGTCTCGCCTTTATGATCGAAATATGCCCCGTAAACGGTATTAAAATCACTTTCAAAAGCGACATAGCCCCAGATCGGACCCCACAACCCCACGCCACGAACCGGCACGATGTAGTATTTGGCGCCGCCATCGGCACTGAAAACATACAGGGGCAACTGCCGCTCTGCCGGGGCTTTGGTCACCTCGTCTTTCATTTGTATAGCATTCGCCTTGACGCCGGCCAACTCCTCGCCGGCGCTGTTGACGACCAACTCCTGCACCTTGGTGTTGTAGGTATTTTCAATGGTAGCCCGGTCGGCCGAAGCGATGCGCACCGAGCGCAGAATGTTCGATTTTTTATCCAGGGCAACATTCGCCTCTTGGGCGGGTTTGAGCCCTTCGGAGGTAACTGCCAGAATGATCGCCGTAATCACCGAGATGGCAGCTGCGTATACTAGGGTGTAGCTGTTGCTATGCACGTTTCAGTCTTTTTTTGATGTGTTGTTCAACGACGATGTTGTCGATCAGCGGAGCAAATACATTCATGAGCAAAATACTGAGCATGACGGCTTCCGGATAAGCGGGGTTGAACACCCGCAAGATCACCGTAAAGGCTCCGATCAGCAGACCGTAAATCCATTTGCCCCGTTCGGTTTGCGCGGCGCTTACCGGGTCGGTAGCCATGTATACCGCTCCAAACGCAAAGCCACCCATGATCAAATGATAGTAAGCCGGCGTATGCATGGCATGCGTGGGCGCATCCGCCGGAGCCAAGCCATTCAATACCAGTCCCATACCTAGCACGCCCAGCACACAGGAAACGATGACCTGCCAGCTTCCTACCCCGGTAATAATCAGAATCAGCGCACCGAGCAGGCAAGCGGCAGCGCTGGTTTCGCCGATGGAGCCCTGCTCGAAGCCCCAGAACATGTTGGCCGCCGAAGGAAGCCGGGTGAAATCGCTATCGAAGGTCACCAGGCTGGTGGCACCGGAGTAAGCATCCACAATGGCGTGACCTGCCTCGGGGGAGAGATCCGTCCAGATATCGCCCGACATATAAGCGGGGAAGGCGAAAAACAAAAAGGCCCGCGCCAGCAAGGCAGGGTTCATAAAATTCATGCCGGTGCCGCCAAAAATTTCCTTGCCGATCAGCGTACAAAAAATAGCGGCCAACGCCACCATCCAAAGCGGGCAGGTAACCGGCAGCGTAAGCGGGATCAGCAGGCCTGTAACCAAGTAGCCTTCGCTGACCGGGTGTTGGCGGAGCACCGAAAAAACAAACTCCACACCAAGGCCGGCGGCATAGGATACCACGATGATCGGCAGTACTTTCCAAAAGCCAAACATGAAGTTTTCCATCAGGCCCACCTCCATGCCGTAGGCAAGGTAATGTTGGTAGCCAACGTTCCACATCCCGAACAACAGGGTCGGGACAAGCGCAATGATCACTGTCATCATCGTGCGCTTCAAGTCCATGGCGTCGCGGATATGCACGCCATGCGGCGAGGTGGTTTCGCCCGGCACAAAAAGGAATGTTTCCAATGCCTCGAAAGCCGGGTAAAGTTTTTCAAACCGCCCGCCCTTTACAAAATGCGGTTTGACAGATTCGACGAGTTTGCGTATAAATTTCACCGTAAACAGGTATTTATTTCAATGGTTAGCCTTCTGTTTGCATATACTGCAAGCCTTCGGCTATGATTTTTTGAACTTCAATTTTTGAGGTGCAAACAAATTCGCACAGGGCGAAGTCTTCCTCCGCCACCTCATAAATGCCCAGTTGTTCCATACGTTCCACGTCGCGGGCCAATATGGCTTTGAGCAGGTACACCGGTAAAATATTCATGGGCAACACCTTGTCGTACTGGCCGGTCATCACAAATGCGCGCTCTTCGCCGTGCAGGTTGGTGTCCAGGTCGTACACCTTGTTGGGCATCAGCCAGGAAAAATAGGTGCGGGAAAGACTGAGTTTTTTCAGCCCGGGCAACAGCCAGCCCAAAAACTCGGGTTGGTCGCCTTCAGGAATAACTGTAATCTGATTGGTATAAAACGAAAGAAAATCGTCATTCGACGAGCCGACGCCTGTCAACACATGCCCTTGAATGATCCGGCTATGGCCGGTCGTCAGCCCCGTCCCGGTAATCGTATTCATCCGCTGCCCGGTGAGGGCGCGCACGTAACGCGGCTGCTCCACACAGCTACCGGTAAGGGCCACGAGCCGGTCGGCCCGGTAGCGGCCTTCGCGGAATAGACGGCCGATGATCAGCACATCCTGCGGATGCGCCACCCAGACCACATCGCCCCGTCGGATGGGGCGGGTGTGGTGAATGTGCACGCCCACGTTGCCGGCGGGGTGCGGGCCGCTAAAACGGTGTATATGATCGGCGGCAACAGGCCCCAGGTCTTGTTCGTTGAGCCCGCCGTCGCCATTTCCGGGCAAGCCAATATGCAATTCGCCGTTGGCCAGCACCTTCAAGGCCTGCAAGCCAGCTTGGAAATTTTCGGGCTCCTGCCGGACGACATAGGCCAGATCAGGCGCCAGGGGCGCCGAGTCGAAACCAGACACGAACACCGCCTTGGGCACGTCGGTCGGGTCGGCAATGATCGAAAACGGGCGTTGGCGCAAGTATTGCCAACAACCGCTATCCAACAATTGCTGAATAACTGTGCCGCGCTCCAGGCGCGCAGGGTCAGCTTTGGGAAATTCCAGGTAGCGGGTAGCCTGGCGGTCGGCCAGAATTCGAATCTCCAGAATGCGCCGTTTGGCGCCGCGCACCACTTCGGCGATTTCGCCGCTCACGGGCGCCGGGAAACGCAGGTTAGGCCGGTCTTTGTCGTAGAAAAGCGCCTGGCCAGCTTTCACTTCATCGCCTGGCCCGACGAGAAGTTTGGGCGTTACCGCCGGAAAATCGGCGGGTTTGACGGCAATGATGTCGGAGACTGGTACTTCGAAAGTTGATTTTTCAGCTGCGCCTTTGAGTTTTATATCGTAGCCGCGCCGAATCTTGATCGTTTTGCCCATGATAACATTCCTTTTCCGGATGCGGCAAAAGAAGTACATTTTATTTTGATGGCAAAGCGTTTAGCGCAAAAGTATTTTGAAAAAAATGAAGTGTGTCTGCACTTGTCCAACCCTGGCGCCAATGCTAGCCAACCGAGTATACAACTCAGTTCGAGAAATGATATTCAACAGCCCGCGTAACATTTTTTTGTTCTGTTGTGCCCCTGTACTTACCCCTGCAAACCGAACATTCGTCCGCAAGTACCGATCCTGCATTTTGTGCAAAAAAACACCCGGCTTTCGGTAGTTGAAAGCCGGGTGTTCGAATCTGCCCGGGAAAAAGCCGGAAGCAGGTTTATTCGCAACCCAGGTCGCGACGCGACTCGGAGTCGTTGTTCGGGAAACAAAAGCCCGACAACACTTGTTGCGGCACGTACCGTTGCAGGTTGGGGTCGCGCAGCGCTTCGCGTAAAAACACTTCGAGGTCCGACATTTCACCAACCGTCAAATTCAGCGGCGTGAAGAAGGGTGAAACCTGGGAGGCCGGCACCCGCGGGTTTTCAGGTACGGCATTGTTAAAATACTCGACAACTTCGCGCAGCGAATGTTTGCTGCTGCCGTGGAAATAGGGCCCGCCGTCGCCGAGGTTGTACAGTTGCGGCACGCGGAATTTGTACAGGTCGTCGGGGTTGCCGGTAAACCCGCCGCGACCGAGGTTGCGCAGGTCGGCCAGACTGGTTTTCAGCCCGCCGTTTTCAAACAAATCTTCCACACCCAGCGCGTGGAAAGTGATGGAGCCAAGGTTGGGTTCGTTATGGCAGCGGTAGCAGCCGGCTTTTCCAAAAAACACCAGCGCGCCGCGTTTTTGCTCCTCGGTCATGGCATTTTGGTCGCCTTTCAGCCAACGCTGAAACGGCGCCTCGGTGCAAAGCAGGGAGCGCAGGTAAGCGGAAATAGCAAAACTGGCCGTTCGGCGGGTGTAGCGCTCGTCTTCGGGGACATCGGGGAAAGCCGCATCGAAATAGGGTTTGTAGCCGTAAAATTCCACCAGCTCGCGGTTGTACAACAGGCGGTGCACCTTCAGCCCTTCGATATTTTGGCCTTCCAGCGCGCCCAGGCGTTCGTGGTTGATGGCTGTGCCTGGGTCGGCAACGCCCCAGCGATCTTCCGTACCGGCATTCACGCCGTCGGAGCCGAAGGAGCCGTTCCACATCGAGTTGGTAACATAGGCGACATTCAAGACGCTCAGCGGGCGGGCGCCCTGGGCATCGATCTCCTGTTCGCCGTATTCGAGGCGTTTGGCGCGACCTTCGCCGTTCGTTCCAAATCCGTAGGCCCCATCGGCGATGCCTTGTAAGCGGTTCGGCCGGAAGCCAGCGGTCGGCAAGTGGCAGGAAGAACAGGAGAATGTTGACATGCCTGAAACGTGCTTTGCCTCTACTCCGAAAGCCGACTCGAAGAACAACATTTTGCCCAGCTCCACTTTTTCAGCTGTCAGCGGGTTGACGGGCGACTGCGGGATGTTGGCATAATCGTCCGATTCCGGAAGAATGAAATAATCTGCCGAGCCAGTTTTGGAAACACCGTTGATGGCTTGCACCAACTCCAGGTCCAGAGGCGCCCACAAGGGGTCGTGTTTACAGGCAAAAAGAACGGACAGCACGATGGCTGAAAAAACGTAAAACTTCCGCATGGTAATCCAGTTAGTAAATTTCTACAAATGGTTTAGTGTCAGCAAGCGCAGCACTGCTTGCCGGTAATTGGGTTACAAACATTAAGCCATTGGCGGGAATAAAACTGACAGATAGCCGACATTGCCTCCTTCGTCCTACCCGATTACGTGTATTTTCATCCCTTCAGGCGGCACTTTCCTCCGCTTCCGCCTCAAAATCGCGTTCCATTTCTGCCAGGGTGTGCGGGCGATCGCGGTACAAAATGGTGCCCAACATCATAAAAATACTCGTTACGAGGATTACAAAAAACAGGATGCCCTCGTCAAACTGGTCGATGCGTTGCCACTCCGGAATTTTGTAAAACAGCAGCACTGTTACCAGGCCTCTGGGGATGTAAAACAGCTCCGGAAACAAGTCGTAGCGGTGCATCACCCGAAGGTAAATATACCGCAATACCACCAATGCGCCTACAATTGCCGAGCCGATCATCAGCACCGCTGGCTCTTGCAAAAAGACCAGATTGATGCCAAAGCCGAATAAGATGAAAAAAAAGGTGCGGATCAGAAACGACGATTCTGCCGTGATCGATTTCAAAAAACGGCGCACCTCGCCCACATCTTCCACTGTGAAATACCGGTGTAGCGGTTTCCACCGAAAGAGTTCCCAGTTGTTCACCACCAGACCAAACAACAGAATCGTGAGTAGTGAAGGCAGGTTCAGCAGTTTGCCCCCTACGTAAATGACGATCAGTACGGCGAAAGCCAGGAAAAATTTAATGTCGACCCGGTTTTTCAACAACAGAAACATCAGCACAAAACAAACAAGTACCGACATCAGGATACCTACCGGAATGCTCCCGAAAAACCAAAGGGTGTCCTGCCAGGTGATCAACTGTTTTGCCGTCAGGAAATTGAACACCATAATGCCCAAAATGTCGGAAAACGAAGCTTCGTAAATCAAAAACTCCTTTTTGTCATGGCCCAGGTGGTGCACACTGGGTAGCACAATAGCGCTGCTGACAATGCTCAGTGGAATGGCGTAAATAATACAGTTGATCACCGGCGCCTGCGGCAAATGCCAAATCAAAAGGCCCGCAACGCCCATCGTCGAGAGGATAAAAATTACCAGGGCCGAAAAAAACGAATTGCGGATCAGGGGCAACTTGGCCCGGTTGACCTCCAGATCGAGCCCGGCCTCTAGCACAATCATGATCAAACCCACTGTGCCGATCACTTCAATCAGGTTGGGCGGAGGCTCGAACACAAAACCCGTCAGATCAGCCAGATAACGCAACAAAATACCGGTGCCCAACAACAACAATACCGAAGGAATACGGGTGGCGCGGTTCAACACCGAAAACAGATACGACAGGATAATAAGGCCGCAAAAAATAAACAACAGCGTATAGGCCGACAGGCTTTGCATAGATGCTGGATTGGTTTTAGACCCGGCAATGTAGCGGGAAATTCAGGAAATGGCGGATATTCGGCAATGCATAATTTTAAGGCCAGCGCCGAAAAACGCTATGATATAAAATTCTGCGCAGGAATGCCGCCATGCGCTCCTAAAATTCGATTGCTGCTCGCCAGCGCCATCCTCTGGCTCTCCGGTTGCCGCTCCCAGGAAAGCCGGGCCATATCCGATTTTATCCAGTACTTGCTCCAGCAAGATACCTGGCTGCGCTGGATCGCCTGCATCCTGCTGGTGTATGTGTTTTTACTGGCGCTGCGAATCGTCCGCGGCTTGTTGCGGCAATTGTTTCGAATGCTGAAATCGTCGTACCGGTTTACGTTCATTTGGGGCTGGCGCAACTTGCTGGGCATCGCAGCCCTGGGCACCTTGCTCTGGGCATTCAGCAACCCGCTGATCGACCTGCTGCAAGAAATCGAGCAGCGCTACCTGACCCCCGTTTACATCGACGAATTCAGCCAACGCTCCGAAGCCCACCTCACCGCCATTTACGAAGCAGAACTGGGCAAACGCGTCGACCCGTACCAAAAAACCGTCATCGTACGCCGTACCCGCGAAATGGCGGCAAAAATCCAAAGCACCCCCCTCGCCATTTACGAGGCAGCCTACCTGGAGTGCGGCCTCAAGCCTTTTGAGGTGCGCAGCGATCTGGTTGCCGCCGGCTGGATTCAATTTACCCGCGCCGGACTGCAAAGCCTCCGATACCAGGGCCAACCGGTCCGCTTCGAAGCGGTGCTGCAAGCCTGTCGCGAACAAAATGTGGAGTTTATCATGGATTTGACGGAACTCTACTTGCTGAGAAAATACGAGCGCTCCGGAAAAAAATCGCTGCACAATACCATTGACCTCTACCTGGCGCTGTTTGCCCCGGTGCACATTGGCGCGCCTTCCAGCCAGGTGGTGTACCAGGGTTTCGACAACCCGAGCTACTACAAAAATGCCGGCCTCGACGGCTGGTACACCGCCACCACCTCCAGCGGTCGCCAACAAATTTTTCACAAGCGCTCGGCTTGCGACGGCCGTATTACCATTTGGGAAATTTTCCTCGCCCTCGAAGCGAAAAAAAACCGCCTGCTCGCCAGCTACCGCCAGCCGTCCTGATTCACACTTTTCCGGCAACCAAAAACGCTCCTGATATACCGTTTTCGACCAAAATTTACCGCTCCATTATTTTAACTAAAACCAAAGCGATTTTACCCCAAAATGGCTAAATTTGGCGCAATTTTGGTGTTTTTTACGCCAAAATTGCTTTTAATCCCGGAGTTTTTGGGCATTCCGAAATCACTAACCAAAGACTTACACCGCCTTACGTATGAAAAACTTCCCGCTTCTGTTTTGCGTACTGTTCTCCGTCTGCGCAACAACAGCTCATGCCATCAGTAAATCGGAGCAGGTGGAACGCTACCTCGGCAGTTTCCGCTACAAAAACGACCACCCTCGCGGTACCGTCAAATTTATTTTTCAAAAGGCGGTACTCAAGCGCCAGGGCGACGGCAAAAAAAACTACGAACAACTGCTGTTCAACGAGCGCTATTTTTCCAACAGCGACAACGCCGGCCGCCTCCTCGGCATCCAGATCGTATACAAAGGCAAAACAACGACCATCCGGCCGGAGTCGCCCAAAGACCCCGATGAAGTAGACGAAGAATCGCCGCCCGCCCGCCCCAAAACGGCGGAGCGTAAAACCGAACGCCGGGCCGAGCGCACCGCCGCCCGCCCGGAACCAAAGCCCGTGCGCACCGCAGCCTCCGCGGCCGCGGCCGCCACCGTACTGGCCAGCGACCCGGTGCGCCCCCGCCAACCGGAAAACGTACCGCCCCCGAGCAGCGGCATTTCCCTGCCCGACTCAAGCACCATCGCCCACAACATCGACG
>CAZVZH010000053.1:19233-24637 GCA_964630705.1 uncultured Saprospiraceae bacterium | reverse complement strand
GCGTAGCGGCGCACCTGTTCGGCCAGGTCGACATCGGAGTTGATCCAGCCCGCCGAGGGACTTTTTCGTTTGAACTCGGTAATGAAAAACGGGCGGCCTATGCGGCGGGCATTTTCTACGGCGCGATAAAAACTGCGCCGGGTGGGCGGAGTCGTTTCCCGGAGTTGCCGCAAGTTGAACTGCCGGTACAACTGTTCAATTTCCCGCCGTTTAGCGGCAGCGATGCGCTGAAGTATATCGGTCATGCGGTAGCAGTTTCGAGGGCGATCGTTTCCGAAAAAGCGGATTTGTAGCGTTCCAGTTGTTGGCCCAGGGCGCCTTCCAGGATCAATTTTTCCATTTTCCGGTAGGCTGATTTTAAAGGCAAATCCGGCTCGGCAAACCTCGAGTAGATAAAGGCCGCGTTGGCGGCTACCAGGCGAAAGTGCTCGGAGCGCGGGGCGCCGGCCAGTATGGCGCGTGCGATTTCCTGACTTTCGGCGGGGTTGGCGGCGCTGAAGACTTCGAAAGCTTGGGGCGGCAGGCCGAAGTCGGCCGCCGACAGTTCGTACTCCTGCCGTTCGCCCTGGAAAAATTCGAGGATGCGAGTGGGTGCGCTCAGCGAAATTTCATCGAGGCCATCCCAGCTCCGGGCAACGATGAGGTGTTGGCGTCCGAGCTGAATGCCGGTTTCAAAAATCACGTCCATCAAATCGGGAAAGGCGGTACCGATAAACTGGCGGCGCGGCCGGCAGGGGTTGAGCAGGGGCCCGAGTGCGTTGAACACCGTCGGTACGCCCAAGCGGGCGCGCACCGGGGCGAAATGGCGAAAAACCGGGTAAATATCCGGGGCGAACAAAAAAGCCAGCCGGGTTTGGCAGAGCGCGCGCCGGGCTTTTTCAAGGTCGAACCGGATAGGCGTGTCGAGGGCTTCCAGCAGGTCGAAACTGCCGAAACGGCCGGCCGCCGCCCGGTTGCCGTGTTTGGCGATGGGTAGGCCGCAATAGGCCAGGAGCAGGCTGACCAAAGTGGACGTGTTGATGCGCGGCAAACCCGAACCGCCGGTGCCGCACACATCCACAGCGGTTTCCGCCCAAGGGCCAAAGCGTTCGGGTAGCAGCAGCCCGACGAACTGCCTGAGTGCCGCGGGCTCGCGCAGGCGCAGGCTGAGGGCTACAAGCAGCATTTGTTTTTGATCGTCGGAGAGTTGCCCGGTATCTACGGCGTTCAAAAATTCACGGAGCAGGCTGTCGTCGAGCGGACTGCCTTCCTGCAGCTGGCGCGTCAGTTGGTGATAAATCCGGTTGCCGTCGGCGAGGCGGCCTTGCACGGTGTTGCGCAGCAGGCGCATACCGGCGTCGTTGCGCATGCTCAGCACCGACTCCGGGTGAAACTGAATACCCTCGATGGGCAGGCGTTTGTGGCGCACAGCCATCACCGTTCCGTCGGCGGCGCGGGCGCTTACTTCGAGCTCGGGCGGGATGTCGCGCGCCGCCCAGGAGTGGTAGCGGGCCACCGAAATGCCGGGCTCCAGGCCGGTAAAAATGCTGCGGCCGTCGTGCTCCACCGGCACTGATTTGCCATGCACGGGGGCGATGTTTTCCAGGCTGCCGCCAAAAAATTCGATGAGGGCCTGATGACCCAGGCAAACGCCCAGGATAGGTTTTTGTCGGTAAAAATGCGCGATAACCGCCATCAGGTTGCCTGCGTTTTTCGGCACCGAAGGCCCGGGGGATAAGACCAGCAAATCAAAATCTTCGCGAGCCAACAACTCCACCGGGGCGGTGTTGCGGAATACCCGCACGCTGCAACCCAGCAAGCGAAAAAAGTCGACCAGGTTGTACGTGAAGGAATCGAAATTGTCGAGTAGTAAAATTTTTCGGTACATCAGCAGTATTTGATTTTTGCAACATCGTACTAGTGCGGCAGTGCAAATATTTTAAAAAAATCCGGAGCGGAGCAACCTGAGGGAAAATAATTTTGGCGCGGGCAGGCAGCTTGGCAAAAACGCGTCGAGCGGGCATTTTCACCGGGAGCTAAAGGCCCTTTCATCCAAAGACCAGCCCCGGGCGTGGCATAAGTTGTATTTTCGCCGCCTGCAAGGTTTATCCGTATGTTAATTCAAGGCGCACTGTTGGGCTTATCGCTGAGTTTTATGGTTGGCCCATTGTTGTTTGCAATCGTTCAGGCAAGTCTGGAGCGCGGATTTCGCGCCGGTTTCGCCCTGGCGGCGGGTATCTGGACGAGCGATATTTTGTACATCGGCATTTTATACTATGGTGTGGATGCCCTGGCCGCGCTGACGGCGCTGCCGCATTTTCGCGTATGGGCCGGTGTGGCGGGCGGGTTGGTGTTGGTGCTGTTTGGCTTGGGGACCCTGTTGCGGCGTCATGTGCCGACCACCGACAACCATCACACTGCGGCCGACCGGGTGTTGGACGTGCTGGATGGCCCCGAGCCGCAAGGGGTGGAGCACAATTGGATGCGTTGGGGATACCCGGGCTATTGGTTGCGCGGATTTTTGCTGAACACGATCAATCCGTTCACTGTTTTTTTCTGGCTGGGCATTGCCAGTGCGGTAGTGGTGCCCAACCAATGGGCGCCGCGCGAAACCCTCGCATTTTTCGGCGGTATGTTATTTACCCTGATTTTGACGGATACCCTGAAAGCCTATGCGGCCAAGCGGGTGCGCCATTTCCTGACGCCGAGGCATACCTGGTGGGTGCAGCGGGCTATCGGCCTGGTACTTTTGGTGTTTGGCCTGGTACTTTTTGTACGGGTGTTGTTGTAAAATTCTTCGGTTAGTATTAGCAAAGCGCCGGAAAATTGCTACAGGCACCGTATTAAGCCGGATTTTTGTACTTCTTCATCATATTTTTTCCACTATGCCTTCTCTACACAAACAAAATTATACGCGTCCGCTCAGCCTGCTCGCAGTGGTTTTATTCCTGCTGAACGCGCAGGTCGCGCACAGCCAGGCGAATTTTTGGTCGCCGGTGCGCAACACCGATCAAACGCTGCTGGAGCAATTGACGCCAGCCCAACAGCCCCTGCATTTTCAAACGTTCCAGTTGGATTATCCGGCCTTGGCGCAGCGCTTGCAGTTGGCGCCCATGGAGTTTACGCCGGAAGCGAAAAACCGGGCTTTGGAAATACAACTGCCTTTGGCCGACGGTAGTTTTCAAACATTTCGCGTGTGGGAATCGCCGGTCATGGCGCCCGAGCTCACGGCAAAGTATCCGGAAATCCGAACCTACGCCGGTGTGGCTGCCGACGGCTCAGGCACGACGGTGCGCCTGGGCGCGGGCTACCAGGGTTTTCACGCCTTTATTTTCGATAAAAACGGCGCCCTGCAATCGGTGCGGCCCTATGCTATGGGCCAAAAAACCTACTACATGGCCTACCGCCTGGCCGATCTGCCCCGCGAAGCCGAACTGGCCGACGGTATCCGCTGCGGAGTAGAAGAGCATGGCGATTTGCTGGAGGAAATTTCGGGCGCGCCCAAACCGGCAACCGACCGCGGCAATGCCTTGGTGACGCTGAAAACCTACCGCATCGCTATTGCAGCCAAAGGCGAGTACTCGGTGTTTCACGGCGGCACCAAACCGCTGGTGTTGGCCGCCATCAACACGGCGCTCAACTTCATCGTTGCCATTCAGGAGCGCGACTTCAGCCTGCGCCTGCAGCTCATTCCCAACAACGACGCCATCATTTTTCTCGATCCGAACACCGACCCCTACACGGGCAACACCGTGGGCGACTGGATGAACCAAAACCCCACTGCCATCGATACTATTATTTCCAACAGCAGCTACGACCTGGCGCATGTCTTTTCGCGCTACACCACCGGCAACCAGGTGGGCGTGGTCAGCGGCAGGGCTTGCAACAACGACAACAAAGCCCGCGGCGCCTCCTCGGCCCAGTCGCCCAACGCCGAATATTTTTTCCTGGTAGCGGCGCATGAGTTTTGTCACCAGCTTTCGGGCGGGCACAGCTGGTCGAACTGCCCGGGCAACGAAACCCAAATTGCACCGGGCACCGCTTTCGAGCCGGGCAGCGGGAGCACCATCATGTCGTATGCCGGCTCCTGCACCGGCGGCAACAACGTGCAAAACGACAACGACCCGTACTATCACCTGGGCAACATCATCCAGGTCCAAAATTTCATGTGGCAAGGCAGTGGCAGCACCTGCGGCGGCATGATCGCCACCACCAACAATGCCCCGGAAGTGACGATCACCAGCCCGAAAAATGTGAACATCCCGATCAGCACGCCCTTCCGGCTGACGGCAGCCGGCGCCGATGCCGACGGCGACAACCTGAGCTACTGCTGGGAACAATACGACACCGACCCCACGGCTTACCAACTCGGCTCGCCGGGCGGCAACGCCCCGGCTTTCCGCTCCTTCAAGCCGAATACTTCGCCGACACGGGTTTTTCCCAACCTGACCGACCTGAACGCCAACACCAGCTCCACCTCGGAGGTGTTGCCTACTTACAACCGCAACCTGACCTTCCGGGTGACCGTGCGCGACAACCATGGCAACGAAGGTGGCCAGGCCTGGGATGAAATCAAATTGTCGGCCCGGGCCGCAGCCGGCCCCTTCCGCGTGAGCTATCCCAACGCTACGGGCATCGTCTGGCAGCACGGCGCGTACGAAACCATTACCTGGGATGTGGCCAACACCAACGTCGATCCCATCAACTGCCAGCGCGTCAACATCAAACTGAGCATCAACGGCGGCTTGAGCTACCCCATCACCCTGGCGTCCGACGTGCCCAACCAGGGCCGCTACTGCGTAAAAGTGCCCAGCAACATTACCTCGAGCAGCGTCCGGATAATGATCGAAGCAGCCGACAACGTATTTTTCGATATTTCCAATTTTAACCTCAGTATTCAGGCGCCCCAGCAACCCGGCTTCAGCCTCTGCTCGGTGGGGCAATACGACACCATTTGCCTGCCCGGCCAATACAGCACGACGGTGAGCGTGGCCGCCGTGCAGGGTTTTTCCGAACCGGTCACCCTTAGTGTTTCCGCTTTTCAAATTGCCGGCGTGTCAGTCAACATCAGTCCCAACCCGGTGCTGCCCGGTAACGATGCTGTGCTGACCTTCAACTTCGGCCCCTTGCAAGTGGAGCCCGTGCTCGACTACACCGTTACCGGTACGACCAGCGCCGGTACCGACACGGCTTTCAATCGCCTGTGGGTGTTTCTCAACGACTACAATAACCTCAGCCTGGCCAGCCCGGCCGACGGCGCCGGCGGGCAGGTGCGTTCGCCCATCCTGCGCTGGAACGACGTGCCCGGCGCTCAGGTATACCAACTTCAGGTGGCAACCAACCCCTCGTTTGACGCCGGTGTGATCGTTTACCAAAATTCAAACCTGACAGCCGATTTTATCGAGCTGCCCATCCAACTCGACGA
>CAZVZH010000053.1:0-19133 GCA_964630705.1 uncultured Saprospiraceae bacterium | reverse complement strand
CCCCAACAATACTACGGTTGAATTATTTAAAGGAAAATGCGGCGGTTTCAGCGGCAACTTCAACTTCGGTTTCGACGACACCAGCCCCACTCCTTTTGCCTGCCCGCCCTCCAATGCCGGAGCTATTTTCCAGCCGCAGGTAAACCTGAGCGCGTTTAATGGCCAAGCCGTAGGCGGTGTCTGGACTTTACGCGTGGTGGACAACACCGCCGGTTCCGGCGGCTCCATTCAGGCCTTCGAACTGGAGGTATGCTCCAGCACGGCGCTCAACCCGCCGGTACTCGTCAACAACAACCTGCTGCAAATCATGCCCGGCGCCAACGCCGAAATTCCTACCTCCTTGCTCAAAACGGAAGACGCCAACAACACCGCCAACGAGCTGGTGTACACCCTGGTGAGCCTGCCTGAGCACGGCCATTTGGAACTATATTGGACGGGCATCATGCCTGTTGGCGCCCAGTTCACCCAAGCCGATTTGAATGCCGGCGGCCTGCGCTATTTCAATTATGGCGGCAGCGCTACCTCCGACAAATTTTGTTTCACGGTGACCGACGGCGAAGGCGGGCTGATCAAAGCCTGCTTCAACATCCAGCCCTTTCCGGTCGGTACGAATGAAGCCAAGGCAAGCATCGACTTCAGCCTGGCGCCCAACCCGGCCACCGAAACGGTGCAATTGCGTTTTGGAGAAACGGTTGCGGCCGGTACAAGCCTGCGCCTGTTCGACACTGCCGGCCGCCTGGTGCGCAGCGAGCGGCTGGCCGTCGGCCAAACGGTGGTGCAGTGGAATATTGCCGGTTTGCCGAGAGGGGTGTACACCGTTGCCGTCGATTCCGCTTCGGGCAGCGGGGTGCGTACGTTGGTGTTGCGGTAAACGGTTAGTCAAATTTTGAATTAAAAACAAAAGAAAACGGAGTGCCTGAGTTTTCGCGACCCGTCCGGTTCAACAGCAACCCAGGCCCTCCTTTCTTCATAAAAACTTAAGCACTAAACAAAAAAAGATGCTACGCCAATTCTCCGTACTACTCTGTTTTTTCCTGCTGCTGGCCCAGGCGCCGGCGCAACAATCGGCCGCGCTTTGGACGGCCATAGCCCGCAACGACGTGGCTTTGCCGCAAGGCGCGGTGGTCGATTTCGAACCCAAAGCCTACCACAGCTTCCAGCTGGATTTTGACGCGCTCCGTCAACAACTCGCCCAGGCGCCGCGGGAGCTCAGCCCCGAGGCCGGCCCGCCGCTGGTGGTTCAACTGCCCTTGGCCAATGGCCGGTTTGAGCGTTTCGCCCTGGTCGAATCGCCGGTGATGGCCCCCGAATTACAGGCCCGTTTCCCGGAAATCCGCACGTATTCCGGCTACTCGCTCGACGATGCGCACAAGAAAATCCGCTGCGGGGTGTCGCCCGAATGGGGTTTCCGCGCCGTCGTACTGCGCGAAGACAAAGGCATCGAGTACATCGAGCCGCTGGCTCGTTGGCAAACCCGCTACTACCGGGTGTACGACCGCCGCGAATTCCCCAATGAGTTGCGCCTGGAAGGGAAAATCACCTTCGAGCGGCTCAAAAGCGGGGATGACCAGCCGGCCGCGCGGCCGGCGTTGCCCGATCCGCGCCCCAGCGACGGCAGCCCCGAACTGGCTGCTCCGGTAGTGCTGAAAGTGTACCGTTTTGCCGCCGCCTGCACCGGGGAGTTTTCGCAGGAAAACGGCGGAACCTTGCCGGCCGTACTGGCTAAAGTGGTCGATGTGGTGAACAAGCTCAACGCCATTTACGAGCGCGACCTCGACATCCGCCTCGAACTGGTAGCCAACAACGATAAGATTATTTTCCTAGACCCCGCTACCGACCCTTACACCGGCACATCCGTAGGCGGCTGGCTCGACCAAAACCCCCTGGCCATGGTGCAAAACCTGGGCAGCGCCGACCAATACGATATCGGCCACGTTTTCGCCAAATACCTCGGTGGCGGCGCCATCGGCGTCGGCTCCTTGGGCAGCTGCTGCACGCCGTTCAAAGGGCGCGGCTGTTCGGCCGGCTGGATTCCGTATGAAGATGATTTTTTTGCCGTGATCGGCCAGGAAATCGGGCACCAGTGGGACGGCGGCCACACCTGGACCTACTGCGGGGGCACACCCGGCGATTTCCCCGGCTCGGCCTGCGAACCGGGCAGCGGCACTACCATTATGTCGTACTCCGGCGCCTGCGGTTCGGATAATGTGCAAACGGGTTTGGGCGACTTGTACTACAACCTGTGTTCTATATTGGAAATCCGCAACTTTGTCGAAACCGGCAACGGCCGCACCTGCGGAACCAATGTCACCACCACAAACAACCCGCCCGTAGTGACCATCCCTTACCCGAACAACCTGTACCTTCCGATCAGCACGCCGTTTGAACTTACGGGCACTGCCGTCGACCCCGACGGCGATGCGCTGACGTATTGCTGGGAAGAAATCGACACCGGCCCCTTGGTGCCCCTGGGCAGCCCGGTAGGTAGCACGCCGATCTTCCGGTCGTTTCCGCCCACGTCTACCCCTACGCGCACCTTCCCGCGTCTGCAAACGATCATCAACAACCAGACGAACAAAACCGAGTTGTTGCCCACCTACAACCGCGATCTGACTTTTGCCCTCACGGCCCGCGACAGCCGACCGGGCGGCGGGGGTATCGGTATCGATACTTTGCGCATGAAAGTGACGGCTAATGCCGGACCGTTTGCCGTGACCTATCCGACCGGTAATTTCGCCGTTTGGAACCAGGGCGAATACCAGGTGGTCACCTGGGATGTGGCCAATACGAACATTGCGCCGGTGAATTGCCAAAGGGTGAACATCAAACTCAGTCTGACCGGCGGCAACACCTACACCATAACCCTGGCCGAAAATGTAGCCAACACCGGCCGCTACTGCGTGCGTGTGCCCGACAACCTGAGCAGCACCACGGCGCGCATCCGGGTGGAAGCCGCCGACAATGTGTTTTTCGATATTTCGAACTCGAATTTCCGCATCGAAGCCGCCACGCAACCGGGCTTTAGCCTGTGTCCGGCCAAACTCTACGACACCGTCTGCCTGCCCGCCGGGTATTCAGCCGTAATCGGCACCAGTGGCGTCCTGGGTTTCAGTACCCCGATCAGCCTGAGCGCTGTGGGCCTGCCGGCCGGTGTGACCGCCAGCTTCAGCCCCAATCCCGTGCAGCCCGGCGCCGACGCCGTAATGACGCTCAGTTTCCCGGGCAACCAAACCGAAACGAATTTCGATTTTACGATCAAAGCCGAGGCCGGCGCGCTGTCGAAAGAGGTCGTCAACTCGATTGCGGTGTATTTCAACAACCTGTCGGCTATTGCCCTGCTCGCACCCGCCAACGGCGTGGCCGGGCAAGACCGGGCGCCGGTGCTCAAATGGCAAAAGGTGCCCGACGCAAATTCCTACGAAATACAAGTAGCCACCAACCCCTCTTTTTCGGCCGGTACGCTGGTGGCGGGTTCGGCTAACTTGCTGGCCGATAGTTTTAAAATTTCCAACCTGCTGGAAAAAGGCACGGTGTACTACTGGCGCGTACGCGGCCACAACGAATGCGGCAACGGCGCCTGGGTAGGGCCCTTCGCCTTTTCCACCCTGGTGGATGTGTGCACCGTTTTGCAAGCCAGCGATTTGCCGAAAAATATCACGGCCAACGGTACGCCCACCATCGAATCGAAAATCAACCTGCCCTCCGGCGGCATCATCAGCGACCTGAATGTGACCAAGGTGCAGGGCAGCCATCAGTATTTTCGCGATTTGGAAGTGCGGCTCGTGAATCCGCAAGGCGCCGAAGTGCTGCTTTTCAAAGACAAATGCCCGAACTACAACGGGAGTTTCAACATCGGTTTCGACGACAGCAAGCCCGGCACCTTCGGCTGTCCGCCGCCCAAAGACGGGTCGACGTACAAGCCGTTTGAGCCGCTCAGCCTGTTCAACGGCAAAGATGCCAGCGGCGTGTGGACCCTGCGGGTGCGCGACAACGTGATCAGTTCCGGCGGCAGCATCGACGCTTTCGAACTCGAAATTTGCTCGAGCACTTCGCTGTTCCCGCCCATTTTGGTGAACAACAATCCGCTGCAAATTGCGCCCGGTACCAATGCGGGTGTTTCCATCGACTTGTTGAAAGCGGAAGATGCCAACAACTCCGACGACCAGCTGGTGTTCACCCTTACCAGCCTGCCTCAACACGGGCATCTGGAGTTGAACTGGACGGGCCCGTTGGCTGTCGGCGCCGTGTTTACGCAAACCGACCTGAACAACGGCGCGCTGCGCTACTTCAACTACGGCGGTTCGGCTACTTCCGATCAGTTTTGTTTCACGGTTACCGACGGCGAAGGCGGCTTGGTCAGCGCTTGTTTCCAAATCCAACCCTTTCCGGTCAGCACCGGCGAAGCGCGTCCAGAACTCGGCTTTTCACTTTCGCCCAACCCGGCTACTGAATCGGTGCGCCTGGCCTTCGGAGAAGCCCTGCGCTCCGACACCCGCGTACGCATCCTCGATGCCGCAGGCCGGCAATTGCAAAGCCTCCAGCTGGCGGCTGGCAGCGTTGTGGCCCAGTTCAACCTGAGCGGCCTGCCCCAGGGGCTTTACACCGTAGTGGCCGACAATGCTCAAGGCAGCGGTGTGCGGAAACTGGTGGTGCGGTAAGAGGCTGGTCATTATAGGTCATTAAAAGTCATTGGGGTCATTAGAGGTTATTTAGGGTCATTGGTTGTCATTAAACCTGGATACCCAAAAACCTCTAATGACCCCAATGACTTTTAATGACCTATAATGTCCCCAATGACTTGCAATAGCCCCAATCCCAACCCCGCCGTTTCGCTTTTTTATCCGCCAATTTTTGCGCTCCATCGAAAAACAGGCGCTGCGCTCAACGTCCACCGGCTGGGCTTGTTTAGTAGGACCATACCTTACCGCCCCGTTTCACTGCCTGTTTGAAAAAATGTCGTTTATTCTGAAAATGGCCTGGCGCGACAGTCGCCGCAACCGCGCCCGCCTCCTGTTGTTTATTTCCGCCATTGTGGCGGGCATTGCCGCACTCACGGCCGTGCGTTCGTTCAGCGTCAACCTCACGGCCGACATCGACCGGGAAGCCAAGAGCCTGCTGGGCGCCGACCTGCTCATTCAGGGCAACCAGGCGCTGCCCGATTCGCTGCTGGCGCAGGTGTTGAAAACGCCGGGCGTCGAGCAGGCCCGGGTGTACAACCTGCTCAACATGGCCTATTTCCCAAAAACCGGCGGCACCCGGCTCACCAACGTGCGCGCCGCCGATCCGGGCTATCCTTTTTTCGGAACCTGGAAAAGCGTGCCGGAGCTGTCCTACAAAAACTACCAAGCCGGCGGGGGCAAAAAAGCGCTGGTTGAGCACAGCCTCATGCTGCAATTCGGTGTGGCGCCGGGCGACTCCATTCAAATTGGCAATCAGACTTTTGAAATTACAGGCGACCTGCTCTCGCGGCCCGGGCGCGCGGGTATCGGCTCGGCGATTGCCCCGGTGGCTTTCATCCCGCTGAAGTGGCTCGACTCTACCGGCCTGGTACAAAAAGGCAGTCGGGTATGGTACCAATATTATTTTAAAATTCCGGAAACCCGCGATCTGGACAGCCTGGTCAACCGGCTGGACCAACCGCTCGAAAAAGCTAACATGGATTGGGAAACCGTGGAATCGAACAAACGGCAGATCGGCCGCGCGTTCGGCAATTTCAGCACCTTTCTCAACCTGGTGGGCTTTGTGGCCCTGCTTCTGGGCTGCATTGGCGTGGCGGGTGCAGTGCACATTTACATCAAAGACAAACTGCCGACGGTGGCCATTCTGCGCTGCCTGGGCGCCAGCGGGCGCAAGGCATTTTACGTGTACCTGGTGCAGGTAGCGGGCATTGGTTTGCTGGGGGCGCTGGTGGGTGCGGCGACGGGGTCGCTGATTCAAAAACTATTGCCCTGGGTGGCCAAAGACTTGTTGCCGATCGCTACTGTAAGTACCGACTTTTCGGCCGGCTCGGCGGCTCAAGGCGTGTTGCTGGGTGTTTCGGTGGCGGTGCTTTTTGCCTTGCTGCCGCTGTCGGGCATTTTGAAAACCTCGCCCCTGCGCACCCTGCGGGCCTCTTTTGGAGAAAACGAAAGCGACAACCGCTGGCTGCGCTGGGGCATTTACACCCTGATCGTTGCCGCCTTGCTGGGCTTCACCTGGTGGCTGATCGGCGACTGGCAGGAAACACTCTTTTTCATCGGCGGTATTGCCGTCGCGTTTTTGCTCTTGTTTGGCGCGGCCAAACTGCTGATGTTGTTGTTGCGGCGGTTTTTTCCGCGGCGCTGGTCGTATGTATGGCGGCAAGGCATCGCCAATTTGTTTCGCCCCGAAAACCAGACGGTGTTGCTGGTCGTCACCATCGGCTTGGGCACTATGCTGCTCTCCACCCTGTTTTTGATTCAAAACCTGCTGCTCCGGCAGGTGGAATTTTCGGGTAGCGGCAACCAGCCCAACATGATCCTGTTCGACATTCAAACTGACCAAAAAGACAGCGTGGCCGCCATGGTAGCCGCCAACGGGATGCCGCTGATTCAACAGGTACCTATTATTACCACCCGCGTGGAAAGTATCGACGGCCGAACCAAAATGCAGGATGAGGCCGACAGCACCACGGAGCGCCGGCGTTGGGTGTGGGACCGCGAGTACCGCGTCACTTTCCGCGACACCCTCATCGATACGGAAAAAATAGTGGAGGGCGAATGGCTGGGCACACACCAGCCGGGCGCCCCGATCAAAGTGTCGATTTCTGATAATTTGCAAAAAGGCATGAACGCCAAAATCGGCACCAAAATCGTGTTTAACGTGCAAGGCGCCCGCCTCGAAACCGAGGTGGGCAGCGTGCGGCAGGTCGATTTCGGACGCATCCAAACCAATTTTATGGTAGTGTTTCCCAAAGGCGTACTGGAAGCCGCGCCGCAGTTTCACGTGATCGTTTCGCGGGTGAACAGCGCGGAGCAGTCGGCGGCGTTTCAGTCGGCTCTGGTGCAGCGTTATCCGACTATTTCGGCTATCGATCTGACGCAAATTCTGAAATCGGTAGACGAGGTGCTCACCAAGGTTTCCTTTGTCATTCGGTTCATGGCCCTGTTCAGCATCCTTACCGGCTTGTTGGTGCTCCTGAGTTCGATTTACCAGGGGAAATTCGCCCGCGTCCGGGAGAGCGTGTTGCTGCGCACCCTGGGCGCTTCGCAGCGGGTCATCTTGCGGATCATTACCCTGGAATACCTGCTGCTTGGGGGGCTGGCTTGTCTGGCGGGGGTGGGCTTGTCGGTGGCTGGCGCCTGGGCTTTAGCGCGGTTCGCGTTTGAAATTCCGTTCGAGCCGGAATGGATGCCGCTGGTGATCACCACGCTCATCATCACCACGCTCACCGTAATAATTGGCCTGCTGAACAGCCGCGAGGTCGTGCGCAAGCCTCCGCTGGAGGTATTGCGGCAGGAGCTGTAGTTTGGAGAACTCAAAAGTCACATTCCCATACCCAATCCGCCAGCGAAAAACTTTTGCCCTGGTACGAAAAATGCCACCACTCGGTTCGGATGCCTTTCAGCCCCACCTCTTCCATCACCCGGCGCAGCAGGCGGCGGTTACTCAGCACGTTTCCGGGAAGGCGGGTATAGTTGTAGTGGGCTTCCGGGCCGAAGAAATCGTAGGGCGTGCCCATATCAAGTTCCTTGCCCTGGGCGTCGACGATGGTGAGGTCGACGGCGGCGCCACGCGAGTGCATGGAGCCTTTTTCGGGCGGGGTGACGTAGTTGGGGTCGGGCGCTTTGTCCCACAAACGTTGTTGGTAGGGGCGGGGGCGGTAGCAGTCGTACAGCTTAAGCGAGAGGCCCTGGCGGCGGAGCAGCATTTGGGCGCGGGCCAATGCGCGGGCGGTTTCAGGGCGGAGGTAGCAGCGCGGGCAGTCGTAGATTTTGCTTTCGGTGAAATTGTTCGTCGTAGCGTACCGGATATCCAGCACAATGGTCGAGTCGAGTTCCCGGATGTCTACGAAGCCCTGGCCTGCAGCCGAACGCTGCCCACCAGTCACAGGCGCCGTGGCGGTGGGGGCGGCCGTTTCTTCGGCGGCTGCTTTGTTCGCGTCTTTGACCCTGCCTGCGCTGCCGCTACCGCTGCCGATCTTGGAAGGGCTGTTCGGGCTCGGGCCGATCACGTCGTCCAGCCCGGGGGAAGTCAGGGTATCTTTGGGTGGGAGCGTATCGGCTGCGGCCTGCGGGTCGGGTCGCCGGACTTCCCGCGCGGTGGCGGCCGGCGGCACGCTGGTTTCCTGTTTTGTTCCGGCAGCCGGTGCGCGATTTTCCGACAGACAGCCACCCAGCAGGAGCACTAAAAAATTAAACAAACAGATTTTTCGCATGATCAACCGGTTTTATTTTTTTGGAACGAGCGCCCGAAATTTGAGCGCTCAACAGGTTTTTTAAACGAAAGCCCACACTTCGGCGTTCCCTACCCATGCGCAGCGCAATTCTTATGGCAACTCTGATTTTTAAAGGTCTTTTCTCGGCCGCCCAAAATACGCCTTATCCCGGACAAGCCGCCGCCGGCCCCGGCGGTGCGGAATACCAACACCGCTCGGTAGCCTTTTTCGACGCCGCCGCCCGGGCCGACGGCTATTGGCTGTTCGAACCCGCCGACCCCAAGCCCGACTCCGCTGAAGTAGTGGTGTTCATGCACGGCTACGGCGCCTACAACCCCATGAGCTACGGCAAGTGGATCAAACACCTCGTCGCTAAAGGCAATATCGTCATTTACCCCCGCTACCAGAAAAACCTGCTCAGCCCCCGCCCCAACGCCTTTCCGGCCAATGCCGCCAAAGGTATCCGCGATGCGCTGGCACTGCTGCAAACCAGCAACCATGTGCGCCCCCGCACCAGTCAGGTGGCTTATTTCGGCCATTCCTACGGCGGTGTCATCACGGCCAATCTGGGCGTCAACTGGAAACAATACCAAATCCCCGAACCCACCGCCATGCTGCTCTGTGAGCCTGGCTCCGGCCCCTTCAAAGGCGCCCGCCTCAGCGATTACAGCGGTTTGGCGCCTGAGCTGAACTTGCTGGTGATTGTGGGCGAAGACGACTTTGTGGTGGGCCACGAATTCGGCCAGCTGGTGTTCGAAACCGCCGTCAACACGCCTTGCCGCAACCTCATCGTCCAACGCCACGACACCGACGGCCACCGCTGGATTCTCGCCACCCATTCCGAACCCTATAGCTACGACCTCGATTTCGACACCGGCCTGCGCAATTACACCGCCCGGCGGGTGTTTCAAAGTTCCCGGCTCAATGAAGTTGACTTCAATTGCTACTGGAAACTCGGCGACGCGCTCATCGCCTATACCCGCGAAGGGCGCTATGGCGAAGTGGCCTTCGGCAACACCCCCGAACAGCGTTACCTCGGCCGCTGGACCAACGGCAAACCGATGCGCCCGCTCGACGTGTTCGTCCCCCAATCGCTGACCACCGCCCCACCCGCCGCCGCTGCTGCCGCAGGGAAATAACCCATCGCTACCGCACTACCAGCTCGTCGGCAAAAATCCAGCACGGATTTCCCGTACAGCTGTGCCACTCCGGGCAGGTTTTCAGGTTAAATGCCGTTACCCGCACATAGCGGGCCCCTCGGGGCGCGGGAATATTCCACTCCACCGTGTGGATGCGTTTTTGACCGTCAGGATCGATCGGGATCGACTGCTCGTACACGTGCTCGAAAAACTGCCCGTTGTTCGAAATTTCAAAAATCACTTTTCGGGGAAAAAACACCCAAGACAGCTGGTCTTGTAAAAATGAAACGCTGATCTGGGAGCAGGAGTCGCTGCGCAGCTGCACCGTGGCCTGCAAGTCGGCGCCCTGAAAACCGAGCCAGTTGTAGCGGTAATCGAGTTCGCCGACCCGCCCGTTGGTCAGTTCGTTGGCATTGCCGTTGGCATAAATGGGGGCAGCGGGGAAGGTAAGTTCGGGAGCATAGGCTTTGGAGGCGGCGGCGCGGCGCAATTTTTCCAAAAAGGCGACAAAATCATCGGCGTAGGCCTGCGGGCTGTAGCCATTTTCATTGAGGTGCAAAATGCCGGCCTGTTCACAGTCTTGCACAAAAAAATCCAGGGCGGCGCGGTATCGCTCGGGCTGGTCGGCGAGCATGGCGCGCAAAGCCAGGCTGTCGGTTTTGGCTTTTTCAGCGCGAGCGTAGCCGGCCGACAAAATGCTTGCCTGCAAGTGCCGGAGCCGCGCGCTGTCGGCAGCTGGCAGGAGGTTTTCGGCTTCCAACAAATGCGCTATTTGGGAATCGAGCAGTTGGTCGGTCAGAAAATCTTCGTTTTGCGGAACATCGTAAATCCAGAGCCGGTCGCCATGCGCCTGCAAACTTTCCGTCAGGGCATGCACGTAGGCCCAAACGGCGGGTTGCGCGGCGCCGTAGTAGCCCTGGCCGAAATCGGTCAGGATAGAATCCATATCAGCGCCGGGGTTCCACATCAGTTTGGCCAACAGGTAGGCGCGCATGTCGGAAAACTCCGAGCGGTCGCGGCCAGAGCCTTGTTCGAATACCATTTGGGCGCCAAGCCGTTGAAAAAGTTGCAGGTTGGGCTGCAGGGTGTGCCAGTTGGGGAAGGGGCTGAGGTAGCTGCGAAACTGCACCACATAGTCCCAGATCATCAACCGGCTTGTCAGCGCCGACCAATCCTCCAGGTCGCGGGCAAAGTCGCGGCAGCCCTCCGTAATCGGCAGCCCCCGGTTGCACTCGATGCTGCACAGGCAAACGCTCACATTGGGCGCCGGCCGGATGCCTTTCGGCGCTTCGCGGGTGTACTGGTAGGCCAGGGTGCTGATAATTTTGTCGGGAAATTCGGCGGCCACAGCGTTGACAAAAGCCAACAGAGTACCGGCCGGGCTGCCGTAGTACGCATCGGAGGCTGCGCAACGCGGGCATTTGCAGTAGTCGTAGTTGTCGTTTTGGCTCACCGACCAGTAGCGCGCCTCCGGGCGTTCGCGTATTTTTTCGCGAAGGGCATCGGTCACAATTTGGCGCACGGTGTCGTTGCTCAGGCAAATCTGGCCGGGCGAGCGCTGGACGCCGTTCCAGGAAAAAAAGCCCGGGTGTTCATCAAAATATTTTCCGGCCGGGCACAGGTGCTGGAAGGTGTGTACAAAAAGCCCCCACTCGCGGGATTTGTCGGCCTGGGTTTTCAGGCGGTGCCAGCGCGCCCAGCCTTCATCAAAAGCCGGTTCGTAGTGGAGCTCGCGGTACGGAAAAGCCGGCGTTTGTACCTGTGCTTCGAGCTGGGGCAGCGTCAGTTGTTCGACCCGTGGAATCAGCGAATCGCGCGGACTGAATTTGCGGCAGCCCAGGCGTTCGAGCAAGTCGTACACCCCGTATTCGGCGCCCAACTCGCCGCCGCCGGCGATCGAAAAAGCGTTGTTTTTCCCTTGTAAAAAATAGGCCTCGCCATCGAGCGGCGGCGGGGTTTGCAAACCAGCCAGCCCCAAATTGGGATGGTTGCCGATGAATACCACCGCTCCCTGAGCCGGCACGCGCAAGTTTTTTTGCACGGCCACTGGCTGGCCGGTCATTTGCCCGAGGTATTGTTGTAAAACGGCGGCGGCGCGCTCATCGGTGGCTTGCGGGTGGGGGGCCAGGAGGATGGTGGGGGCTTGAGCTGTTCCGAAAAACGGAAGGCAAAGCAAGAGGGCAAAACAGCAGATTAGACGCATAGTGTTGTTTTTTATCGATCGATGGCCCTGCAAGTTACGCCACCCGGAAGAACCCGGCACTCCGGGTTTTCATCCAAAATTACAGCCTGTTGGCCGAGCTGCATACCCGGAAGGTTCTGGTAAATTGTCATCTTTAAGCCCGTTCACCAATCGACCCACCAACGATGAAAAAAACGATCTTTTTCCTGCTTTTTGCCCTAAGCATCCAGCCCTTGTTCGCTCAAAAAAAGCCGGCGCCCGACCAGCGGCTGGCCGGCCTCGACACCATGTTGCAACGCGTGTTGGAAGGCTGGAAAGCGCCCGGCTGCGGCGTTGCTGTGGTCGAAAAAAACAAGGTGCTGTTTGCCGGCGGCTTCGGTTTTCGCGACGTCGAAGGCAAGCAACCCGCCACAGCCAACACGCTTTTCCAAATCGGCTCCAGTTCGAAAGCATTTACCGCCGCCATGATCGGCCAACTTGCCGAAACCGGCGCGCTCGACCTCGACGATCCGGTCCGGACTTACCTGCCCGAACTCCGGCTGTACAACGACGAACTGAACGCCCGCCTCACGCTGCGCGACCTGATGTGCCACCGCAGCGGCCTGCCCCGGCACGACATGGCCTGGTACCTCAACCCCGCCACCCGCGACAGCCTGGTGTTGCGCATGGAGTTTCTCGAACCCTCTTTCGGCTTACGCGAACGTTGGCAGTACAATAACTACGGCTACCTGCTGCAAGGCGTCGTCGCCGAAACGCTCACCGGAAAATCTTGGGAAGACAACATCCGGGAGCGCTTTTTCCAGCCGCTGAACATGACCACGGCCCGCTTCGACCTCTGGGAGGCACCGCCCAGCCTCGAAGTGGCTAAAGGGTATTTCGAAAATGAAGGCGCCATTCGCCCAATGGATTATTACCGCATTGCGAGCATGGGTCCGGCAGGCAGCATTTGCGCCAGCGCTTCCGACATGGCCAACTGGTTGCTGGCCTGGGTGAACGGCGGAAAATTTGAGGGCCGGGAGGTGTTGCCCTCAGACTATGTGGCCGAAGCCATGTCGGCCCAAATGGTGATGAGCGGCGGCGTGCCTTCCGAAGAAAACCCCAACATTTACTTCGGCAGTTACGGCCTCGGCTGGATGCTCTCCTCCTATTACGGCCATTACCGGGTGGAGCACGGCGGCAACATCAACGGGTTTTCCGCAACGGTTTGTTTTTTCCCCAGCGACAGCGTCGGCGTGGTGGTGCTGGTCAACCAGAACGCCTCGCAGGCCGGCGCCGTCGTACGCAACCTCATCATCGATCGATTGCTGGGCTTACCCTACCGCGACTGGCACAGCTACCTGCTCGAACGCGCGCAAAAACAGCAAGCCGCTGCCAAGGAAGTTCCGGAAGCGCCCGACCTCGGCCGCAAAACCGGCACCCAACTATCCCAGGCGCTCAGCGCTTATGCCGGCCGCTACCTGCACCCAGGCTACGGGGCCTTGCTTGTTGAACTGCGCAACGACTCGCTGTTCGCCCACACCCAAAGCCTCAATTTTTACCTGGAACACTACCACTACGACATTTTCCGCCCCCTCGCCATGATCGCCGGCGTGGATTTGGAATCCAACAGCCCCATTCGCATGCAATTTATTCCCGACCTGAAAGGCGATATCGCCGAAATCCGCGCCAGCGGACTGGAAGCCAGCGTGGAGCCTTTGGTTTTTAAAAAACAGGCGGCGGAAGTGGCGATGGCAGAAAGCGAACTGGAAAAATATACCGGCGCCTACACCCTGTCGGGCATCGATTGCAAAGTATACCTGAAAAACAGCGCGCTGTACGTGTTTGTGCCCGGCCAGCCGGAGTACGAAACCCGGCCGGTGGGCAACCACGAGTTTAAACTCACGGCGCTCGACGGCTATAGCGTGCGCTTCGACGTCGACAGCCAGGGCAAGGCCGTAGCTGCGAATTTTATTCAACCGAACGGGACGTTTCGGGCTGTTCGGAAATAACCGTTAAACTGTCAGGTTTTTAAATTTTAACCAACCATCAACAATGAAACAACTACTCCTTTCTGCGCTAGTACTCCTGCTCCCCCTGCTCGCCCCGGCTCAAGCCGACCCCGGCGCACTGGCAGCCGAATTCGATCAAATTTGTCAGCATGCATTTCCGGCCGATGGCCCCGGCGGCGCGGTGCTGGTAGCCAAAGGCGACCGGATCCTGTACCATAAAGCCTTCGGCCTCGACGACGTGTCCGGAAAAAAACCGCTGCAACCCGGCATGGTGTTCCGCATCGGCTCGGTCACCAAGCAATTCACTGCCGTGGCCATTTTGCAACTGGCGGCGAAAGGCAAACTCTCCCTCCAGGACGAGATCACCAAATTCATCCCCGACTACCCCACGCACGGAAAAAAGATTACCGTAGAGCAATTGCTCACCCATACTTCCGGCATAAAAAGCTACACCGATATGGACGAGTGGACGCCCGAAGTGTGGAAAAAAGATTTTACCCCGGTTGGCTTGATCGATTTTTTCAAAGACCAACCGATGGATTTCGAGCCCGGTACCGACTATACCTACAGCAACTCCGGGTACATCCTGCTCGGCTACATCATTGAAAAAGTGTCGGGCATGCCGTACGCCGACTACTTGAAGAAAAAAGTGTTCAAGCCGGCCGGCCTGAAAAACACATTTTACGAGACCCAAAAACGCCCCATCCCCAACTGGGCGGCGGGCTACCAACGAGACGGCTCCGGCTATGAACTGGCCGCACCCCTGAGTATGACCCAGCCTTACGCAGCGGGTTCGCTGGCCTCCACGGTGGAAGACCTGTTCCGGTGGACGCGGGCCGTGCATACCGGGAAAGTGGTGTCGGCCCAATGGCTGAAAAAAGCCCACACCCCGACCGTTCTGCCCAATGGTACCGACACCGGCTACGGCTACGGCTGGGTTTTGGGTTACGTGCTCGGCAGCCCCACCATCGAGCACGACGGCGGCATCAACGGCTTTCTGAGCACGCTGATTTACCTGCCGAAAGAAGAGGTTTGCGTGGCTATTTTAACCAACTGCGATTGCAACCCGCCCGGCGCCACTGCCGCCGAACTGGCGGCCCTCGCCGCAGGCCATGCCCTCGTGCTGGAGGAAGTGATGCTGCCGGCTGACCAACTTTCCGCTTTCGTTGGCACCTACGAAAACGCCGAACAGGCCAAGCGCATCATTTCTGTTGAAAATGGCCGCCTGATGTCAAACCGGGTGGGCGGCCGGAAAGGCCCGCTCATGGGACTCGGAAAAGATAAATTTCGCCTGGAAGGCTCCCTGGCCGAGCTCAGTTTCGTGCGCGACCCGGCCAGCGGCGCTGTCACCGGTATTCGCATGGACTCCCGCAACCGACTCGGCGAAGTGTGGACAAAAATCGATGCCGCTGTGCCCGAGGCGCCTAAAGAAATCCAATTGAGCGAAGCCCAGCTCGAGCGGCTTGTTGGCAACTACATGCTCGCACCGGGTTTTTTCATTACAGTTACCCGCGAAGGCAAGCAACTTTTCGGGCAGGGCACCGGCCAGCCGCGTTTTGAAATGTACGCCCAATCGGAGCTGAAGTTTTTCCTGAAAGTGGTGGATGCACAAATCGAGTTTGTGCTTGATGCCGCCGGCGCTATCGATAAAATGATCTTGTTCCAGGGTGGGCAGGAAGTACCCGGGACGCGGGTGAAGTAGAGGAGGGCCGGCATTTGCCGACCGGTAGTTTCAAAAATACAGCCTGCCGCTGCACCGGAACCCCGCAGCGGCAGGCTGCGTTTTAAAAACAGCCGATTTTTCTGCTTCAACAGCAAACAGCTCCATGCGCGCTCGTACCTTTGCGCTCCCAAAGCCGCCAACTTCAAACTCCAAACTTCAAACTTCAAACTTCAAACTATAAATTCGCATGTTCCGTACCCATACCTGCAACGAACTCCGCCTGGCCGACGCCGGCAAAACTGTCACCCTCGCCGGCTGGGCCGGCACCATCCGAGACAAAGGCGGTTTGTTGTGGATCGACCTGCGCGACCGCTACGGGATCACTCAGCTGGTGTTCGATGAAAATTACACAGCGCCAGAACTGTTTGAAATTGCCCGCAGCCTCGGCCGCGAGTTTGTTTTGCAAGCCACCGGTACGGTGATCGAGCGCGCCTCGAAAACGAACAAAATTCCGACCGGGGAGATCGAGATCAAAGTCGGCGAACTCAAAATTTTAAACAAGGCCAAAACGCCTCCTTTCACCATCCAGGACGACACCGACGGCGGCGACGACTTGCGCATGAAATACCGCTACCTCGACTTGCGCCGCAACGCCGTGCAGCAAAACATCCTGTTCCGCTCGCGCCTGGCCATCGAAACGCGCAAGTACCTGGCCGGCCAGGGCTTCGCCGAAATCGAAACCCCGTTTTTGATCAAGTCGACGCCCGAAGGCGCGCGCGACTTCGTGGTGCCTTCGCGCATGAGCCCGGGACAGTTTTATGCGCTGCCGCAGTCGCCGCAAACCTTCAAACAAATTCTGATGGTAGCCGGCTTCGACCGTTATTTCCAGATCGTCAAGTGTTTCCGCGACGAAGACCTGCGCGCCGACCGGCAGCCGGAATTTACCCAGATCGACTGCGAGATGGCCTTCGTGCACCAGGAAGACATTCTGAACACCTTCGAGGGCCTCACCAAATATTTGTTCAAAACAACCCTGGGCATTGAGCTCCCCGATTTCCCGCGCATGCAATACGACGAGGCCATGCGCCGCTACGGCTCCGACAAACCCGACCTGCGTTTCGGCATGGAATTTTGCGACCTGACCGACACTGCCAAGGGCAAAGGATTCCCTGTATTTGACAGCGCCGAAACGGTGTTAGCCATCTGCGCGCCGGGCTGCGCGGAGTACAGCCGCAAGCAAATCGACGAGCTCACCGAGTGGGTTAAACGCCCGCAGATCGGCGCCAAAGGCCTGGTGTATGTGCGGTATGAAGCCGACGGTTCGGTCAAATCGTCGGTGGATAAATTTTACTCGGCCGACGATTTGAAAGCCTGGCTGAAAGCCTGCAGCGCCCAACCCGGCGACCTGCTTTTCCTGCTCTGCGGCGAAACCGAAAAAACGCGCAAGCAGCTTTCCGAGCTTCGCCTCGAGATGGGCAACCGCCTGGGCCTGCGTCCGCCCGGCTTGTTCAAACCGCTGTGGGTGCTCGATTTTCCTTTGCTCGAGTGGGACGAGGAGGCCAAGCGGTTTTTCGCCATGCACCACCCTTTCACTTCGCCGAAGGCCGCCGACATCCCGAAAATGGAAAGCCACGATCACACTACGCTCAAAAGTATGCGCGCCGACGCCTACGATCTGGTGCTCAACGGCGTGGAAATCGGCGGGGGCTCCATTCGTATCCACGACCGCGATTTGCAAAGCCGCAACTTCCGCCTGCTAGGCTTTAGTCCCGAAGAGGCCGAAGCCCAGTTTGGCTTCCTGCTCGGCGCTTTCGAATATGGCGCGCCGCCCCACGGCGGTATCGCTTTCGGCTTCGACCGCTTGTGCGCCGTGATGAACGGCGCCAACTCCATCCGCGATTTCATTGCTTTTCCGAAAAACAACCAAGGGCGCGATATGATGATCGACGCGCCGGATGCGATCAAGGAGGAGCAGCTGAAGGAGTTGGGAATTGGCCTCAGATCTTGACGTAGATTTTCCGCCGGTACAACACCTCGCACACCACCCAAATCGTCAGCAAAAAACACAGCGCAAACAACAGCGAGCCGAAAGGCCCACCGTTCAGCGGCTGAAAGGCATGGTGGTAAATCCAGCCGTACAGCGATGTAGCCTCCTCGTTTTCCTGCCATTCCACCTGAAGCATGACTTTAGTGAGCAGGCCCGCCAGTACATAGGCAAACAAAGGGTTCGCCCCAAAAACCAGGAAAAATCGCGCGTATTTCACCCACCCGGCAATATCCATCGCCCATACGCTGAACGCCAGCAGGATCATGGAAATACCGCCGGCGTAGAGCACGAACGAGCTCGTCCATAAGCTTTTGTTGATCGGGAACGCCAGGTCCCATACCACGCCCACCGCCGCCAGGGCCACGCCCCAGCCCAGCAGGTCGCGCACGGCCAGTATTTTTTGCGCCTGGCGTTTTTGCATGATCTGCCCGCTCCACCAGCCCAGCAGTACAGTCACGACAGCTGGTAAAGTACTCAGCAACCCTTCCGGGTCGAAGGGGATGCCCTTGCCGCGCCAGAGGTGCTCCCGACCGAGCAGTTGCATGTCGATCTGGCGCACGCCGTTGTGCACCAGGCCGAAGGGGTCTTCCAGTGGCGGGGCCATTTGCAGCAGCAGCACCCAGTAGCCGAGCAAAATAAAACCAGCCAGGCCGATCAGCCAGCGCCCCGGTACCAGCAACACCAGACAAGCGGCCAGGCCGTATCCCAAAGCCAGGCGCTGGAGCACCCCCATGATGCGCAGGCCGCTCAGGTCTTTTCCGAAATAGGGGAAAGCGGCCAGCAGCAAACCCAGCAAAAACAGCAGCGCCGTGCGTTTCAAAATTTTCACCAAGGCAGGCGCGCTCAGCTGCCGGCCGTATTTTTCAAAAGAAAACCACATCGACACGCCGATGATGAACATAAATGACGGAAACACAAGGTCGGTTGGCGTGCAGCCGTGCCAGTCGGCGTGGCGCAACGGCGCGTACACCTGCTCCCAGGTGCCGGGCGTATTGACAACGAGCATGAGGGCAATAGTGAGACCGCGGTAGAAGTCGATGGATTGGTAGCGCATATTTTTCAGCAAACAAGTGAAACAGAGACAAATAAACGAAATGCTTGGCAGCAGTTCATTTCTGCCGGGTATCTTCGGTTAAATTCTATCTCCATGCGCCATTTGTACCAGCTGCTCGCCATTCTTTTTACCCTGGCCCCATTGCTCGCCTGCACTCAACAACCCATTTCCTGCGGCACCGATCCGCTTTGGCACGGCTTGCTCGATCGCGACCCGGTGTTTCGAAAATACCACGTTCAGCAGGAACAGCTGCGTTTGGAACATTTGCGCAGCGGCGTTTCTTTTGGACCCGAATCGGGCAAACTGCCTGCTTACACCCTCCCGGTGGTGGTGCACATCATCCACCAAAACGGCGCGGAAAATATTTCCAACGCCCAGGTAGCCACGGGCATCCAGCAGCTCAACGAGGCCTTTGCCAACGCCGGTTATTACAACCAGGGCAGCGGCGCCGTTACGCCGTTTCAGTTTTGCCTGGCCCGGCGCGCGCCCGACGGAACACCCACCACCGGGATCAACCGCGTGGTGTCGCCGCTCACCCAGGTGCTGAAAGAAACTCAGGATCAGGACCTCAAGGATCTGATCCGCTGGGACCCCAAGCAGTACGTGAACATTTGGCTGGTGGCCGAAATAACCAGCCAGACTTCCGGTAATAGTGTTGCCGGCTA
>CAZVZH010000052.1:0-24779 GCA_964630705.1 uncultured Saprospiraceae bacterium | reverse complement strand
TTATCCTGCTCGACGAAATCGGCCGCGGTACCAGCACCTACGACGGCATTTCCATCGCCTGGAGCCTGGTAGAGTTTTTACACGACAACGGGCGCGCTCACCCGAAAACCCTGTTCGCCACGCACTACCACGAGCTCAATGAACTCGCCGACCAGCACGAACGCATCCACAATTTTCATGTGAGCACCCGCGAGGTCGGCCACAAAGTTATTTTCCTGCGCAAACTCGTGCCCGGCGGCAGCAACCACTCTTTCGGCATCCATGTGGCCCGCATGGCCGGCATGCCGCCCGCCGTGGTCGACCGGGCCGTGGAAATCCTGCACACCCTCGAAGCCGACGGCGGCCGGCTCAACGCCGACGGCAACCGCCCACCCGGCCCGGAAAACAACAGCCCCGGCGTGGAAACGCCTGCCCAGGTGCGCAATAAGGTGAAAAACATCCTGCCGAAAATGCAACTGCAGATTTTCGACGCCGATGAATACACCCGGAAAATCCGCGAGGAACTCCTGGCCCTCGACCTCAACACCATGACGCCCATGGACGCGCTGTGGAAACTCAACGAACTTCGCAAAATCGCGGAAAAGAAATAACCGCTATGCCACCTGTACTCTCCGTCGTCATCTGCGTGTACAACGAGGAAGACAACATCCAGCCCCTGGTTGAACAACTGGACCGCCACCTGCGCGAGCTCGATTGCGAACTCGTCTTCGTCGACGATGGCTCCCGCGACCAAACCCTGGCCCGCCTCAAAGCGCTCCGGCATCCCCGGCTGCACATCGTGGAGTTCCGCCGCAATTTCGGCCAGAGCGCCGCCCTCGCCGCCGGCATCGCCCAAGCCCGGGGCCAATGGATCGCCACGATGGACGGCGATTTGCAAAACGACCCGGCCGATATTCCGCGCATGCTTCGCCTGGCCCAGGAGCGCGGACTCGACATGCTGGCCGGCATCCGCCAAAAACGGCAAGACGGCATGCTGTTGCGCAAAATCCCGAGCAAAATTGCCAACCGGCTTATTCGCTGGGCTTCCGGGGTGTATCTGCACGACTACGGCTGCACCCTCCGCGTGTTTCGCGCCGACCTGGCCAAAAGCCTGGGCTTGTACGGCGAGTTGCACCGCTTCATTCCTGTGCTGGCCGATCTCGAAGGCGCGCGCATGGACGAAACACCCGTGCAACACCACGCCCGCCAGCACGGCGCCTCGAAATACGGAATCAACCGCACCATGCGGGTGGTAAGCGATTTGCTGCTCATCCTCTTTCTCAAGCGCTTCCGCCACAAACCCATGCACTTGTTCGGCGGCTGGGGCGTGCTGCTCACCGCTTCGGGCAGCTTCATCCTGCTGTATTTACTCCTGGAAAAAATACTCGGCCACGACATCTGGGGCCGCCCCCTGCTCATGCTGGGCGTGGTTCTGTTCATGGCAGGCATCCAACTGATCGCCCTGGGCATTCTCGCCGAATTGCAGGTGCGCACCTACTACGAATCGCAGGACAAAAAGCCCTACCGCATCCGGCAGCTCCACGCCCCGGCGGCGGCCAACGCTTCGGCATGA
Organism: uncultured Saprospiraceae bacterium; assembly: GCA_964630705.1. Lineage (GTDB taxonomy): Bacteria > Bacteroidota > Bacteroidia > Chitinophagales > Saprospiraceae > M3007. Next base: position 23,227 of record CAZVZH010000052.1, on the reverse strand, counting down.
ACTGGAAAATCGTATTAAAGGCAGCAGTTTCTATTCTGATTCTCTATCTGGTCGTGCGCAGTATAGATTTGACCCTGCTGCTGGCGGTTGTGCGACAAGCCTATCCGGCCTGGTTGCTGTGGGCGGCAATTTGGTTTGTCTTGTCGAAATTGATCAGCGCGTTCCGGTTTAACGAGTTGCTGAAAACCCGCGAAATAGCCCTGACCACCGGGCAACAGCTCCGCCTGTACTGGCTGGGCATGTATTACAACCTGCTGCTGCCGGGCGGCGTCAGCGGCGACGCGTACAAGATCAAAATTTTGATGGATGCTTTCGCCAAACCGTTTCGCCCCTTGTTTACGGCAACCTTGTACGACCGCTTGTCGGGGGTGCTGGCCCTGGGCCAATTGTGCCTGGTGTTGGCTTGCTGGCAGGCGGATTTGCAGCCCTGGTGGTGGTTGTGGAGCCTGGCACTGTTGACCAGTATTCCGGTATCGTATTGGCTTTTTCAAAAAATGATCGGCGCCGGCGCCCGGCTTTGGGTGCGTACCAGCGCGCAATCCCTGGGCGTCCAACTCACACAGACAGTGGCTACCCTGGGCATCATTTTCGCCCTGGGGCAGCCCGCATACTGGTTGGGCTATTCACTGGTATTCCTGATTTCGTCGGTGGTAGCTATGCTGCCGTTTACCATCGGCGGGGCCGGGGCCCGGGAACTGACGTTTCTCTGGGGCGCCCAGGTGCTGGGGCTCGACGCGGAACGCTCGGTGGCCATCGCCTTTGTTTTTTACCTGATCTCCACGGCGGTGGCCTTGTACGGGCTGGTTTTTAGTTTTAAAAAAATCGTTTGACGCGGATCAAAACAGACCTTTCAAACATGCAAATTTTAATCACCGGCGGCGCCGGATTTATCGGTTCCCAGCTTTGCGAAGCCTTGCTGAACGACGGCCGCCGCGTAGTGGCTTTGGACAACTTCGACCCTTTTTATCCCACCGCGATTAAAAAAGCCAATTTGGCGCCGCTGATGCTGCGTTCGGCCTTCCGGTTTTTCGAAGGCGATATCCGGAATCCCGGTTTTTTGAAACAGGTATTTTCGATCCATAAAATTGACGCCGTCATCCACCTGGCAGCCAAGGCGGGCGTGCGGCCGTCGATCCAGTCGCCACAGGAATACTACGATGTCAATGTGAACGGCACGCTGCAATTGCTCGAAGCCATGGCCGCCGCCGGCGTGCCGCGGCTGTTATTCGCCTCGTCTTCGTCGGTGTACGGCAACCAGGCAAAAACGCCGTTTTCAGAGTCTGATGAGGTGAGCCAACCTATTTCGCCCTATGCCGCCACGAAGCGCGCTGGCGAACTGCTCGCCTACACCTACCACCATTTGTACGGCCTTGATGTGGCCTGCCTGCGCTTGTTCACCGTGTACGGCCCGCGGCAGCGCCCCGACCTGGCCATCCACAAATTTGCGCAGCTGGCCCGGGAGAACCGCCCGATTCCCCTGTTTGGCGACGGTTCCACCCGGCGCGACTACACCTTTGTGGCGGATACTATCCGGGGCATTCAAAAAGCCCTGGAGGCGCCCCGTTTCGGCTACGATATTTTTAACCTGGGCGGCGGCGCGCCGGTGACGCTGCTCGACCTGGTTCGGGCGCTCGAACAAGCCCTGGGACGGCGCCTGGACGTGCAGTTTCAGGAAAAACAACCGGGAGATGTCGATCAGACGTTTGCCGATATTTCAAAAGCCCGGGCACACTTCGGTTATGCGCCGCAGGTGGGTTTGGAGGAGGGCGTGCGGCGGTTTGCCGATTGGTTTTTTAAGACAACTTGATGTGTCTTGATTACGTCACCGGCGTTCCGGCAGAAACAACCAGATCGGCTCGTGCGGATAATCCGTTTCCAGGGTATCCGCCGGCGCTCTGCCGAAAATATGCGCGGCATTGGGTTCCTGGGTGGGGTTGGCGAGTAAAACGGCATTTTCCTGCAGGATGTCAAACCGGCGCTCCACGATATAGCCCAGCCCTTGGGTCATGTAGAAAGAGGCCGGCTCCCGGATATACGAGTCGGCGTACACATACCACTTCCGGTTGCGGTACCGGTCGACCGTTTCCCGAACGGCGTCGCGGGCGTTCGAGGTGTCGTTTTGATAATGCCGCGCGGGCAAAATGATCAAATCGAAGGCGATTCGCGCGGTCAGAAGGGCAATCACCATCCAATAGAGCGCCCGCGCCCGGTTGCAGAAAAAAGCAATGGCAATTAGCGCTAGCGCCAGGCTGAAGCCCAGGGAAAGCGGGCCGATGTTTTTCAAAAAATTGACCTCCGGTACCCAGGGCATGGCCGCAAAAGCCAACGGAAGTGAAATGACCAACAAACCCAAAACGCCATGAAAAGCGCGAACTGCCCAACCCCGTTCCTCCCGGTGTTTTTCCATCAAATAAAAACTCAGCGTCGTAAACAGCGGAATAAACATGAGCAAGTACCGCGCATACACCTGTACCGAACTCCAGTAGATCGGCAGGTTGGCAGCCAGCACCACAAAATTGAACCAAACGAAGCGGTTCTCCCGCGCGCGTTTCCAGAAATGCCGGTCGATCCAGGCGAGGATCAGCAGCGAGAAAGGCAAGAAATGGTACACCGACTCAAACGGAAACGCCAGCAGGTGCAGCAGGGTATCCCACCAGCCGAACGCCACGCCGGTGCGTTTCACCGATTCATTGAAAAAATTGGGCAACAGAATTTCCAGCGGCCGGTATTGGGCATAGACAGTCAGGTAGGCGCCCAGGAGGAGCAACCCAGCCAGCCCGCCGAATACATGTTGCCAACTAAAAAGGCGCCGCCAGGCTTGAAAAAAATACGCGCCGGCCAGCAGTGTAAACCCTTGAAAAACAATGGCCGGCAGCCCTTTGAGCAAAAACCCCGCGGCCATCAACAAGTAACTCGCCAAAAACAGGCGTTGCCATTGCCCCCGCGACCCGTAATACCAAACCGACATGAACAGGGTATACGCCACTGCGGTAAAAGCCGTGTCGATCAACCCCAGCATGGAGTCGTAAATCAAAAACCGGCCGCTGAGCACGGTCATCATTGCTGTTAAAAAGGCAAACTCCGGTCCCAGTTCCAACCGGACGAAGCGGTACACCGTAAACCCATAAACCGCCAGAAAAAACACCGTCACCGCGCGCGCCGGAAATTCTCCGGGATACCCGAACATTTTGAAACTCAACAGCAGCAACCAGTTGAACAACGGAGGCTTGTTGATATACGGCGTGCCGTGCATAGTCGGGGCGATGTAATTCCCCGATAAGTCCATCTCCAGCGCCACCAGACTCCGGATCGCTTCATCGCCGTTAAAGGCGGCCAGGCCAAGGTTGATCAGATGCGCCGGCAGGAAAAGCGCCAGGATCAAAAACACAAGGTACCGCGTTGGGATGGCGCGGATGCCGGTTGCGAATGCAGACATGATGGTGGCGTTTCAGGTTCAGGCGTCTGCTTTAATCCGGCGCCACATGCTCAGGCTCAGCCCGAAAAGCATGAGTAAAGCGCCCAGCCAAACGAGGTTGATGCCCGGGAAAATAATGGCTTCGAGCACGATGTAGTCCGACCGGGGGGCGTTTTCCGCAATTTCGAGCGGGATTTTCCAGTCCGACCGGGAAGCCTGTGCCATGCCGATTGTCAGCGTTCCGGTTTTCGGGTCCACATTTTCAAAGCGGAAATGCAGGCCCAGGGCAGGGGCTTCGTCTTTCAAGCTGAAGGGCTGGTTGTTGCGGATGAGGTAAACCGGGTTGGCGCTGGCTTTCCGGCCGTCGGGAGCTGTGATGCTCAGGTTGGCCGCCACGGCAATGTCGTCGGGCGCAGGCACGTAACTCGGGTGGCTAATTTCCCGGTTGGCTTTGACAAACTGCACGGAGTAGCCTTGAAAATCAACGGTTTCCCCCTCTTTCATCGGGAAACTCCGGTATTGCAACTGCTCTTCCAGTTGGAGCCATTTGCTCATGGAGGCTTCGGTCAGGCGCACCCGCATTTGCAACTGGCCAATGTTGGCCGGCAGGGTAAAGCCGCCTTGTTGGGGGCGGATGTACAGCATGGGTTTGGCCTGAAAGCCGGCGGTGTCCTCCAGGGCGTAGGCGCGCAGGGCGAGGCCGAAAGCCAGATCGCCAGCTTCTGCCTGGTACTCCGGGTGTGCCGGCTGCTTGGTGTAGCCTTCCACCACGAGGTAGTGTTTTTTAGTAAAAAGGGTATCGCCCACGGCGGCTTCATAGGGTTCGAAGCGCAGACTGTCTTCCTGTTGTTTGGCGAATTCGCGGTCGAGTTCGGCCTTGGGCAGAGAAGAAACGTGGGTGAAAACATCGTGGGTCAGGTAGTGCTGGGTGGAGGGGTTGGAAGCCACTACTTTGCTGAACTCCCGGTCGTACATCACGTTGGGGTGCAGCACAAATTCCTCCCCGGTAAAATTGCCCTGGTCGTCGCGTTTTTTAAACAGCACCGAAAAGGTGCGGGTTTGCCGCTCGACGGTGTCTTTCAGGTAGGTCGCCTCAAAATTGCCCTGCATGGGCATGGGCGCTTCCTTGAGCAGGAGGATGTTTTTGTTCATCTCGTCGCCGCCCAAGCCCTCGATGAGGCCTTCCATGGCGAAGGCATTGGTGGAAATCCAGGTTTTATTCAGGCCGGTGCCTAAAATGCCCAGCACCAGCAAGCCGAAACCGATGTGCGAAAAGGCCGAACCGGCCTGCTTGAGGTTGCTCCGGCTGAAGCGGATCAGGTAGTCCGCATTGGCCGAAATGGCAAACATAGCCGAGAACAGCAACACGAAAAACTGCCAGGCATGGATGTTGAGCCAGAGGTAATTGAGCGCCGAGAGGGCCAGGGCTGCCACTGCGGCTATGGCGATGTGGCGGACGAAAGTTTTGGCCCACATTTTTTCATTCCGCTCGTTGTACCGCAGCCATTGCGCCATGCCGGTCAGAAAACCAATGAACACGGCAATCCACAATTGGTAGCGGTTGTGGTGTTCCATAGGGTCTTTCAGCGCGGCGCCAACGTATTCCGGATTGAACAGTTGTACCAGTTTGTTCCACACCGGCAACGAAGTGGCGCCGGTAATGAGTACTGCCGAAAAAAACAAGACCAGCGCGCCGATAAACATCCAGAACTCCCGGGAGGCCCCGGCTTCTTCCTCGCGTTTTTCCGGTATGCCCCGGAACCGCCAGGCCCACAAGGCGGCGCCCAGCAGGGTGAAAAAGCCGATGAACAAAATCAGCTGTAAGCTCAGCCCCATTTCGGTAAAGGCATGAGCGGAGGTGTCGCCCAAAATACCGCTGCGGGTGAGGTAGGTGGAATAGAGGATCAGGATGAACGTCAGCAGGTAGTAGGCATAGGTGCTGCGCGTGGAGTAGCCGGTGTTGCGGGCGATCAAATTGGTGTGGATGCCGGCTACCAGGGTAATCCAGGGGACGAGCGAGCTGTTTTCCACGGGGTCCCAGGCCCAATAGCCGCCAAATGAAAGCGCCTCATACGCCCAGGCCCCGCCCATAAGAATACCCAGGCCCAAAATCGCACCGGAAAACAAGGCCCACTGCAAGGCCGGTTTCAGCCAGTCGCGGTGTTCGCCCAGCCACAAGCCCGCCATCGCATAGGCAAAGGGCACCACCGTGGAGGCGAAGCCCAGGAACAGGGTAGGGGGGTGGATGGTCATCCAGTAATTCTGGAGCAGGGGGTTGAGGCCGTTGCCTTTGATTTGCGACAAATAGTCGGCCTGCGCGAAAATCGGCGCATCCATGGTGTGGCGCAGCAGGTCGAAGGGGCTGGCCCCGAGCCGGAAGTCGCCGAAGTACAAGCCCAGAATCATCGAGGCGATGAACGTTTCCGCCAGAGCAACCACTGCCAGCACCGGCGCTTCCCAGCGGCCGGCGCGCAGCATCAAGACCAGGCCCAGCGCGATGTGCCAAAAGCTCCACAACAGAAAACTGCCTTGCTGCTCTTTCCAAAAGGCGGAAAAAGTGTAGCGGAACGGCAGGTCGTCCGACACATTAGCCCAGGCGTACTGGTACTCGTAGTATTTCTGCGTGAGGATAAAAAACAGGGTGCCGATCACCCCGAGCACCGCCAGGCCGTGCGCCAGAAAGGCGAAACGGCCCAGATTGCGCCAAGCGTCCGTTTCCGGCGTATGCCGCAGTTGGGTAGCCCGAAAGTAAGCCAGGCTGGCCAAGAGGGCGGCGACGAAGGACAGGACTACCAAAAAATGCCCCAGTTGGCCGGGGAGCAAGTGTTCGCCGATGTATTGCATGGATGCTATTTGCTTGGAGGGGCTTGGGTAAGAAGACTAGCCCTTTTCGGAGCGTACGTACGTTTCCTGGTCTTTGTATTTGGAGGGGCATTTGAGCAGCATGTCGGCGGCTTCGAAGGTGTCGCCATTCATTTGTCCGGTCAGCACAATTTGCTCGGAGCGCTCAAAATCCTGTGGTTTGCCGGCTTTCAACACCACGCGGCGCACCTCGCCGGCGTCGTCGCGCAGGTAAAAAGCCAGGAAGTTCGGGTCTTTCTCCGGGTTGTATTCGATGGGTTGATCCTTGACCAATTGACCGACCAGTTTTACCCGGTCGCCGTTTTGCGTGGCCTGGGAAAAATTGGCGTAGGTGGTGATGTCCTGGCTGGCGGAAATAAGGATACCGATAGCCACGGCGACTATTCCGATACCGATCAGATGGGAGCGTTTCATGTTCAATTATTTTGCTGCAAAATTAGAGGTTAATTCCCAGACGCACATGCGATGTGTAGGTGTGGCACCGATTTAGGCGGAAAAAATTTTTTCAAAAATCTTTTCCGCCTAAATCGGTGCCACACCTAATCCGGTTTCCGGGTACGATTTTTGTTAAACACTTGGGCAAGCGTCTGGTTGTGCGCCGGCTACCGCCGGCATTTCCAAGTGGTATGGCGGCGCTCCGTATTCTTACTATACTTGCCGGAAAATAAACGCAGGTAAAAAATCGGAGGCGGTTTATGTGCAACGGTCTTCATTTTACGTAGTTAGCCGGCGTGGTTCAGTATTTGTAATTTTTTCTGAATCGCCCTTTAGGTTCCGCCGCCCGAAAGCCTACCTTTACCTTGTGCACCATCAACCGATTTAGTTATGATCCGCTCCCTTTGCTTTGCCTGGGTATTGTTTGGTTGGGCCTTGCTCCCGGCTGCGCTGCCTGCGCAATCCGCCCAGGATTCCCTGCAAAGCGCCTTGCAGTTAATCGGTCAATTGGTTCAGGCGGAAAATTATGAAGCGGCGCAATTGGAGGCGGAACTGCTCCGCGATTTGCTGCGCCGCAACGAGTTTGCCTATCCGCCAGCGGCGGTCAGTTTACTGTCGAAAATTTACCTGCACAACCGCGACACCCCAAGCGCCATGGGCTTTTTGGCCGATGCCACAGCTTCCTCCCGGAAAGACAGCCTGCCGGGCCGCCGGATCGATTTGTTGCAGGCGCTGGTCGCCGCCTTTACCGATTGGGAAGCTTATCCGCAGGCCCTGGCTTGCCAACGCGCGATGCTGGTTTTGAAAGATACCGAAGCCCAACGCCAGCGCCAAGGGGTTGTTGAAAACTTGCAAGCCCGCATCGATTCGATGACCCGGGCCGCATCCGTAGTTTCTGCCGAACAGGAACGGGGCGTGCGCTTGAAACGGACTAGTTTGCTGGGCTTTGCAGCGCTGTTGGCCTTGCTTTTCGGCGGACTTTTTTTGCTGCATTTTCGCCTTGCCGGCCGCTGGCGCAAGCGAGAGGGGAAGTTCCTCCGGGAGCTCGATTTCCTCCGCTCCGAGCGCTACCAGTCCACCCTGCCTGCCGAGCCGGCGTTGGCCAGTCCGGCCGATGCTGCTGTGCACCAGCCTTTCGAACCGGTGAACAAACCCGGGCAGTACCGCCCGGATAAGGTAGCGCTGATCATCGAGCCCAACCGGCAAATTGTACTCTACCTGAAATCGCTGCTCGCTGACCGTTTCGAAGTGGAAACTGCCGGCACGCCAACGGAGGGTTTGCAGGTAGCCAGCAACCACCTGCCCGACCTGATCGTTTGCGATGCCGTGCTCAATGGCCAAACAGGGATTGACGTCGTCCGCCAAATCAAACTTTCGGAAAAGACCAACCACATTCCGGTTATCCTGCTCAGCGCGCACCACGGCAACGAAGGCAAACTCGACGCCTTGCGCGCCGGCGCCGACGCCTGGTTTAACCGCCCGGTACTCGATCTGGAATTCGACACCCAGGTAACCCGCCTGCTGGATGCCCGGAAGGAAAATCACGCGCACTTTACCCGTTTTTTACACTTGTATTTTTCTGAAAACCGTATTGCGCTGGCCGACCCCTTCCTCCACCGTATGGTTACCATTATCGATCAGCATTTGTCTGACCCCGATTTTATGGCCGACGACCTGGCCCGGAAGATGCAAGTGCACAAACAACATTTTCAGAAAAAACTCCAGGCGCTGACGGGTAAAGACCCCATTCAGCTTATCCGTGAAATGCGGCTGGAAAAAGCAAAGGCTCTGCTTGAAAAACGGGCCGCCACTCCGCAGGTCATCTCCGAACTGGTCGGCTTTTCCAGCGCCGGCACCTTTGCGCTGGCTTTTAAAGAATATTTTGGGGAAAATACGAGCTTGTTGAATTTGCCGCGGGAGTGATGGGAGCGCAGACGACGCGGATTAGGGCGGATACCCGCAGATTTTTTTAATTTTTTATCCGCTTTTATCCGCAAAAATCCGCGTCGTCCGCGCTCCCATCCCCCGCGATCCTGTCAAAATCGCTTGGCGTCCCGCATAATCAAATAATTTGCTACCCAGCCGTAAGCGATGGCGCCGATCCCGAAACCGGCCAGTCCGACGAACAATAAGTCCTCTTGCCCTGAAATAAATGCGAGTAGTGGAACCGCAACGCCGCATACTGCCATGAACAAGGCATACCAGCCCAGATACCGGCGTGCCGACCGGCCCGGCTGCACCGAAAACATCCCGCCGACCGGGATGAGCAGCACCAGCAAGGCGGCGCCGATCAGGAACAGGTCGTGCCAGTTGGCGAGCCAACCTGTCAACCAGAATAAAGCAGAGGCGCCGATGCAGGCGGCGGCCAGGTTGCTGCCGAGTTTTTCGTCGTCGGTGAGCGCGTGTTTTCCCAATGGGTGCAAGCGCAAGAACAGATTGGATACCGGCCCGGCAATCCAGGAAGAATACACGAAAATCAGGTAGAGCACGATGATGGGCATCAGCAGCGGCGCCAGATTCGGATTGGACTTTGCAACGCCCCGGACCATCCGGAAGGCAATGTAGGCGCCGATAATCACCAGCCATTGGTTGCCCGACGACAGTTTGTTCACCCACAAGAAATAGCGCAATATGACGCGGTATAGCAGGTTTTTGGCTTTGATGGATTCCTTCAACCCATCCTTGGCGTGCTCGTTCGAAGGGTCGAGGCGCAGCGCTTCGAGGAACGACTCCTGGGCGTCCTGATACTGCCCTTGTTCGATTTTTACCCAGCCTTTGTTGGCGTGGGCGTAGGCATTTTGCGGGTTTTGGTATAGGGCAGAATCCACGGTGTCGCCGGCTTCGGCGGTCCGGTTGAGTTTGACCAAAATCATGGCCCGCAGGTTGATCAGGCCATCGTCGTCGGGCTCGAACTCGAGGCCTTTTTCTGCATTGTGGAGGGCCAGTTCCCAGCGGCGCTCCTGAAATTCGATTTGTGCGAGCAATTGGTACAACACGGAGGCGTCGGGGGCCAATTGCAAAGCGGCCTGGGCGGTTTCGCGGGCTTTGTCGGGCTGGTTGTTGAACAACTGGGCATAACCGAGTGCGAACAGGTAGTTGGGCTGGTCGGGCTCGCCGGCGACAGCCTGTTGGGCGGCTTCGAGCGCGCCGGGGTATTTCTCCTGTTGAATCAGGCTCCAGGCCAGCGCGGCCAAGGCCCCGGAATGGCCCGGCGCTTCAGCGAGGGCTTGCCGGATTTTTTCTTCGGCCTGTGCCGGCCGGTTGGTTTCCATCAGCAGTTCCGCTTCTTTGAGGAGCCGTTCTAACATGCTTAGCGTTTGATTTTTAAATAGTTGAGGATGTCGTCGTACAAGCCGGCCTCGTTGGCGAACAAGGCGTAGTTTTTGCCTGTGGTGAACCATTCTTTCGTGGTCGCTTTGAGTTTGGTCGCCGCCGCCAGCAAATCGGAGGTGCTGAGCGGGCCGGGGATGCCCGTTTGCATGGCGGCCTCCAGTTTGGCTTCGACAGCTACATCGATAAGCGCTTCGAGGTCGGCGCCGGAAAAATCGGCTGTTTTTCGGGCAACGGCGGCGTAGTCGATGTTTTCGGCGGGTTTCCCTTTCATTTTTATCGTTAAAATGGCGGCGCGGGCCGACTCGTCGGGGGGCGGCACAAAAATGATCCGGTCGAAGCGGCCGGGCCGGCGAAAGGCGGGGTCGAGGTGCCAGGGGGCGTTGGTGGCGGCCAGGATGAGCAGGCCTTCGTTGTCGCCTTCCATGCCGTCCATTTCCAGCAAAAACTGGTTGATGAGTTGTTTGCCGGCGGAGTGCCGCAGGTCGTTCCGGCTGGCGCCGAGGGCATCCACTTCATCGAAAAACAACACGCAGGGCTTCAGCGAGCGGGCTTTTTCAAAGATGGCGTGCAGGTTTTTCTCGGAGTTCCCGATCCACATATCGAGGATGTCGCTGATGCCGACGGGGATAAAATTGGCATTCACCTCGCCGGCAGTTGCCCGGGCCAAGTGGGTTTTACCGCAGCCCGGCGGGCCGTACAGCAAAATGCCGCCGCCTATTTTTTTGCCGTAGGCTTTGTACAAGTCGGCGTGGCGCAGCGGCTCGATGATCTTCAGGCCAATCTCCCGTTTCACGGCGTCCATGCCGCCGATATCGGAAAAGTTGATTTTCGGCCGTTCGATATCGAGGATGCGGGCCTCGTCATCCGCTTCCGGATGGCTGCCGCGCGCGGGCATGCGCAGTTTTTCCGGCTCGCGACCTTGCTGGTTGGCCAGGTTGATCTCCGACTCCAGGTAGGCGTCTTTCAGATTGGCGTCGAGCGCGACCGCTTTTTCGTAGGCCGATTTGGCCTCCAAGGTTTGGCCGGCCTGGTGCAACAGTCGGGCGTAGATCAACCAGGCTTTGGGCGGCGGCGTTCTGCCGTTGGTCAGTTCTTCGATCAGCACAAGCCCGAGCGAGGTTTTTTTCTGTTCGCAAAAAGCCGCCGCCAGCCCGAGCTGCAACTCGCTGTCTTGCGGACCCATTTGCAGGGCTTGCTTGAGTTCGATTTCAGCCTCCTGCCAGCGGCTGCGCCGCAACAGTTCGGCGCAGAGGTATTTGCGCAAAGGCAAGTTGTCTGGTGTTTGCCGGACGGCATCCATCAGAGTTTGTAATTCGTCCATGTTTATATCGGGTTTTTTTGGGGCTGTTCAAAAAACTGTGCCAGACCCGGAAAAAGTCCTCCATTTTTTGAACAGCCCGTTTTATCCGGGTAGCCTTCCTTGTGGCGTCCGGCAGGAAATCAGGGTTGTGCCTTTGCCAGTTCGACCATGGCGGAGAGTTCATCTACCAGGGCTTCGGAGCTGCCGGCGTAGCCGATGCTTTTGAAACGGATCTTGCCGTTTTTGTCGAGAATAAATTTAGTAGGGATACCCGATACCCCGAAAGCGGCTACCACCTGATCTTCCAGGTCGAGCAAAACGTTGAACGTGTAGCCTTTACTTTGAATAAAGTCCTGGGCGTTTTTGGCTTTGTCGTCGGCGCGTTCCCAGGTGTCGATAAACACGAAAGCGACGTTCGGATCGTCTTTATACTGGTTGAGCGTTTGCTGCATACCTGGGAAAGAAGCCTTGCAGGGGCCGCACCAGGTGGCCCAAAAGTCGACCACCACCACTTTTCCGCGTAGGCTGGCCAGGCTCACTTCCTGACCATCGAGATTTTTCAGGCTGAAGCTTGGCGCCGGGATGTCGAGCATGCCTGCGGCCAGTTCTTTTTTCATGTTGGCCAGGGCGGCTTTTTCCAGTTGGCCGAGGTAGGCTTCGGCTCCGGCAGTCGATTTGTCTTCGGAGGCGAAGAGGCGCTTGAATTGTTCCTTCATTTTGGCCGATGCCTGGCCGTGCAGGATAAAACCTTCGAGGCGGTAGCGCAGGTCGGGGGCATTGGTTTTTTCCAGGTATTGGGTGAGGCGCTCATTCATGTCGGTTTCTTTTCCTTTCAAAATTTCCACGACTTCGCCCTGGAGTTGAGCGGCGGCGGCATAGTCGTTTTGCTGGGCGAGCACAAAGGCATAAGTGTCGGCGTATTGCGCGAAGTTGGACTGGCGCATGCGGTCCCAGACATGGACAGGCGTATAGCTGGGTTTGGGTTGTTGAGGGTGCAACATTTCCTGGCGGGTCCAATCGGTGGCTTGGGCGGCCATTTCGCGGGCCTGGTCGAGGTGCTCGCCGCTTTCTGCCAAATCCCAGGCGACGTTGTTGTACAAGCTGGCGCGGCTGGCGGGGCTCATTTGCCCGGCGGCGGTTTTCACCAGCGCCCAGTTGCGTTTTTCAGCCGCTTTGCTGCCGAGTAAAAAGTAGAGTTCGCGCAGCTCGTCTTTTTCGGTATCGGTAGCGGGCGGGAAGTCTTTTTTGTAGGCTTCGATGGCAGCTTCCAATTGTGCCAGGTCGGTGATGCTGCGCATTTCCTGGCGGCGTTTTTGCCGGACGAAATTGCCCTTCGGGTAAGCTTTACCGAGTTGGTCGCGAATTTGTCCGGCTTTTTCGCCGCTGCCCAGGCGGTCGTACAGGCGGGCCAGGCTGGCCTGGTCGTTTTCGGGCAATTGATCGATCGACGGCAAGCCGTTTAAAAATTCGAGTGCGCGGGTTTTCCCGCTCTCGCTGCGATCCAAGGCTTGCAGGCAGCTGACATAGCTGGAAAAATACTGGCTTTTGAGCGCGGGCGCTCCGGCGAAGGCCGCGCTCAGCAGGTCCATCGCCACGGCTGCTTTCCGGTTGAGTTCGAACAGGCCGCCCCATTCGCGGTACACCACGGCTTGGGCGGCGAGGCTTTGCGGCAGCGGTTTGCCTTTGGCGTCGTGCCCGTTGATGAAGTAGCCCTCGCCGGCGTTGTTGTCCCAGCGTTCTCCGGCCTGAAAGGCGAGCATGCTGACGGCAGCCCCGGCGCTCGGCGTAAACTGGCCGCTGATCCGGTCGGTGGAATGCTGGAGCAATACCGGGCAGGTTTGCGGCTGGTCCTTGATAAACTCTACGGCGACCACCTCGATCGGCTCGGTGGCTTGGGCCAGCGGACTTTTAGCGAGCAGGTATTCAAAAAAAATAGTTTCGCCGGCTTTGGGCTGTTTGGGTGTTATGGAAAGCTGACCTTGAAGGAAGGTAGAAGTGGCCAGGAAGCAGCAAAGTGCTAATACATTTTTCATAGAACAGAATGGTTTCAATGTTTGGAAGTACAGGATACTGACGCCTTTGGCCCCGTTTAAAATCGCGGGCAAACTACGCGGGCTTTTCGTTCGGCGGGGTGAAAATACGTCAAAGAAAGTTCAAACGCGCCACGAGAGTTGTTGGCGCGGGTCAGGGAAGAGACGGTGATGTCGTAGCTCAAGCCCAGCATCCAGCGTTCCAGTTCGAGCATGGCGACCACTGCCACAGCATCCATTTGCAGGCCGCTGTCGAGGCGGTTGCCCAAACGCGCCCAGGCGCCCAGGCGCAGGGCCAGCTCCTGGTAGTCGTTGTTGGAGTAGCGGAGGTTCAGGCCTAAATTCGTTTCAAAAGCCGGGCCTTGGCGCATGACCAGCACCCCGGGCAACAGACCAAACTGATCGGTCAGCGGCAACTGCCCGCCGCTGTGCCCCGACCAGCGGGAGTACAGTTGTTCGTTGCTGTTGTCGGCCAGGGAAATAGCCGGTTGGTTGAGGTGGTGCAGCGCGCCGCCGGCGTACCAAAAGCCGCCATTGTCAAACAACACATACCACAGCAGGCCGGCATTGAAATCGAGGTAAATATTGGTGTTGGCATCGGCATTGGGCTCGCCGTTGCCGGCATTGGGGTCGGGGGCTTCCAGGCCGGGGTCGAACTGGCGGCTGAACCACAGGCGACCCCAGTCGATCTGGTTTTGTCCGAAGCCCAGTTGTGCGCCTGCGCTGAGGAAATGGTCGGCGCGCCGGGGGCCTCCGGTGAGTTGTTTGATGAAGGCGCCTCCGAGTTGGACTTTGTTTTGCACAAATCGCGCTGTGCCGGCTTCATCGTGCATCAGGCCGATACCGAAGGCGGCGTAATCGTCGCGCGAAACGCCCAGGCGCAGGTCTGCCGCCGCCGAATAGGTGCGAAACGGCACCGGCGCCAGGAAACTGCTCCACTGGTCGCGGTAGTTAGCGGTGATGCGCCAGCGCCCTTCGAAGGCGCCGGTCATGGCCGGGTTGAGGTTCCAGGGTGAGGCGAAGTACTGTGAAAAGTGGGGGTCTTGCGCAATCGACCGAATGGGAATGGCGCAAAAAAGTAGGGTGAAAAGGGTGGCGGTTGCCCGTGCGGTATGTTTCATAGGAAGTGGCTTCGAACTGAACGGAAAGGTTTTATCGGATTAAAGTGGTGTTGCCCCGTAAGATTTGGGTAAAACCGTCGCGGTATTCCGCTTCGAGGTACCATACGTACACGCCGGTTTGGGCATCCGAATCCCGGAACTGGCCGTTCCAGCCGCGTTGTTCGTCGTTTACCTTAAAATCGGCGTCTTCGTACACCAGTTCGCCCCAGCGGTCGTACACCCGAAAAACGACAATCCGGGTCACTTGCTGGCTTTTTCCATACACTACCAGCCGGTCGTTGTTCCCGTCGCTGTTGGGCGAAAAACCAGTAGGCACGTACACGCCCCGCGGTTTTTCTACTTTCACCCGCACGCTGGCTTGCGCCCGGCAGCCGTTCTCATCGCTTACCCGGACGGTGTATACATTGGAGTACTCGGGATATACCCATATTGAGGAACACAAAGGCGTGTCTGCGCAGGCCAAACTATCGATCAACCCGCTGTTCCAGGAAAAACTGGCTTGTCCGACAGCATTAAACACATCCGCCACCAACAGCGCGCCCTCGCCCAACTCGATCGACAGGTCGGGACCCAGTTCCACCACCACCGCCGGCGGTTCGGTGAGGGAAAACGAAATAGTGGTCACGCAGCCCTGCGCATCCAGCACATGCGCGGTGTAGTTGCCGGCGGCTAAACCCAGGAAATAACTCGAGCCGCTGTAATTCTGGCCGTCGAGGCTGTAGCGGTAGGGCGGCGCGCCGCTGCCCACCAAAATACGCGCCGTGCCGTCGCGGGCGCCCGCACAGCTGGGGCCTTTCGACTCTACCTGGATATCCGGCGGATTAGGCTGGCTGATAAGGGTGCTATCCGAAATAGTGCAGCCGTTGTGGTCTGTCACCGTCAGGGCATACAGGCCCGGACCCAGGTTGGTCAGTTGTTTGTTAGGAGACCCTGTGTTCCAAAAATACTGGTAGGGGCTGGTGCCGCCAGTGACATTGCCAGCAATCGAGGCGTTCAAGTCGTCATTGCATAAAAGCGCCTGCACCTGTAGCTTCAGGTTGAGCGCTGCCGGTTGGTAGACGGTTGCCGAAGCAGTGCCGCTGCACCCCTTGTTGTCAGTGGCGGTTAAAATATAAACAGCGGCGGGCAGGTCGGTCAGGCTGGGGGAGCCGGCGCCATTGCTCCAGGCATACTGGGTGATCGGGCGCGGACTCTGCATGCCGGTGAGGCGAATAGCGCCATCTGCCAACCCGAAACAGGACACGCTGTCGGCCTGCAAAAATGGAACGATGGCGATCTGGTCGGACATGAAAAAACTGAAAGCCGCGGAGCAGCCCGCCTGATCGGTCACCGTCAGGCCATAATTTTTATTGCCCAGCAAACCGCTCACGTAGATGGTATCGGAAGCCCCGGGAACACTCCATTGGTACGAATAACTGGCAAACGTGCCGTTGCCTGCGCCGCCGCTAACCAGATTGACCGCAGCCTGCCCGTCGCTGGCGCCCGGACAAGTCGGCAGGATAAAAGCTACATTGACGTGTATGCTGTCCCATTCGGCGATGGTAACGGTTTGCGAAGCGCTGCACCCTTTGTTGTCGGTGGCGGTCACCGTGTATGTGCCGCTGCTGAAATTGACGGGCATGGGCACGGTGGCGCCGTTGCTCCAGGCATAGCCGAAAGGGCCGCCGTTGCTGCCGCTGGCGATGGCCTGGCCGGCGCCATTGTTCAGATCGTAACAAGCCTGGCGGGTTTGCACCACACTGAGCTGAACGGGCGTTGCCGGTTGGTTGACCAGAATGCTGGTGTTGGCAGACGGACAACCGTAAGCATCGGTCACAGTAACGGAATACGTTCCGGCCGGCAAGCCGGAAATGGTCGAACTGTCGCCCGGCACATTCCAATTATATTGATACGGCATCACCCCACCACTGACCGTTGCCGTTGCCGACCCATTGGATTCTCCAAAACAACGCACCGCTGTCGATTGAAGGCCGACCAGCAGCGGCGGCGGTTCGCTTACCGTAGCAGAGGCTGAAACGGTGCAGTTGTTTTGATCTGTAACGGTGACGGTATAGGTTCCGGGCGGCAGGTTGACGGCGTTCGGGTCGAACTGCTGGTTGGGGTCGCTCCAAAAATAAGTCAAGGTACCGCTGCCCCCACTGGCAAACACCTGAACCTGGCCATTGGCTTCGCCGAAACACCGGACTGGTGTCGGCTGAATGCTATCGATCAGCAAAACGGGCGGGCAAGCCAGGCTTTCAGAGGCGGTCAGGGTGCAGCCGCGGGCATCGGTTGCCGTGACAGTGTAGGTGCCACAGTTCAAATTGGTGATCGTGCCGCCTGTTGCGCCCGTGTTCCAATTGTATTGAAATGGGGCGGCGCCACCGGCAGCAGCAACGCTGAGTTCGCCGTTTTGGCTGCCGGCGCAGCTTGGCGGTGCGGCTTCGAATTGCAAGCTGATCGCAACAGCCGCCTGTATGCTGGCAGTGCCCGTTTGGGTACAGCCTTTGGCGTCCGTCACCGTCACCCGGTAAACGCCCGGGCACAATTGATTGGGCGAAAGCGCCCCCGGCGGAATAGCCGGGCTGTCCCAGGCGACCGTGTACGGCGGCGCGCCACCGGCCGGGTTGACACTCAGGCTGCCATCGCAAGCGCCTGCACAGGATTCGCTCTGGATTACGCTCAGGTTGGTCAATAGTTCGGGCGGCGCCGGCAACTGCGTGCTGGCCAAAGCGGTGCAGCCCTTAAAATCAGTCAGCGTAACCGTATAAGTGCCTGGCCCCAGGTTTTGGATCGTTTGCCCCATGAGGGCATTGTTCCAGGCGTACGCGTAGGGTTTGACGCCGCCATGGGCAAATGCCGAGGCCGTGCCGGTATTGATGCCAAAACAGGCGATGGGCGTCGTGGTCAGGCTGTCGATAATCAGCCGGCTGGGTTGCAAGACTTGCACCAGGGTTACGGCCTGGCAGCCCACGGCATCAGTGATGGTTACCGAGTGAAAAGCGGCTTTCAGGCTATCGGCAGTGGGGGTGGTGTCGCCATTGCCCCAGAGGTAGCTGTAGGGCGGCATAGCGCCGGACACAAACACCGTACCCCGGCCGTCCATTCCGCCGAAACAACGCACAGAATCCTGCACCGACATAAATTGAAATTTGGGCGGCTCGCCCACCGTGTCCTGCGCTACCGCTGTGCAGCCTTTGCTGTCGGTGATGGTAAGTCCGTAACAACCGGCGAACAAATCCGGGATAGTCGGTCCTGTCAATATAGGCCCGCCCTGGCAATTGCGCCAGGCGTAGGAGTAGCCGGGGGTTCCGCCGGAGCCGGTTGCCTGCATGATACCGGAGTTGTCGCCAAAACACTTGGCGTCGGTCACGGTGAGCGCAATGGCGATGGGCGGCGGTTCAGTTATGGTAAAAAGCACCGTATCGCGGCAGCCGGCGGTATCCACGGCGATCACCTGGTGGTTGCCGGCGGCAAAAAAGTTGTTGAAGGTTCCGTTGGTAAAAGGCGCGGGGTTGTTGTCGACAAAAAACTGAACGGCGCCCATGCCGCCGCTGGCGTTGATCAGGGCCGAACCGGTCGGAGTGCCCGGACAGGTGGCGGGCGTTTGCGAAACAAGATCGGCGTTCAGGGTACAGGCGGCGTAAATTTTACTCACCGTTGCCGTACCCGCGCTACACCCCGGATTGTCGCTGATTGGCCGGATGTCGAGCGTGACCGGGTCGCCTGCCGACAAGCCGCTAACAGTGTGTGCCTGCGGCGCGCTGGCGTTCCCCCAACTCCCGCCGTTGACCCGTACCTGAAAGCCTGAACTTCCGGGCACGGCATCCCAGGCCCAACGCAGCTGGCCCCCATTCATTTGCGTCAGCACTACGCCGCCCGGACCCGGGACGACGCAGGGCGCCGCGCAAGACAGACTGGCCGACCAGCCGGCTGCTGTTCCGGTTCCATCCGAAATAAACACCAGGGTCAGGCAGCCGCTGGCATTGCTGGCCGAGGCCTGGATTTGGATCGGGTTGCTGTTTGGAAAATCGGCTGCACAAGCCAGCACCGGGGCCAGGGCATTGGCGCCATCGTGGAAACAGAGCTGGTCGCCGGGCGCCAACACCAGGCTGTCAAACTGCAACAACAGGTGCGTGTTGCTGCCATCCGGGCAAAGGGTTTTAAAAATGTTTTCGTTGTTGGAATAATCTCCTGCGCTCCCGCCGGAATCGAAAAGTTTGCCGGCGCAGGAGATGACCGGCGTTCCGTTCATGAGGAAGGTTTGACCGGGAAGCGGCGCGCAGGCGAATAAAATGGAGCCGAATAGTAGTTTGTTTAGCATAGCGTGGGGGAAGATAAGCCGGATTGATTCGGGGCTAGCCTCCTGCAAAAATGGTTATTTCTGCCGGATTCCCGAACAGCGGATTTCGCTGCTCCTTGCTTTTTTGCCTGCTTGCCGGACTTATCTTCCCCGCTTGCCCGGGCTGTTATTCCTTTTTCCCGCCCTGCGGAAGTACGAGCGAGTTGCTCGTTTGCGGACGCGTCGCTTGGGTCGGTTGGCTGGCGCCGCCGCTCAGGGCGCCGGAAGGCAGCGCTGCAGGCGCCGGACCCGAACGGGCCAGTTGTTCCGCCTCCGGAAGGGCGTTCCAGTTGGCCATCATTTTGGCATAATCCGCCGACAATTGGTTAAAAAAGGGCGACATCCGGTCCAGAGAAGATTGGATGCCATCGATTTGGGCGGCCAGGTCGGCTTGTTCTTTTTGAACGGCTTCTTTTTCGATTTTTCCGTCGGTGTAGTCGCCCAGCACGCCTTCCAGTTTGCCGTTTATTTCGGCGAGCGCCGCCTTGGTAGCTTCGAATTTTTGTTTGAAGGCGTCAACTTTGTTGGCCAGGTCGTAGTACCCAAAATCGGCACTGTTGCGCACGCCCGTGGGCGCGGCGCTCATTTGTTCCTGAAGGTTGGTAATGTCCTTGAGCGTGGATTCGATACCCGGCTGGAGGTCCTGGGATTTTTTCAAGCTGCCTTGTACTTTATCGACCAATTCGGCGTCCACGTTGTTGCAAGCAGCCAGCCACAACAAAGCAAAACCCAAAGCGGGAAACAGAAATTTTTTCATCATTAGAACTGCGATTTGTTTGTAAAAAACTCGGTTAAAAAATGCGCCGCAAAGGTAGTGGTTTCCGCCGGCAAAAATGGGCTAGGGTAGTGCGATAAACTATTTTCCAAGCATTCGAACTTGCCTTCCTGTAGCCTTCCGAGAATTTCTACCTTTGCCCGCTGATAAAAATCGCTCTTCATCCGATTTACTCGATCCGACCATGCAAGCTACCTTTTTAAAAAAATACATCAACGTGTACCTCTGCCTCGGCAGCAACCTCGGCGACCGGAACGAAAACCTCCGGGCAGCCCTGGCGCTCATCCATCAGAAAGTGGGCAAGGTGGCCAAAAAAAGCCACTTCTACGAAACCGAACCCTGGGGCAATAAAAACCAGGATACCTTCCTCAATCAAGTGGTCATGATCAATACCACCCTCGATCCGCGCGAGCTGATGGAAGCGCTGGACCGGATCGAACGCGAGCTCGGGCGTCAACGCTCCAAGGAAAAATGGGGCCCGCGGCTGATCGATGTGGACATCCTGTTTTACGGCAAACGCATTATCCGCGACAAGGGGCTGGAGATTCCCCACCCCGAATTGCACAAGCGCGCTTTCGTGCTGGCCCCGCTGCTCGAACTGGCGCCTGAACTCGAACACCCCGTGCTCAAAAAACCAATGGATGAATTGTTTATGGATTGCGACGATACCTCCGAAGTGGTCATGCTCGACGAAGGCGCTTAGCGCGTGTCCGTCTCTATAAATTTCTATCAATCACTATCAATTTACTGAACTGTTTGTTGGGCGCCCGCGAGGGGCGCCCCTGCAACAACACCATATCCTGTGCTCCCTGCTTACCGTTTTGTTGCCATCGAAGGAAATATCGGCGCTGGAAAAACAACGCTGAGCGAGATGCTGGCCCGGCATTTCGGCGCCGCCTTGTTGCTGGAGCAATTTACCGACAACCCTTTCCTGCCTTTTTTTTACGACAACCCCGATCGGTATGCTTTTCCGGTGGAACTGTTTTTTATGACCGAACGGCACAAGCAATTGCTGGAGCATTTCGCCGAACCCGACCTGTTTGCCACCCGCACCATCGCCGACTATTTTTTTGTCAAAACCCTGCTCTTTGCCCGAAACAACCTCAGCGGCGAGGAGTTCCGCCTGTTCCGGCGCTTGTTTCGCGTGCTCAACGCCACATTCCCCAAACCTGACTTGCTGCTTTATTTGCACCGGCCGGTGCCGGTTTTGCAGAAACAAATCCGTCAGCGGGCCCGGCAAATGGAACAACAAATCCCAGACAGCTACCTCGAAGGCGTGCAAGAGGCGTATTTGCAATATTTTAAAAAAGAAACGGAAACGCCGGTGGTGGTGCTCGAACTGAACGACGCCGATTTTGTCCGCAATACCGAAGTGTTTACCGATATTCTGCAACTGTTCAACCGATCGTTTTCCCCCGGTGTGCAGTACTTGAACTTGCAGCAGGTCCGCTCCCGGCCTTCTTGATTTTCATCCGGCAACTGCCCAGCGCTCAGCTCCGCGCAACATCAGCCACAAACAAGGCAGCAGCAACAGGTGGCCCAGGTCGAAGTAGGTGAGCCAGACCCCCGGCGACCATTTCAACAAATGCGGAACCACTGAGAGCGCCGCTACCGGTAGCGCCAACAACATCGATCGGCTGCCGGCATCTTTCCACTGTCGCCAGGCCTGCCACTCGAGCGGGGCCATCAAGCCGAGCAAGGTCACAGCTGTATGGGCTTCCACCCAATGGAAATTGCGCTGCCCGGCGCTGATGGCCAGAGCAGCTGCTGCCAGGCTGATATTCAGGCCCGACAAGAGGCGGTATGTCGATTCAGCAAGGTTTTGTCTCAGGTGTTCCAGCGCCGCTTGCGCCAGGGCCGCCGAGGCCAGAATGGTGAACACCCAACAGGCGTATTTGCCGGGAAAACCAACCCGGTAGAAAAACAAATGGCCAAAAATCGGCCCCAGCACGGAGGCTATGCCCATCAGGGCGAAGAAACGGAGCATCCAGTTTTGAGCAACGGTTCTGGCCTGGCGCAGGCGGAGGCGCCGCCAGGCCCATGCGCAGAGGAGGGCGATCAGCAGTCCGGTAAAAGCGATACCGGGTTCGGCGAGCCGGACGGAGTTGATGTAAATGTCGGGTTGCATGGCGATGACGGGCGGCAAATAAACAGAAACTGTAGGTATAATTTTGTTTTCAAAACAAAAAATTTGAATTTTGGCGATCTAAATTTGCATCGTGAGTAAAGAATTTGCCAACGAGCCTTCCAACAGCGAAGAAAAACTGGTGGAAAAAGCGCTGCGTCCGAAACTGCTGGATGATTTCAGCGGCCAGCGGAAAATTGTCGATAACCTCCAGATATTCATCCAGGCTGCCCGCCAACGCGGCGACGCGCTCGACCATGTGCTGCTCCACGGCCCGCCGGGCTTGGGTAAAACTACGCTTTCCCACATTATCGCCAACGAGCTGGAGGCTAACCTGAAAATGACCTCCGGCCCCGTTATGGAAAAACCCGGCGACCTGGCCGGCATCCTGACCAGCCTCGAACCCGGCGACGTGTTGTTTATCGACGAAATCCACCGGCTCAACACGGTCGTGGAAGAATACCTCTACTCCGCGATGGAGGACTACCGCATCGACATCATGATTGACTCGGGGCCCAATGCGCGCAGCATCCAGATCAACCTGAATCCGTTTACTTTGGTGGGCGCCACCACCCGCATGGGCCTGCTGACCGCGCCTTTGCGCGCCCGCTTCGGCATCAACTGCCTGCTCGATTATTACGATGTAAGCACCCTGGAACGCATCCTGCACCGCTCGGCCGGCATTCTCGATATTCCTGTCACCTCCGACGGCGCGCTCGAGATCGCCCGCCGCAGCCGGGGCACGCCGCGTATTGCCAACGCTTTGTTGCGCCGCATCCGCGATTTTGCGCAAATCAAGGGCAGCGGCACCGTCGATAAAGCGATCGCCGAATATGGCCTCAGCGCCCTCGATGTGGATGAGCATGGCCTCGACGAAATGGACAACCGCATCCTGGCGGCAATTGTCCACAAATTCAAAGGCGGCCCCGTCGGACTGACTACCATCGCCACTGCTGTGGGGGAAGAACCCGGCACCATCGAGGAAGTGCATGAGCCCTTTCTGATTATGGAAGGCTACCTCCAGCGCAGTCCGCGCGGCCGGATGGCTACGGAAAAGGCCTACCGGCATATCGGGGTGGTGCCGCCGGCTCAGGCGGGGACGTTGTTTGAGTGAGATCAAAATTCCCTCAATGGCGTCTGGGAGAATGCTTATAAAACTCCTTGAATTGTTTGTCGATATACAAATGTGGAACTTCAATGTGGTATACTTCTTTCCAACTTCTTCCTGAAGGCTCGAAAAATGGGCATTCCAATCGGAGTTGACAATTGGCGAACTGCATCGAGGTCGCGTCCATCTCAAATGGCGATAAAGAATTTTCACCCCTGTAAGAAGTTAACAGAAATGTACAATCTCTTTTACTTTCTGGAATTTCTATTTTTTCATAAACGCCATAGTTTTTTGGCAGGGAACGGTTTAGTTCTTGAGTACTTTCTATTCTTAAAATTTTTCCCAGTGGGGAAACAATGATAATGTAGTCTGATATTTCTATCACTTTTTCTTTAAAAATTT
>CAZVZH010000051.1:11324-24856 GCA_964630705.1 uncultured Saprospiraceae bacterium | reverse complement strand
CAAACTCCAAACTTCAAACTCCAAACTCCAAACTCCAAACTTCAAACTCCAAACTAATGGATTGCCCGGTAAACAATACTTTGCAGTTGCGGCCGGTAGTCGCCGGTGATCAGTTTATTGTTGGTCATGGTGGGGTAGGTTCGGTTGGAAAGAAAAACAAAAATCAGCTTTTTGTCGGGGTCGGCCCACACTCCGTTGCCGGTAAACCCGGTGTGGCCGTAGGTGTTGGGGCCAGCCAGCGGACTCATGTTTGGGCTCAAGGCCGGGTCAAGTTCTTTCATGTCGAAACCGATGCCCCGGCGGGTGCTGCCTGTAAAGCGGGTGGTAAAATGCCGGATGGTTTCGGGCTTAAGGTACTGCCGGCCGCCGTAGCTGCCGCCGTCGAGTAGCATTTGAAAAATTTTGGCCAGGTCGTTGGCGCTGCTGAACAAGCCGGCATGTCCGCTCACCCCACCCAGCATAGCAGCGCCCATGTCGTGCACATAGCCCTGCAGGCGCTGCTGGCGAAAATAATTGTCTTCCTCGGTGGGCACGCAGCGCTCCGTCAGACCGTAGGCCCAGGGGTTAAACAGGGTGGTCGCCAGTCCCATCGGCCGGTAAAACATCCGGCGGGCGTACACATCGAGCGGTTGGCGGTTGAGGTTTTCCAGGGCGCGGGCGGTGAGGTACAGGCCGAGGTCGGAGTATTTGTACGATTTGTCGGGCCGGAGCGGCGAGGAAAAAATCTGCCGCCAGATGGTATCCACATAATCGTCGGCCATGTACAAGTTGGGCGCCACCGGGATTTCAAAACAGGTCATCGGCGCGGGGTGGTACAGCTCCGGCGAGGGGCGGCCCAGCCCGATCAGCGTTTTTTCATAAAATGGAATCCAGGGCGTCAGCCCGGCATGGTGGGCCAGTATTTCCGCCACCGTCAGGTCCTTTTTATCGGTATCCAGCAGTTCGGGCACATAGGCGCTCATAGGCCGGCTGAGGTCGAAACGGCCCTCGTCGACGAGCCGCATCACCGAGATCAGGCTGGCCGCCACCTTGGTGATCGAGGCCAGGTCGTACAAATTTTCGGTGTTTACCGCTGGGGAAAGGGAGTCGTAGGTGTAGCGCCCATACGCTTTGTTCCACACCACCTTGCCGTCTTTGGCTACCAGAATCTGGCAACCCGGCGCGGCGCCGGCGGCGATGAGTTCGGCCACCAGGCTGTCCATGAGCCGCAAGGTATCGCTGTTCAGGCCGGCGGCTTCGGGCAGGGTATACGCCAGGCGTTTGGACGGATACGTTTTTACAATTCCTTGCTGGTAGCGCGCGGCGGAAGAGGCCGTTACGGGCAGTTTGCCCTGGAGGTCGGACGCGCCGAAAAGCGCCTGGGCGGCGATTTCCTGGGTAGCGGCTTCCTCGTTGTAAGCCTCCAGCACCAGCGGGGCCGCGTCGAAAAATTTCAGGCTGTACGGGTTGCCGAACACGGTGAGCGCCACGGTGTTTTGCGCGCACAAGCGGTCGACGAGGGCGATCTGGCTGCTGTCGAGGCCGAAATTTCCCGACGGCCGCCGGCTCATATCGTGCAAGCTGAGCAGCAGCACGTCGTAGTGCCGCAGGGTATCGAGCAAATAAGCCGCCCGGGCGGAGTCGATACTTTTGGGCGCGTTGAAATGCGCCACCGGGGCATAATAGCCACAGTACGTTTGAAAGACGGTGCGATTGGTATCGCCGATGGCCAGACTGGCGAAGCGGGGTTTTTCCAAATCAGGAAAACCGGCCAGGCCGTCGCGGTCGCGCACGAGCGTCAGCGCTTCGGCGATCAGTTTGCGGCGCAGCAGCTGATACTGCGGCAGATTGAGCTCGCGGCGGATGTTGGCCACTTCCACCCGTTGCGGCTGGGTGAGGCCCAGGCGGTACTTGGCGCGCAACACCCGGCGCACGCTTTCGTCGACCTGCCGGGCGTCGAGCGAGCCGCTGGCCAGGGCCGCCCGGATGGTATCGATGGCTGCGCCGACATTGCCCGACAGCAGAATCATGTCGTTGCCGGCGCGCAGGGCTTCCAGATCGGCCTGCCCGGGCTGGAAATATTTAGCGACGCCCTCCATTTCCATGGCATCGGTCATAATGAGTCCGTCGAAACCCATTTTATCGCGCAGCAAATCGGTCACCACCGGGCGGCTGAGCGTGGTGGGCCGGTTGGGCCGGGCGTCGATAGCCGGAATGTTGAGGTGGGCGACCATCATACCGCCGACCCCGCTGACCGATAAGGCGCGAAAAGGAAACAGTTCGATGCTGTCGAGCCGCTGGTTGTTGTGGGCGATCAATGGCAGGTCGAGGTGAGAATCGACATCGGTGTCGCCGTGGCCCGGAAAATGTTTGGCGCAGGCCAGCACGCCGCCGTCTTGCAGGCCCATCATGTACTGGAAGCATTTGGCGGTAACGTTGTTGCGGTCTTCGCCAAAGGAGCGGTCGTTGATGACGGGGTTGGCGGCGTTGTTGTTGACGTCGGCAACGGGCGCGAAATTGACATGCACGCCCAGGCGACGGCATTGACGGGCCAGATCGCGGCCCATTTCGTAGATCAGCCGGTTGTCCTGCACGGCGCCAAGCATGATTTGGCGCGGATACGAAATCACGGCATCTTTGAGGCGCATGCCCAGGCCCCACTCGGCGTCCATGGCGATCAGGAGGGGCAGGCGGTCGCTAAGGGCCTGGTAGCGGTTGGTGAGTTCGGCTTGCCGCTCGGGGGTGCCCTGGAAAAAACAAAGTCCGCCCACGTGGTACTGCCGGACAATATCCTCCACCTGATGTTCAAACTCGGGTCCGCGGTCGGAATGCGCGCGGATCATAAACAGCTGACCCAGGCGCTCCTCCGGGCTCAGGGTGTTAAAAACCGAATCCACCCAAACAGCCTCCTGCGGGTCGAGTGCATGGGAAAAATTAAACCGGTGGTTTCGGTTGGCACTCAGGGCAAAAGCCGCCGCCACTGCGAGCAGGATCAGGCCGGGAAAGGCAAACGGACGTGAACATCTCATGGCAGCAAAGGTGCGGAAAGTTCATAAAATTTAAACCGGGCAGGGCAAAGCTGCTGTACGGATATCCTAAATCAGGTATTTTAAAAATTGCGCTCCTGAACCGGCATAGTTTTTGAACCTTTGGCGATACAAGCATAAAACGTTCTGTTTTTTTACTGCTTAATCTTTCCCTCCTGCCTAATCCATGCGCTTCAATTGCCCCAGGCGAGCCGCATCTCGCTTATTTGCAAACACTATTTCTTAACGGCAATTTCCCATCCTAATGACCGCTTACGCACCCACCGAAGTGCGGCTCCATGCCCAGGAGTCGCCTACAGCACCCAATTTTTTACTCGCCAATGTCGAGTTTGGCGTACTTCAATCCGACGGCAACTGTGTTAATATCGGCATTTGCCGGATTAACACTACGCACTATTCCAACATGGAATTGACCCGCAACAGGAATCGACAATGCCCGCAGGCAGAGGTTTTGCTCAGTGTCGGCCCCAACGGCCGGCTGCAGATGTTCTTCCCGCGCGCCGGCATGCAAGCCTGCACAGAGCAGGCATTTTTCCGAACACCGGTATTCCCGGTACCGGTATCGTACTGCTTACCCGAAGCCGTGCGCGACCAACTTCCTGGCTTGCTCGAAGCCATCATTCCCTCCGGTTTGTACCCCATCCGCCGGATGCCGGAAGGGTATTCGGTCGAGTTTTAAACACCCGCCCTCTTCCCCCTTGTTTTTCGCATCTTTGCCAGGTGTCTTCCCTTTGGCAAAACTTGCTCCGCACCGCCATTGCCGGCGCGGAACGCCAGCCGGTTGCTGCGCCCGATGCGCAACAACTGGGCATTGCCCCGCAGGCCGATGCCGGCTACACCGCCATCTACGCCCTGGCTGCCGCTCAACTGATCGAGCGCGCCGCCGCGCCGCTGGCTGACGCCCCTGCCCAACTGCCGGAACCTTGCCCGCCGGACGAACGGCCCTACTGTAGCCCGGCTGCATCCGAGCTGTTGGTCATGCTGGCCCGGGAGCCGGACTACAGCCCCATGCTCTACGAGTTTTTCCAAATCCTGCACCGCCAGGGTAAGTGTTTGCCGCCGGCAGCTCTCCCGCTCGCCTTGGATGTACTGGCCCGCCGGATGGAACCATTCCCCCTGGCCCTGGAGGTGTTGGGCCAACGGGGCCGCTGGCTGGCCCGGCAACATCCTGGCTGGCAATCGGTCCTGCCGGCATCCGAACCAGCCCACTGGGAAACCGCCAGCGGCCCGGAGCGCCGCCGCCTGTTGCAAGAAACCCGCCGCCAGCAACCGCTGCTGGCGCTGGATTGGTTGGAAAAAACCTGGCCGACGGAATCGCCCAAAGACCGGGAAACCTTCCTGCTGGCGCTCCGCCAGGGGCTTTCTGCGGCCGACGAACGTTTGCTCGAACGCGCCCTGACGGACCGCTCCAAACCGGTGCGCCGGGCCGCGCTCCGGCTGCTGCTCCTGTTGCCCGAAAGCCGGGTGTGCCAGGAACTGGAAGCGCTGATCGTCCGCACCGGGCCAGGCGCTGGTATCGGCGCCCGTTGTCAGGCGCTCAGCAGCCAACTGCCACCCGAGGGCAGCTGGTCGAAAACCGCTTTGCTGGCTTTGTGGCCCGAAAAAGCGACCGGATTCGATAGCATCTGGCTGCTGCTCGCCCCGCCGGCGCTCCTGGCCCAGGCAGCCGGACAAACGCCGGATGTGTTTTTACAGGAAACCCTGGAAAACCCGCCGGCCCTGCTCGACGCGGGCGACCTTATTCGAAACATGGCCTGGAGGGGCGAAGCGCCCTGGCTGATGGCTGCCAGCCGCTGGCTGGCCCGCCACCCGGCACATCCGTTGTGGCAACTTCGGGCCAGCGGTTCTATCCTGGTCCAACTGCCGCCCGAGGAGTGGCGGGCCGTACTCGATGCCGTTTCGACCCACCCCGAATTGCTCGACCAGGCCGACTCGGCGCTGGTGGCGGCCTTAGCCTCCTCGCCGCAGCCCTGGCCCCGCAGCTGGCTGGACCAGCTGATCCGCTACCCAAGCCGCGACAAAACCTATATCAGCTGGTTTGCGCCGCCCCACATCGAAGCCCTGATCCGGCGCGCCGCTTTTGTGCTGGAGCCCAGCCTGGTACACAGCCTGCCGATCGTGTATCCAGACATGCCGTACACCTGGCAACTGGAGCTGGCCCGCCTGCGCGACAAACTGGCGCTTCGCCTGCGCCTGCGGCAAGTTTTGGCCTGAGGAACGATCAAATAATAAAGTCACGATTTTGGCGGCTTAATTTGTCCCTAAAGTGCGTTGCTCGTCAGTTGCGTAGCACCACTATGCGCCTTCCTCCCGCCTGCTTTAGCGCCAAATTAATCTCCCCAAAATCATGACTTTATTATTTGATCGTTCCTAAGCCAAACAACCAACTGCGGGAATTTTGCGTCCTGCAAGAAAAAATGCCCGTCTTTATGCGCCACCGATTGATTCGCCTCACCGGCCTGCTGTTGCTCCCCTTGTTGCTGACAACCTGTAAAAAAGACGATGTACAGCCAGGATTTGACATGATTTACCAGTACGAATTCACCATTCCTGCCGGGATAGGCCCGTTTGTGACCCACCATTTTTACCTGCAAAACCTGCCTTCGCGCTATACCGCGCTGCTCGACCAGAACGGCAAAACCGACGAGGAGGTCAATGGTATTCTGCCGGTACAGGCCGCCCTGACCGGCATTTTCAACGATGTGAATTTTAATGTAGTCGAGGAAGCCTCGCTGCGGGTATACCAGGAAAGCGACCCCAACGGCTATCTGGAAATCGCCTACCGGTTCCCCACGCCCATCGACCCCAGCAACACCCTCGACCTCATTCCCACCCTGGCCGACGCCAAAAAAATCATGAAGGAAGACCGCTTCAGCATCGATTTGGCCCTGCGGCTGCGCAGCACCACACCCGATGAGATGGCCGTGCGGTTAAATCTGCAACTGAAGGCGAATTACTGAACCGGATTAACCCCAAGGCTGATTTTTATCATCGGCCATCCCCTGCTAGCCCCGGATCTTGCCCTTTTTTAAAAGATGCCGATCCATGCGCCTGCTGTCCTTTTGTTTCGCCTGCCTGCTCCCCGTTTTCCTGCTTGCCCAACCGGCTGAGTCCTCCAAATGGACCGCCGGCATTGAACTCGACGCCCTGCCCTATGCCACTGGCGGTTACTTCGCCGCGCTCTGGGCCGGCAAAGGCCACTGGCGCGGACGCCTGCTGGCCGCGAAAGCCACGAAGCCGGATTTTTTGCTGCCCGACCATTACACCGACAACCACATCCGGGCCTACGCTTTGCTGGTGGATTATTTTCCCAAAACGAATTTTCAAGGCTGGTGGCTGGCCGCCGGACTGGTGGCCTGGGACGCCGAAATCCGCTACCTGCCCGACCAACAAACCGGCGATTTTCAGGCCTACCTGCTCTCCGGCGGCCTGGGCTACAACTGGAAGTTTTTCCGGAATTTTTACCTCAGCCCTTGGGCAGGCTTGCACGTACGCGTAGCTGGCGACAACAGGCTCGAATTCCCCTCCGCCCGCTACCAACCGCCCCGCTGGAACCCCGAGGCATCGTTGAAACTGGGCTGGCATTTTTGATGGGTCGTTCGCAGGGGCGACCGCGAGGGTCGCCCCTACGGATGACGGGAATTTGCCTACCTTTGCGGCTACCGGAAAACTGTCTTCTTCGTCCTAACTTTTACCGTCCCTGCTTCATGGATACCTTGACCAAAACAGCACCCGCCACCCACGCCAATTCCACCGATTCTTTCCCGATCAACGGCACCGACCACCTCGAGTTTTACGTCGGCAACGCCAAACAAAGCGCCCTGTATTACCAGGCGGCTTTCGGCTTCGAATGGATCGCCTACATGGGTCCGGAAACGGGCGTCCGCGACCGCGTCAGCTACGTTTTGCAACAAAATAAAATCCGCCTGGTACTTACCTCCGCCCTCACGCCCGACCACGAGATCGCCCGTCACGTCGCGCAGCACGGCGACGGCGTTAAAGTGCTCGCCCTCTGGGTCGACGACGCCGAAAAATCGTATTACACCGCCCTCGAACGCGGCGCCGAAAGCGCCTACGCGCCCAAAACCCTGCGCGACGAACACGGCGAGGTCGTGATGGCTGCCATAAAAACCTACGGCGACACCATCCACACCCTGGTACAGCGCAGCGGCTACAAGGGCCCTTTCCTGCCCGGCTATGACGCCCGCAGGAGCGTGTACCCGGCCAAATCGGTC
Organism: uncultured Saprospiraceae bacterium; assembly: GCA_964630705.1. Classification (GTDB taxonomy): domain Bacteria; phylum Bacteroidota; class Bacteroidia; order Chitinophagales; family Saprospiraceae; genus M3007. The sequence goes on along the minus strand of CAZVZH010000051.1, from coordinate 17,595 downwards.
GGCTTGCAATACGTCGACCACTGCGTGGGCAATGTCGAACTCGGCGCCATGAACAAATGGGTAAAGTTTTATCAGGACGTGATGGGCTTCAAACTGCTCATCACCTTCGACGATAAAGACATTAGCACGGAGTACAGCGCCCTGATGTCGAAAGTGGTCAGCAATGGCAACGGCTACATCAAATTCCCGATCAACGAGCCGGCCAAAGGCCTGAAAAAAAGCCAGATCGAAGAGTACCTCGACTTTTACCGTTCGGCAGGGGTACAGCACATCGCCGTAGCCACCAACGATATCATCGCCACGGTCAGCCAACTGCGCGCCAACGGCGTCGACTTCCTCCATGTGCCCGACAACTACTACGAAGATGTGCTTGACCGCGTCGGCCATATCGAGGAAGACCTCGAGGAATTGAAAAAACTCAACATCCTCATCGACCGCGACGACGACGGCTACTTGCTCCAACTGTTCACCAAACCGGTGCAGGACCGGCCCACGGTGTTTTTCGAAATTATCCAGCGCCGCGGCGCCAAATCGTTCGGAAAAGGCAATTTCAAAGCCCTGTTCGAGGCCATCGAACGGGAGCAGGCACTGCGCGGAACGCTGTGACGAATGCGGAATGCGGAATGCGGAATTTGTTCACCCTTTCTGGGATGTTACGACAAAACACTTTTGTAAACTATCCCTCCCGAAAAGGTGAACAAATTCCGCATTCCTTATTCCGCATGCCGCAGTATTTCCAGGCAGGCGCAGTCGTCGGCGTCGGTGCTGGCAGCGGTGGACAACCAGGCATCCAGGATTTCCCGGGCCACTTGTTCGGAGGTGTAGCGCAGGCTCATGGCCAGGATGTTGGCGTCGTTCCACATCCGGGCGCCGCGGGCCGTTTCGGCATCCCAGCACAAGGCCGCGCGAATACCGCGCACTTTGTTGGCGGCTATGCTGATGCCCGTGCCCGTCCAGCAAAACAGTACCGCCTGGTCGAAGGCGCCGGCCGCCACTTGTTGCGCGACGTTTATCGCAACGCTCGGCCAGGGCGCCGGCGTTTCTACCAAAGCGCCGAATACTTCCACGGAGTGCCCCATGTTGCGAAGCGCATCGACAACCACAGTGGTCAAATGGGTGTTCATATCACTGCCTACGGCTATCTTCATAGAAGTCAGTTTTTGTAAATATTAATAATTTGATCTTCGAACCAAACTCCGGAGCGCGCTTCAAACTCCAAACTTCAAACTCCAAACTTCAAACTCCAAACTCCAAACTTCAAACTCCAAACTTCAAACTAATTCCGCTATCCGGGGGCTGTTCCCCGGTGTTTGTCTAATCAGTCCGAAGGGGGCAAGCATTACCTTATTTTTGTCGTTTGGAATAGGATTTATACCACTGAAACGCTGTTTTTACTAAAATTAAATTTTCACGCTACTATGACTTTTAAACAATTTACGGCAGTCATCGCACTTTGTCTGCCGGCTTTTTTCCTTTCTGCCCAATCGAAAGCTCCGGAAAACTGGTTCACCAAAGATCAAACCGCCGACGGCGTGCAAGGTACCAGCTCCGACCAAACCCTGGCCGCCCTTAAAGCCCGGGGTAAAAAAGGTCAGCCTATCATTGTTGCTGTGCTCGATTCCGGCATCGACTACCTGCACGAAGACCTGAAAGACATCATGTGGGTCAACCCGGGCGAAATCCCCGGCAACGGCATCGACGACGACAAAAACGGCTACATCGACGACATCCACGGCTGGAACTTCCTCGGCGGCCCCAACGGCGAAAGCGTATCGCACGAAACCCTGGAACTGACCCGCGAATACGTGCGCCTGAGTAAAAAATTCAAAGGCTCCAACGGCAAAAATCTCTACGGCCCGGCCAAGCAGGAGTACGACTACTACCTCCAGGTTAAAGAAGCGTACGAAGAAGCCCGCAAACGCGCCGAAGATATGAAAGCGCAGATTGACGCGCAGTTCGCCAAATTTGAAAACGCTTTCGCCCTGATCGCCAAAGCCAGCGGCAATGCCAACTTCACCCTCGAAGACCTGGCCAAAATGGACGCCGGCAGCGACGAAGCCCTCAAAGAAGCCATCGCCCTGGCGCAACGCGTCATGGCCCAAGGCCTCACGCCCGAAAACATCGCTGAACAAAAAGCCGGCGCCAGCGAATACGCCGATGGCCAGCTGCAATACAACCTCAACCCCGACTACAACCCCCGCTCCATCGTCGGCGACGACCCCACCGACCTCACCAAGCGCAACTACGGCAGCAACGAATACCGGGGCCCCGACGCCAGCCACGGCACCCACGTCGCCGGCATCATCGCCGCCATCCGCGGCAACGGCCTGGGCATCGACGGCGTTGCCGATAATGTGCGCATCATGACGGTGCGCTGCGTGCCCGACGGCGACGAGCGCGACAAAGACGTGGCCAACGCCATCCGCTACGCCGTCGACAACGGCGCCAGCATCATCAACATGTCGTTCGGCAAAGGCTACAGCCCCGACAAAGCCTACGTCGACGCCGCCGTCAAGTACGCTGCCGAGCACGACGTACTGCTGGTACATGCTGCTGGCAACGACTCGGAAAACAACGACAGCTCGCCCAACTTCCCCAACGACCAGTACCTCACACCCGTACGGCGCGGCTGGTTCGGCAAAGATCGCACGGCCCCCAACTGGCTGGAAATCGGCGCCCTCTCGTGGCGTACCGGCGATAAGCGCGTCGCCGGCTTTTCCAACTACGGCAAAAAGAATGTCGACCTGTTCGCCCCCGGCCACCAGCTCAACTCCACGGTGCCCGACAACGAGTACGCCGTTTTCAGCGGCACCTCCATGGCTTCGCCGGCCGCTGCCGGCGTAGCTGCCATCATCCGCTCCTACTACCCTGAGTTGTCGGCGCGCCAAGTGCGCGCGGTCATGATCGACTCGGTGGTCAAACAAGACGGCGAGGTGAACAAACCCGGCGGCACGGAGAAAGTGAAATTCAGCGAACTCTGCGCCAGCGGCGGCACGGTCAGCGCCAGCAACGCCGTAGCGCTGGCGGAAAAAACCAAGCCGGAAAGCCGGAAAAAATACAAAAAAGCCATCTGGCGCGAAGCCGGTACCGGCGCCAAGCGCAGCGGCAAGGCTGTGACGCCGTAACGCCGACAGCCTGTCGGCGCGAAAAAGGCGGCCTCACAAACGGCCTCCCCCTCCAACCTACCAGCGGGCGACAACGCAACCAGCGTTGTCGCCCGCACTGTTTTCAGGGTGTCCCGGGGTTGTGTCAAAAGTCCCGGAGGGCACTCTACAACATTTTCGGTAAAGACCTTCCAGGTTTGCGAAACCTGGAAGGTCTGGATTCACCCGAAGAACAAAATGTCCGGTAGTATGGCTTTTGACACAACCCCGGGCCGACATTGTTTCCAAAAAGCGGCCTGAAAGGGGAAAAACCTTTCCCGCCCCTTGCTCAGCGCCCACCTTGACAACCCATGCCATTCCCCCGAACTTTGGAAAAAGTTTCACCAAAAAAAGTAATCTTCATGAACAAGTTGTACACCCTGCTCCTTTGCCTCGCGGCTGCCACTTGCCTGCACGCGCAAAACAATTACCTGCTCAAAGGCTGCGCCCGCTACTGGGCGAACAACCACCCAATAAAAGGCGTGGAAATGTCGGTCGGCGTCGATTACGCCACCGCGCCGGATGTCGGCTTCACGGGCACGTTCAGCCCCGACAGTTTGTGCAGCGAAGTAACCGTGCAGGTCAACCCCGCCCTGCCCAACAATGGATTTTCGATCGGCGCCCTCCCGGTCAATTTCCCGAACGACTACCGCAACGGGCTTTCTGTCGTCGACTTGATTTGCATCCAACGGCACATCCTGGGCCTGGAACCCCTGCCTTTTTACGCCCAGATCGCGGCCGACGCCAACAACAGCAAATCGATTACAACCTTCGACATCGTGGAGTTGCGCAAAGTCCTTCAGGGCATTTACGACGAGTTGCCGAACACTCCCTCCTGGTTCATTTGGCCCCCCTACTGCCCGGTGTTCAATCCAGCCAACCCCTTTGCCAACTTCAACTGCCCGAATTTCCCCTTCGACTCCCTGGCCGCTTTTGAAAACCGCGACATCCCGATCAACGTCATCAAAATCGGCGATGTCGACGGCGACTACAACTTCGACGGACCGTACCAGCCGGGCGGACCGCTGGCGGAAGCCCAATTATTTGTAGCCGGACAAGCCGTTCAAGCGGGCGACACACTCACCCTCCGCATTTACCGGCAGGCGGGCTTTAACCCCGACGGCGTACAATTTGCCTTGCGGTACGACACCGCAGCGCTTCAATTGACCAGCCTGCTTCCCGGCAGTACCAGCGACCAATGGGCCATTTTTCCCTCCGGCAAAATCACACACGTTGGCATGTATTTTAGCAATCTGCCCGACACCCTGGGCTGGCTGAAGTTTGTTGTCAAAACCACCGGCGCCTGGTCTGACTGGTTTGCCGCCGACACCCTTGCCCTGACGCCCTTGTACGCCAAGGGCCCTTGCCAGTCGGGGCGGCTGAACGTACAGTTGGCCGGCACTTCCGGAACCGACGCTGCCGCCGAACTTCCGGGCTTTCAGGCGCCCAGCCCCAACCCTTACGCCGAGTGGGCGGTCCTGCGTTTCGAACTGCAGGCGGCGGCAGCGGTCCGCCTGGAAGTATTCGACCTCCATGGCCGGCTGACGCACCGGGTTTTGCAAAACTGCGCGCCCGGCCCACAGCAGTTTGAAATTCCGGCTGCGGCCTTGGCGCCGGGCCAAATGGGGGTGTACCGGCTGACGGTAGGCGAGCAGATGGTTAGTGGAAAAATTATCCGGCAGTAAGCAGTTGTACGCCGGCGTTTAAAATACGTGCCACGCCTACCGTTGGGCTAGGTGTGGCACATATTTTTAAACAGGTTTTATATTTGCGACGGCCCCCTGTTTTGCTTTCCTGCTTTGTAACTGCTTGCCTATGCGCCCTTGCTACGTTTCCGTTTTGCTTTTACTGGTCTTTTTTGAGGTAAAAACGCCGCTCCAGGCTCAATGCCCCACGGTGAATGCCGGTGAAGACCTCTACCTCTGCTCGCCGCCGACTCCCGCACAACTGAACGGCTCCATCGATGGAACCTACCTGGATTTTCGCTGGACGCCGACAACTGGCCTCAGCGGCGCTCAAACACTGACGCCCACCTTTACGGGTACGCAAAATGCGACCTATGTGTTGTCGGCCCGGGGGGTCGACCTGAGCAACAACCTGATCCTCAACGGCGATTTTGAAAGCGGAAACACCGGATTTACCAGCGACTACCTGTACAGTCCGGGCAATCTGGTGCCCGAAGGCGTGTACGATGTGCTGGCCAACCCGCAGGACGATCACCCCGGTTTTCAGCCCTGCGACGACCACACCTCGGGCAGCGGCAACATGATGGCGGTGAACGGTTCGGGTACGCCCAACCAAAACGTTTGGTGCCAAACCGTGAACGTGACGCCCAATACCGACTATGCCTTTTCCACCTGGGTGACTACCCTGGTGGCCGCGTCTCCCGCTTTACTCCAATTTTCGATCAACGGCAACACCATCGGGCCGGTATTCCCCGCGCCCAGCAGCACCTGCGTCTGGAGCAATTTTTACACCACCTGGAACAGTGGGGCCAACAGCACAGCCACCATTTGCATTGTCAACCAAAATACAGTGCTGGGCGGCAACGACTTTGCCCTCGACGACATCGTTTTTTCGCCGATTTGCACAGCCACCGACACAGTCAAAGTATTCATCGTCAACCTTCAGGCCACTGCGGCCCCGGCAGTATCCATCATCCCCTGCGACGGCGCCAACCTCACCCTGAGCGGCGCCGGCTCCAGCACCGGACCCGACATCAGTTACCTCTGGGAAACCAACAACGGCAACATCGTTTCCGGCGCCACCACGCTCAACCCGGTCGTCAATGCCGCCGGCACCTACACCCTCACCGTCACCTTCAACAACGGCTCAACGGAGTGCACCAAAACCGCCTCGGTGAATGTCATTGAAAATCCCAACCAACTCTTCGCCTGGATCGCCCCGCCCAACCCCATCGGCTGCGGCTCGCCAACCACCCTGCTCATCGGCAATTCCAGCCAGCCCGCTTTTTCCAGTTATCAGTGGACAGCCGGCCCCGGCGGACATTTCACCTCCGGAACCAACAGCGCCACCGCCACCGTCGACGCCCCGGGTGAATACACCCTGCTTGTCACCAACACGACCAACGGCTGTACCGCCGAAGCCAGCGTGATCGTCACCACCGC
>CAZVZH010000051.1:0-11224 GCA_964630705.1 uncultured Saprospiraceae bacterium | reverse complement strand
TGGACGGCGTTTAACGGCGGCCTTATCGTCAGCGGCGACAGCACGCTCAGCCCCCGCATCGCCGCGGCCGGCGTCTACGCACTTTCGGTGGTCAACCCCGCCAACGGTTGCATTGGGCGCGACACCGCCATCGTGGCCATCGATACGCTGCCGCCCCTGGCAGTGGCCTTGCCGCCCGATACCATCACCTGCCAGCTGCCGTCTATTTCGCTTTCGGGCGCCGGCTCCTCTACCGGGCCAACATTTAGCTACCTGTGGACCGCCTCGGCCGGCGGCAACATCGTTTCCGGAGACACTACGCTCAACCCCGTGGTGAACGCCGCCGGGCTGTACACCTTGCTCGTTTCGGATACCGGCAATACCTGCACGGCTACAGCTACGGTGCACGTGTTCGCCGACGCCAACGCCATTGTGGCCGTAGCCAATGCGCCCGACACGCTCAGCTGCGCCGATACCCTGGTGTTGCTCAACGCCGTGGGATCCAGCAATTTGCCCGGACTGCAATATGCCTGGACGACGGTGAATGGCCTCATCATCAGCGGCGCCGGCAGCCCTACGCCTACCGTCGGCGCGCCCGGCACCTACCAACTTTTACTCACCAACCCCGCCAACGGCTGCACCGCCACCGACCAGGCCATCGCGCTGCAAAACATCGCACCGCCCCAACCCGGTATCGACGCGCCGGATACCTTGACCTGCGCGCAACCGACCCAAATTTTACAAGGAAAAAACACCGCGCCGGGCGGACCCTTCCAGTACGTCTGGACGGCCACCGCCGGGGGCAACATCCTCTCGGGCGACAGCACGCTCACGCCCCTCGTCAACGCCGCCGGGACCTACACCCTCACCGCCATCAACCTGACCAACGGTTGCCTGGCCTCCGCCACTGTCCTGGTGGCCATCGAAGCCGGAACACCGGTGGCCGTAGCCGCCAGCGCGGGGCCGATCAGCTGCGCGCAGCCCAGCCAAACGCTCAGCAGCGCCGGCTCGTCCACAGGGCCTAATTTTTCGTATGCCTGGGCGGCCTCGAACGGGGGCAACATCCTCAGCGGGCAAAACAGCCCGAATCCACTCATCGACGCGGCAGGCAATTACGCCCTCACCATCACCAACACCGCCAACGGCTGTACGGCTACCGCCAGTTTGAGTGTTGGGGAAGACACCGCCCCGCCGCCCGCCGATGCCGGCCCGGGCGGGGTGCTGACTTGCACCGACCCGGCATTTGTACTCCAGGCAAACGGCGGCCAACCCAACCCGGCGCTGGAGTTTTCCTGGCAAACGACCAATGGCGGTTTTTCGGGAAATCCCGACAGCGCCAGCGTTCCCACCAGTTTGCCGGGCACATACACGCTCACCGTTTTGAATCCGCAAAATGGCTGCACGGCCACAGCCAGCGCCGCCGTCGCCGCCAACCAAATCCCGCCGGGTATCAACCTCTTGCCGCCGGCAACGCTGAACTGCGTGCAGGCCACGGCCCAGCTCGCCAGCACCGCCACGGCGCCGGCCTGGGTGTTTGCCTGGACGAGCGCTAACGGCCAGTTTGTTTCCGGCCAAAACAGCGCGACGGCGGTCGTGGACGCGCCCGGACTGTACCAGCTGGTCGTTACCGACACGCTGAACGGCTGTACCAGCAGCGGCACAGTGACGGTGGTGCAAAATATTGCCGCACCCCTGGCCGAGGCCGGCCCCTCCCCCACCCTGAACTGCCTGCAAACCCAGGCCGTTCTCCAGGGATCGATCGAGCCCGGGCCCGGGGTTACGGCCCAGTGGAGCAGTATCAACGGAAATATTGTTTCCGGCGCAAGCACGCCCAGCCCGACTGTTGATGCCCCCGGCGACTACCTGCTGTTGGTCACCAACACCGCCAACGGCTGTACCAGCACGGCGACGGTTGAAGTTTTTGAAAACACCATTTTGCCGCAGGCAAATGCCGGGTCGAACGACACCCTGAGCTGCGCCGTGAGCAGCCTCAGCCTCAGCGGCTCGGGCAGCGCCAACGGCATGCCTGTTTTCCTCTGGACAGCCTCGGGCGGCGGCAACATCACCGCCGGCGCCAACGGCCTCAACCCCGTCGTCAACCAGCCGGGTACCTACACGCTGCTGGTGACCGACCAACAAAATGGCTGCACCGCCAGCGACACCGTGCAAATCGCCAACGACGCCAGCGCCCCCAGCGCCGCACTGGCCACACCCGGCACCCTGAGCTGCACCGTGACGCAACTCACCCTCCAGGGCAGCGGCAGCGTAGGACCTAATTTCAGTCAAAACTGGACGGCCTCGGGCGGCGGCAACATCGTATCCGGCGCCAACAGCCTTAACCCCACCATCGACAAACCCGGTACCTATACCCTCACCATTACCAACCTGAGCAACGGTTGCACGGCTACGGCGCAAACCACCGTCAACCAAAACCTGACGCCGCCGGCCACCGCCATCGCCCCGCCCGGCGTGATCAGCTGCGCTACGCCGAGCATCACGCTCAACGGCAGTCCGGCAACGGCCGGCCACAGTTATTTTTGGCAAACGACGGGCGGGCTGATTGTTTCCGGCGGCTTTACTGCTGCGGCAGTCGTGAGTCGTCCGGGCGCTTACACCCTTACCGTGACCAGCCAGGCCAATGGCTGCACGGCCAGCGCGACGGTTCAGGTGCTGGCCGATACGCTGCGCCCGCAAATTGCAGCGGCGGCGCCGCAGGTACTGAACTGCACGCAAAAGCAGGTGTTGGTGTCGGGCGCCGTCAGTCAGCCGGCAAGCGGTTTTTCGGCTGTTTGGACCACCGCAAACGGCAATTTTGTTTCGGGGCAAAACAGCCTGACGCCGACGGTTGATGCGCCCGGAACGTATGTTTTAACTGTTCAAAACCTGCAAAATGGCTGCACCAGCACGGTCAGCGCCCAGGTGCAACAAAATACCGCAGCCCCGCAAGCCAATGCCGGGCCGGCGCCTACGATCACCTGCGCGCAACCGCAAGCCGGGCTCGACGCTTCAGGGTCGAGCGGGCAGGGCGCCCTGAGTTTTAGCTGGTCGGGCGGACAAATTCTGAGCGGCGCCAACTCGGCGAACCCGACAGTCGCGCTGGCAGCCGTGTACAGCCTGACCGTGACCGACGCCGCCAACGGCTGCACCGCCACGGCGACAGTGCAGGCGCTGCAAAACACGGCGCCGCCGACCACCGGCATCGCGCCGCCGCAGCTGCTCACTTGCACCCGCGACACCGTGCTGCTTGACGCCGGCGCATCGAGCCAGGGACCGAATTTCACGTTGAACTGGACAACTGCCGGCGGCCAATTTGCCGGCGGGCAAAACAGCCTGATGCCGGCCGTGCAGGCCCCCGGAACCTACACCCTGACCATGACAAACCAGCAAAACGGTTGCAGCGCCACCGCCAGCGCTACCGTCGGCGCCGACCGGAACCCGCCCGGCGCCGAAGCCGGGCCACCGGCTGCGCTCAACTGCCAGACGCCGCAAACCGCGCTTTCTGGCAGCAGCAATGCCAGTCCGGCGGCCTTTGCCTGGATGGCAACGAATGGCGGAACAATCGTCAGCGGCGGGCAAACAGCACAGCCCATCGTTGGCAGCGCCGGTTGGTACCTGCTGACCGTGACCGACCTGGACAACGGCTGTACCGCCTCAGATTCGGTGGAGGTGACGGCACTGCCGCTGCCGGCATTTTCACCGACGACGATCCAGCCCAACTGCCATGCGCCGAAGGGCAGCATCGCTTTCGGGCCGGTGAGTGGCGGGCTGGCGCCGTTCCGGTATTCGTTTGACGGGGGCCTGCAGTTTGGCGCTTCGGCCAGCCGCAGCGGACTGGCGCCGGGCGCCTATGCGCTGGTGGTGGCCGATGCTCTGGGTTGTACGGCTACGGCGGAGGTGACGATCGACCCGCCGTTTTTCCCGGAGGTGGTGCTGAACGCCGGGCCGGTTTTGGAAGTGGGCGATTCTTTGCTGCTCGAGCCGGCGCTCAATTTGCCGGAGGCGGAGGTGGCCGTTTGGCAGTGGACTCCGGCGGAGGGGCTGTCGTGCACTGATTGTCCGCGGCCCTGGGCCCGGCCGCTGCGCCCGAGTTTTTACCAGTTGACGATCACCGACCTCGACGGATGTACGGCCACGGCGCGGGTGTTGGTGCAGGTGAGCCGGCGGCGGCACTTGTACGCGCCGAATATTTTTTCGCCAAACAGCGACGGACAAAACGACCGCTTCCTGTTGTTCGGCAGGGGCGTGGCGGAAGTGCAGGCCCTCCGCATTTTCGACCGCTGGGGCAATCAGTTGTTTCTGGCGGAGCACATCCAGGTAAACGACGAGCCGTCGGGCTGGGATGGCCGTTTCCGGGGGCAAGACATGAACCCTGGCGTGTATGTTTGGCAGGCGGTAGTGGAGTTTGTCGACGGCGTGGTGGAGGTATATGCCGGGGATGTTACGCTGCTGCGGTGATTTTTGGACTTTTCAATTTGAAAAGTTTACATCCGCTCGGAGGGGCATTTATTCCTGCCGGCTGAACTGTTCCAGCGCCAGAAGAAAGGCTTCCATTCGGGCGACGGAAACATAGGCCCGGTGGCCGGGAAACCGGAAGTGGATGATGCCGTTTCGGCCGGTGCGTTCGAGCCGGGCGACGTAGTTGAGGTTGACCAGGTAGCCGTGGTGGGTGCGGCAAAACCGGTCGGTGGGGAGTTCGGGGATGTGTTCGCCGAGGTTGCGGGAGGAGATCACTTTTTCGATCCGGCCGTTTTCGTCGACAAAAAAATCGGTGAAGCTGCCGCCGGCCTTGCAATACACGATTTTGTCGGTTTGCAGGACCAGGGCGCCTTTGCGGCTGTCCTGGATGACCAAAACCGGGGAGCGGGCGCCCTGTTGCATTTTTTCCGACAGTTTTTCGGCGGCGATTTCCACGGCTTGTTTGAGTTGGGCTACGCTGTAGGGTTTGACGAGGTAGGCCCAGGGTTGGATGGTGTTGATGGCCTGGATGGCATATTCGGGGTAGGCGGTGGTGAAAATGACGCCGAAACTGAGGTCGGTGCAATTTTTCAAAAAATCGAATCCGCTGCCGACGGGCGGCATTTCAATGTCGAGAAACACCAGGTCGGGGCGGAGTTGTTGGGCTTGCGCCGTTGCTTCAGCCACGGAAGTTGCTGCCGCGCCGATTTTGACTTGGGGGCAATAGGATTGGAGCATGCCTTTGAGCGTGTTGATGGCGCCGGTTTCGTCGTCGACGATCAGGGCAAGGATGGATTTTGGGTTGGCGCCGTCTGGATTTGTTTTTCTTGAGCTTTCCATATTTTAGACAGGGAGTATTTCAGTTGGACGCGGGCGCCGGATTCGGAGGGTTCGGTTTCAGCGCGGTCGTACAAGTGCAGTTGCAGGTCGAGGTGGTACAAAAGATTGAGGGCTTTTATTTTTTTTTGTAAAATAGCCAGCCCTTTGGATTCGCGTTCCACGCCGGCCAGTCGTTTGCGGCGTTGGGTTTCCTGATAGCCGAGGCCGTTGTCGGTGAGGGTACAGCAAAAATAGTCGCCGTCGAGTTGGAAGTGCAGCCGCAGTTGGGAAATGCCGCTGGGAGCGATGCCGTGCATGGTAGCATTTTCGAGGAGCGGTTGGAGCAGCATGGTAGGAATGGGTGTTTTGGGCGGAATGGTTTCGGCGCCGTCGATAGCGTACTCGAAGCGGTCTTCAAAACGCAGGGCCACGAGTGTGAGGTAGTCCTGATCGTATTTCAATTCTTCCTCGAAGGGGATAAACGTTTGTTCCGAAAAGTGCATGGTGCGCCGGAGCAGGCCCATAAACATGGAGATGTATTCGCTGGATTTTTCGGGATCGGGCGGGTGCAGGAACTGTTGGATGGCGTTGACGGCGTTGCCGATAAAGTGCGGGTTCATTTGCGATTGCAGGGCTTGGAGTTGAAGCGCGGCGGCGTTGGCGTTCACTTCGCGGTAAGCGGCGCGCGCGCGGTATACGCGCCAGGCCAGGTATACGGCGAGCAGCCAGAGGGCGAGGTAGAACCAGATGGTTTCGTACCAGTAGGGCTTTTTGATCAGCGTCCAGCGGTCGGGTTGGGTACTGTGCGCTCCGGAGGGTTTGACGGCGGTAAGGTCGAAGATGTATTTGCCGGGAGGCAGGTAAGAGCCGAGGTTGTAGGTGCTGGCGTTGACGATGCTGGTGTCGCGTTTGCCGGAAAAGCGGCTGGAGGTCCAGGCGATCAGGTTGGGCAAAGTCCAATAAGCTATTGGGGGCAAGGTTACCGTGCGGATGAGTTCGAAACTCAGGTTGCCCCTGCTGCGAAAGTCGAGGCCGGTGAGGTCCATGCTGATGTTGGCCACATCGGCCGGCAAAACGAGCCGGTGATTTTGGGGCAATGAATCGAGCAAGCGGTATTCGAGTTGTTTGTTTTTTTGCTGAAAACGCAGGTTAACCAGGAAGGATTGAAACGGGATGGTATCGGCATGGGATTGCAACAGGATGCGGCTGAGGCCGTTGGCCGTGCCGGCCCAGAGGGTGTCGCCGTGTACAAGCACAGCGTTGACATCGTTGTCGGCCAGCCCGTCGTAGGTAGAAAAATGGACGAGGCGGTTTTCGCGGCGCAGCACGCCGAAGACGCCCTGGTTGGTAGCCATCCAGAGATTTCCTTCGGGCGAAACGAAGAGCGATTGGATGTTTTCAATTGGCGCGCCGCCGGGAATGGGGAAGCGTGTAGCCGCGCGCACCTGGCCGCCTTGTACGCGCACGTCGATCAGGCCCTTGTCGGGGGTGACGACCCAGAGTTGGCCGGGGCCGCCGTTTTTGATGGCTACGATGCGCGATTTCAGCTCCGGAAACTCGTCGCCCCAGTTTTTGGAAAAGTGGTCGGCCTTGGAAAACAGGCCGTTAATACTGCCTGCCCATACCACCCCATCGGCATCGGCGCCGGCGGCAGTGGTACGCACGTGGAGCCAGTGTTGGAATCCTCCGGTGTTCAAGTCTTGCGATTGGAAAGTGCCGTGTGTGGCGGCCCAGAGGGTATCTCCTTGTACCAAAAGGCCTTTGATGCTGTAGCGAAACTTGGGCAGGTCTATTTTTTTTCCGGATTCCAGTTGGTAAATAAACAAGCCCAGGTCGGTGCCGATATACAGTTCGGACGAGCCGGACGGCACAATTTGCCGCACTTGATTGACCACATGATTGGGTTCGAAATCGACTGTTTTTACCCTGTTATTTTGCAGGATATGGATTTGCCCGATGTCGTTACCGGCGGCGATGCTGCCATTGGGGAGGCGGGCCAGCGTGCGGATATTTCTGGACAGTTCGTTGTTTTCGGCAAAATACTTGACCGGCGCGTTTTCCGGCAAGGCATACAGGCCGTCGTTGTAAATGCAAAACCACAGTGTGCCTTGCCGGTCTTCGAACATGTAGGTGATTTTTTTATCCGGTAAAAAAACCTCCCCATCCGTAGTTAATCGATCGAAGTCTTTAAAACAAACAGCCCCCCCGGCTGAGGAGCAATGCCAGAACCGGCCTTTGCGGTCTATTGCGACCGTACCCTGAAACACTTCGCGCCGGTCCAGTTCCTCCAAACGGCCGTTTTTCCAGCCGAATAAAATGGCGACATTTCGGAAAGCATACATCAAGCGATTTCCGGAAACCACGGTATTAATAAATGGCTCCGTGTGGGCATTGTGTTTTATTCGGATCAGGCGCTCGTGGTCGCCGTTGGGGCCAACCCTGCTGATCTGCGTGGTAGACAGGGCGAGTGTGGCGCCCATTTGTTCGCAAACCCGGACATAGGCGCCATCGTCGAGGGTGATAGACTCGATTTGGTTGCCTTCGAGTTTGTACACAAATTGGGTGTGGCCGGTAAACCACAGGCGGCCGTTCCCGCCTTCCGACATTACGTACGTGCCGCTGTTAAAATCCAGCTTGGACAGCAGGGGGTCTTCCTTTTCCGTCACGATCCGCCCGTCGAGCATGTAGCAGGGTTTTTTCCGGAAACAGAACAACCACAGGCGGCCCTGGGAATCTTCCGCCATGGTCAGCACCTCGGGGTCGGGCAGGCCGTCGGCTACGCCGTACACCCGGAAGCGGGCGCCGTCGAAACAGGCCAGGCCTTTGTCGGTGGCAAACCAGAGCAAGCCGCGCTTGTCTTGCAGGCCGCAGTAAACGAGGTTGCTCGGAAGGCCGTCCTGGGCGGTGTAGTGCAGGTAGGCCGGGGTTTGGGAAAAAGACAAGGTTGCGAGGAGCAAAAACAGTGTCCCCCAAAAGAAGCGCATGGTCGTAATTTTTTCAGGTAAAAGGTACGGGGTTTGGGGGGAATAGTTGGGGTGAGTGGATAAGTGTGTGGTTTTGGGGCATAAGTGTGCAGGGGAGGGTTTCTGATTAGAAGGTTTCTGGTTTCTGGTTAGAAGGTTTCTGGTTTCTGGTTTCTGGTTTATATGATCCGAAATACCCGGGGATACTTGGCCGTTGCGCTGTTGTTGTAGTTTTGACGGCGCATTTTATTCAACCCAGTAAGCATGACAACTTCAAGCCTATACACCGACTTTTTTGTATTTATCGGCATTGGAACCGCCTGCTTTTTTTCATTTTACTTTTACAGGAAAGGGGAAACGGTCTGGTCGCTCTGCAGCATTCTGGTACTCGGAGGGCTTTTCCGAATTTACACCGGTTGGGACGGATACCTGCACGTCTGGGACGAGCGCTACCACGCCCTGGTGGCCAAAAACATGATGGAACACCCTTTTCAACCCATGTTGTACAACAATCCGGTGCTGCCCTATGATTTTCGAGCCTGGTGTTGCAACCACATTTGGCTGAACAAACCGCCGCTCCCCTTTTGGCTGATGTCGGGAAGCATGTCGTTATTTGGCGTCAACCTATTCGCGTTGAGGCTTCCCTCCTTTCTTTTATCCATATTGGGGATTTATCTAACCTATCGAATCGGCGCGTCGTTATTTTCAAAAAAACGGGGCTCCTCGCGGCATTTTTATATGCTGTGAATGGCAAAATCATTGAACTGGCCGCCGGTTGTGATTCCTCCGATCATATTGAAACCTGCAATATTGTCCTCTTTGAATTAGCGCTGCTTTTCGTTTTGAGGTATTGGAAAAAACCGGTTGCAAGCCTGGCGCTACTGATTGGAATGACCACCGGCCTGACGTTTTTGAGCAAGTGGACCCCAGCCATTTTTATTCCGATGATCTGGGCATTCGGGCTGCTATACCGCAGGTTTTCGTTTCAGCAAGCAATTGTTGGCGGCCTGGTAATAATCGTATCCGCCGTACTGGTTGCAGTGCCCTGGGTTTGGCACATTTTTCATGCTTTTCCAGCGGAAAGTGAAAACATCTACGCGATCATCAAAAATGCCAACCGAACGGTTATTGAAGGCCATACGGGACAATGGTATTTTTATCTAAATAAGATTCGAATCATGTTCGGAGAGGTGATTTACCTGCCCATGGCAGCTACACTTTGCTACTTCGTTCGTAAAAGCCAGAATTTTCAAATGGGTTTTGTACTGACCTGGATCGGGCTGCCGCTGCTAGTACTTTCCAGTGCCGCGACCAAACGGGATACCTACTTATTGATATTGGCCCCGGCCGTTTTTGTCCTGATCGGATATTGGACGCGGGTGTTGCTGCTTCGATATCGAAACATCTGGGGACACCTGGCGGTAGCCCTTTTGTTGCTGCTGCCACTACGTTACGGCATCGAACGCAGTAAACTATTCCAGGAACGCCTGCGGGTACCCGACTGGATGGCGGAAATAAAAACCATAAAACAAAACTTGTCCCCCGCACCGGACCGAACGGTGGTGTTGGGTTTCGAACACAACTTGGAATTAATGTTTCACACCGGGGTGATCGCGTATCCGTTCGAACCAGAAACAGGGTTGGTTGAAAAACTGAAACGGGAAGGTTATACCGTGCTGCATCACACGAAAAAAGGCCTTGTGCCCTATTGACCAGAAAATAAAGCCGTTGGTATTTCACCATCCCTTACACACTTATCCATCCAAACAACACAGTTATGGGTTTCACCTTGACAAACCGTCGATTCTCCCGTTGTTTTGTCGTGTTGTTCAAGTCCTGGTCTGAAACACGCTGCAATACCACCGTCAGATTGTTCGAATAATTCCAAACAAGTAAACCTGTTACTCCGGGACACTGGCAGCCGGGTTTATCCTCAGCCCGGCTCTTCAAATAACCAATCGGCCTCAAAATATTTCAGCGCTCCGGCACACTCCAGCCGGAGCGTTTTTTATTGCCCGGCGGCAGGGCAGCCTACGCCGGCTTTTTCTGTACCTTTCCGGCCGACAAAACCGCGCAGACTATGGCTACACCTTCCGGCACCGGCATTATTATCGGCCGTTTTCAGGTATTCGAACTGAATGCCGTGCACGAAAAACTTATCGACTTCGTCCGGAAAAAACATGCCAACACGATAGTATTTCTCGGCTCCAACCCAGCGCCGAGCGACCGCAACCCGATGGAATGGGAATTCCGCGGGCAGATGTTTTATGAAATTTTTGGCGAGGAAGTCCCGGTGTATGAAATGCCCGACCTGCCCGACGACCGCATCTGGAGCCAGGAGCTCGACCGGCGCATCATGGCGCTCCGGCCCGAAATGCCGGTGGTGCTCTACGGCAGCCAAACCGCCTTTGTCGACCGCTATTCAGGTCGCTTCCCGGCCGCAGCATTGGACGCCTCCGAAGCAGATTTTCAGGATACCGCCGTGCCGCAAGATGCGACCAGCCCGCGCGATTTCCGCGCCGGTATGTTGTACGCCACCTTCAACCGTTATCCCACGGTGTACCCGACGGTGGACATCGCCGTGTTCCGCTCCGACTACCAGGAACTGCTGGTGGCCCGCAAGGAGAACGAAACCAAATTCCGCCTGCCCGGCGGATTCACCGACCCCGACGACGACAGCTACGAAATGGCTGCCCTGCGCGAACTTTACGAGGAATGTGGCGAAATCGAAGTGGCTGAACTCACCTACCTCGGCTCTTGCCGTATCGAAGATTGGCGCTACCGCGATTCATTGGACAGCATTATGACGCACCTCTACGCCTGCACCCTGGTCGAGGGCGAGCCGGAAGCCAGCGACGACATCGCCGAGCTGCGCTGGGTGGAAATGGGCAAATTGCGCGGCAGCCAGTTTGTGCCGGAACACCAGCCGCTGTTTGAAATGCTGGAGGAGTTTTGGCAGGAGGAACATGGGGGGAGGCTGGATTAAATGTAAAATAGCTTGCCCCGCC
>CAZVZH010000050.1:2874-24863 GCA_964630705.1 uncultured Saprospiraceae bacterium | reverse complement strand
AAAAAGGCGCGGTAGCTCAGCTGGTCAGAGCGTCGGATTCATAACCCGGAGGTCGGGAGTTCAAGTCTCCCCCGCGCTACAAAACGCCGGAACAGTTCGCTGTCCGGCGTTTTTTCTTTTCCAGGCTACTTCATGCGTTGCACCAGCTGGTCGAAGCTTGTCTCAAACAGGCGGGCGAGCAATTCAATATCTTCCGGTTTGAGTGTGGGGAAGTCCATCGTGTTGGCTATGGCTTGTTCCGGCGTGCGAATGCCGGGAATAACGGTGGATACTTCCGGAAAGCTCAATGCATAGCCCATTGCCAGGCCCGCAGGGTCGGTTTTATATTTCTCGCAAAGCGGCCAGACCGGCTCCAGCGCTTCGAGCGCATCGGCCAGTAAGTCGGGCGGCAAACGGAAGGCGCGGTGGTCGTCGGGCGGAAAGCGGGTGTCGGCGTTGAATTTTCCGGTGAGCAGGCCGAACTGCAAGGGCATCCGAACAATTACGCCGTAGCCATTTTGACCAGCTCGGCGAATGGCAGGAAGGCCCCGTTGGTTGAGGATGTTGAGTACGACCTGAAAGCCGTCGCCCAGGCCGCGTTCTATCAGCCAGTCGGCTTCGGGGGTAGGGTTAAAGGTGTTGAGCGAAAGCCCCCAGTAGCGGATTTTTCCTTGTTGGCGCAGCAATTCCATCGCTTCCAGGCACTCGCCGTTTTCCAGTTGGGGCAGCCGGGCGGCGTGGAGTTGGTAGAAGTCGATGTGGTTGCGGCGCAAGCGGCGGAGGCTGGCTTCGCAGGCTTCGAGGATATAGTTTTTTGAATAGTCCAGATAGATTTCCTGGCGTTCGTTGAGGCGGTGGCCGACTTTGGTGGCGATCAGCGCCTCCGGGAGCTTCCTCAGGTTTTGGCCGAGCAAATCTTCGGAATGCCCGAAGCCGTAAAAATCGGCCGTGTCGAAAAAATTGATGCCCGAATCGAGTGCCTGGTGAATGGCGGCGATCGAGCTACGGTCGTCTGCATTACTCCAGCCGATTGGGGTGTTGCCAGCCATGGCAGGGCCGCCGATAGCCCAGGCGCCAAAGCCGATGGCGCTGGTGTGCAGGCCGGTTTTTCCAAATTGTCGGTAGTGCATCTTTTTTTGCTGAAAGTAGGGCAATTTTGCAGCACTGCTCGTGATCGGGTGTTCATTTTCAAAAAAACTGTTGTGCGCAAAAACTTTCCCGCTACCCTCCATCAGCCTTCGGAAAAATTGGTTTTACCCGTGCAGGTATTGCTGCTCCCTGGCCGAATTTCCATCGATGCCGGCGCGCACAGCCAGGAATGGCTGGCGCCTGACCTGAACTACGCCCGCCGGCTCAACGATGGTTCGGTCATGCTCCAAAATGGCCCCTGGCACCTCGATGTTCAAGAGCCGGGATTCGACCGGGCGCTCGAACACTACCTGGGCAAAAAACTTTTTCGCCGGTCTTTTTTCGATAAAATTGGCCTGGCAGGTTGTCTGATTGCCCTCTTGCTCATCCTGTTGCCCTTGCTGGCGGCTTTTCTTTGGCTGGCGCCCGCGCTGGCGGAAGGCGCGGCGGGAAAGGTTTCGCCGGAAGTGGAAAAACAAATCGGCGACGCCTGGTACCGCAACCTGACCAGCCAGTACCGCGTCGACAGCCTGAAAACCCGCCTGGCGCAGGAATTTTACGACAGCCTGCACTACAACAGCCGGTATCCGATAAAAATTACGGTGGTGCGCGAGCCAGTGGTCAACGCGTTTGCCCTGCCCGGCGGCGGCATCGTAGTGTTCGACAGCATCATCGGTATCATGGACGCGCCGGAACAACTGGCCGCCTTGCTGGCTCACGAAGCCAGCCACGTAGAACTGCGGCACTCCACCCGGGCAGTTTTCCGGCAACTGGCCAACCACTTGCTCCTCAGCCTGATTTTCGGCGATGACGGCAGTATTTCCGGGATTGTCGGCCAGCAAAGCAGTGAACTGGCCGGACTTTCATACTCCCGCAGCCTTGAGCTGGAGGCTGACCAACACGGACTGGAGTACCTGAAAAAAAGCCGGATACCCCTGCGCGGGATGTCCGACCTTTTCCGAAAAATGAACGCCGGCACAAAAAGTCAGCCGGACGTCCCGAATTTTTTAAGCACCCACCCAGGTTTGGAGGAGCGGATACACCGGGCCGAAACCTTCGCCCGCGAGCAGGGGCCTGAGGCTGCGAAGTCTGTCCCCGCCTCGTTTCAACAAATTTGGATTGCCCTCCAAAGCCGGTAGGCTTACTGCGGCATGCCGCTGTCTACCCAGGCTTTGATTTTGTCCACATGGCAGGGCGACAAAGCTACGCCGCCTTTGGGCATGGCCGAGTAACCGGCTGCATGAGCAATCGAGCCGTACAGCTGGCCACTTTGTCCGGCGGCTTTTACTTCGGCGTAGCTGGTCAGCTTGAGGTTGCCTTGCGGGTTGACGCTGCCGTGGCAACCGGTGCAATGGCTGGTCATGAGCCCGGAGACAAAATTGGTGTACGTAACACCAGTAGTAGTGCAGCTGCCGTAATTCTCGTTGCACGTGGTGTTCTTTGCGCCTTGCTGAATCCATTTTTTGATCAGGTTGATCTGGTCGGTGCTCAGCGGCGGGTTTGGCGGCTCCGGCATGCGGTCGCCGCCGGTTTCCAGCAGGACTTTGTACAGTTTACTGTCGTTCGGGTTGTTGGGTTTTACTTTGCCCGTGGTCATCACCGTGTTGTAGTCGATCAGGATGATGCCGTCTTTGTGCGATTGTGCGTCGTGGCAGCCTGATTTGGCACATTGGGAAATCAGGATGGGCAGGATTTCATTTTGAAAATAAGCGGTGTCGGGGCTGCAGGGCCAGCCGGAGTAGATGCTGGAGTCCACAGGGTTGGGACCGGGCGGGTTCGGGTCGCCGTCAAGGCTCCACAAGGGATCGTGTTTGCAGGATGGCAGGGAAACAGCCAGGGCGCCTAAGGCGAAAATACTGGCGAGGATTACAAGTGTGCGCATGTTCGAAATAGTGTTTGTGATGAAAAATCGGTTACCAGAAGTTTTTTCAGGCCGCAAAAAACGCTGCGCATCCCCCGGAACGTGCGTAGAATCTTTCCGAACCGGGAAAAATCATACCTGAACCGGTACGCCGGTATCAATCCTCGTCAATATTACTTTCGGGTTCAGGTATTGGTGGGCGGTCACCTGGCAATCCGCCAAGCCAGTTCAACAACTCTTCGCGTTGCGCTGCATCGAGGCGGGCTTCCGGATGCGTCCAGGTGTAACTCTTCAGCGGCATTGCTTCTTTCTGCAGGACTTCAGTCATTTCCTCAGAGGCTTCAGCCCGTTTTTCAGGAGCCAAGGAGCCAAAAGTGCTGAAGTTCAGGTGTTCGCGGCCTTCGCGAACATGGTTGGCCAACCACCAGGAGACCGGGGCGACGCGGGCGTACCAAGGATATTTCGTTTGGTACGAGTGGCAGTCGTAGCAGGCGTTTTGTAAAATATTCTTAACTGATGCAGGCACAGTAACTACTTGATCGAGGTGCATGCCTGGATTGACTGCCGGAACCGACCGGGCGGGTTGAAAAAGCTGAATAACCAGAAAGATACCCAGCAGCGCCAGCCCAATTTTCTTCTTCATAATCAGCAAATTATTTTGGAACAGAATGTATGAAAAACTCGCGGACCACACTACTGGACGTTTAACACAGTTCGTCCAGGAGTGTGGTCGCGGACAAAGGTCTGGCCGGAGCATCGCGCGCGCAATGAGCGCCAACAGTCGATACATTGATTTTGCCGGAAAGCGCCTGAAATACGCCAACACTCAATCCATCCGCACATACCGGTCGGTGCGGTACTGCACCCGGTAATAATACCCCGACACCAAGCCGAAAACAAAGCCGCCGATATGCGCCCACCAGGCTACTCCGCCCGCGTCGACGCCCAGGCCGCCGATGCCGGAGCTCAGTTGCTGCACAAACCATACGCCCAGAAACACCCAGGCCGGAATGTAAAAAACAGTAAAAAACAAGATGAACAGCATCCGCACGCGCGATCGCGGGTACATAACAATGTAAGCGCCCATTACCGCGGCAATGGCTCCGCTGGCGCCGATGCAGGGGATAGCGCTGTCGGGCATTACGATTACCTGCGCCAAGCCCGCCAGCAGTCCGCCGGCCAGGTAAAACATCAGGAACCGGAAATTGCCAATGACCGCCTCAATGTTGTCGGCAAAAATCCACAAATAGAGCATGTTACCCAGCAAATGCAGCAGGCCGCCGTGCAAAAACATGCTGCTGAAGAGCGTTTCCAGGTCGACACCCCGGGAAATTTCCGCCGGGATAGCGCCGTAGGTTTGGATAAAGCCGGCCTGCACACCCTGGGGCAGCGTCGTTTGAAAAATAAAAATTCCGACGTTTAAAAGCAGGAACAAATAGCTGAATACGGGCGGGCGCCCCCCTTTGATATTGTCGTCGCCAACTGGGAAAAGCATAGTTTAGTGCGGGCGTTTTTTAAGCAGGCTAGCCAGGGAATTTCCGGATCATTTTGCCAATCGCCGCCTCAATATCACAGTATTCCGGCATTTCACGGGCCACCAGGATCAGCATGAGTGCTATGGGCTGGCCACCAACCTGCAGTTTTTTATAAAAATCCGCTTTCCCGAGCCGGTAGGCTTCCCGCACTTGCCGTTTGATGCGGTTGCGCGCCACCGCCGTTTTAAAATTGCGCTTTGGAATGGAGATTGCCAACTGTGCCCAAACCTCCTCCGGCAGCGCCATTTCCTCGGCAGCCAAGGGCAGCCAAACTACCCGCAGCGGATAGGCAACAAACGAATTCCCCTCCCGGAACAACCGGCTGATGATTTTTCGGCGCTTGAGCCGCTCGTTTCGGGAAAAAGTCAACAAAAGAGTGGATTTGCCGGTCAAAAATAAGCAAAGTCGTCAGTTTGAACAGGCAAACTGACGACTTTGTATGTGGTGTTGCTATCGACAAGCGTCCAGTCGCAACCGGATTACTTCAGGCGGCGCTCGTCGGAAACCGTGAGTTTTTTACGGCCCGCTTTTCTGCGCCGGGCCAGCACTTTACGGCCGTTTTTAGAGGCCATGCGGCTGCGGAATCCATGCTTGTTCTTGCGTTTGCGGCGGGACGGTTGATAGGTACGTTTCATCGCTTATCGAAAAATAGAATGTAATGCAATTCAAAAATTGGAGCGCAAAGGTAATTTTCTTTTTCCGAAAACCAAGTGTGCCGCCAAAAATTCATGCACCGTTTTAGCTTCGGGCTACAACTTCAATACCTTCCGGTTTTCCTGTTTTCCTGCCGTCCGGATGCGGCAGTCGTACATGCCCGGCGGCAGTTGCCCGGCCGGAATGAAAATCTGGTACGGGCCGGCTTCCAGGTATTCCTCCTGGTACACCTGCAGAGCCAGGCGCCCCGTTGCATCCACGAGTTCGATCGATACCTTGCCGGCTTCCACCAGGTCGAAGCGGACGGTAAACTGTTGATCGAAGGGGTTAGGATAGACCAAAAACCATTGGTCGTTCGCAGGTTCGTTGCGCATCTGGCCGGCGTACTGCAAATAATGCAGGTGAATCCGCGGTTGTTCTGGCTCAATTTCCTGTAAAGCCAGCATCGGCGGCCGGGGCGAGCTGCAGGCCACACAAGGCTGAATACGGGCCAGGAAATCGCAGCCCAGCAAGGCCGAAAAACCGACGTTCAGCAACACCTCCGTGCCAGCCAGAAATTCGGCAAAACCCACCACCGTCACTGTGCCGAAAGTCGACACCCGTTGCCGGGCCTCGTAGGTGCCGCTGGCCGGGTTGTCGGCCACTACCAGATTGGAAATACACTCGATGCGGAAATCGCCCGGGGAAATATTGAAAAATATATTCCCCGACCCGCGCACCATCACCCGGGCCGTATTAGTCAGCACATCGGGCAGGGTGACGGATTGGCTGCCGTCGTTGGGCGTGCCGGCGAGCAGGGTGGTCGGATAGGTCAGGCCGCCGTCGGTGGAGAGCAAAATGTCCACATTAGCGCAATTGACATCGCCGGCATTGGTGCCGGCCACATCCCAGGTAACCGTCATCGGGCCCTCTGCGGCAAAACAGGCGGCCGCTGCCGGGGCCGTAACCCGGAACGGGCCCGCGCTGCTGAAAAACTCCAGAGCAATGTTATCCTCATCCGTGCAGCCGCCGCCCGCCGCATCGTCACGGGCCGTTACCCGGAAATCCATCGTGCGCGAAACACTCGGAAGCACTTCCCACATCTGCGGCGTTCCGGAGAGGATGGATGGCAGATTCGGGAAGTACCGCGTCGGGGAGGGCGTTGGCGGAAAGGAGCGGAAAACCGGGCCTTGCGTAGCCGTCGCCGCAGGCGGGTTTGTTATCAGCTCGCGGTTCCATTGCTCCCAGCAAAAGAAGAGGGCGTCGCCATCAGCGTCGCTGCTGGTAGCCGTCAACACAAACGGCGTACTCACCGGCAGGTTGTAAATGACCACGTTTGGCGCGTTCACCACCGGCGCATTGTTGGCCAGAGGAGTGACGGTGGCGCAACCGCTGCCAGCGCCGGAGGTCACGTAATTGCCAATTTCCTGCAAGCTGATGGCGTGGTAGTACTGGTCGCGGTTGCCGATCACATCCATCACCCCGCAGGTGCCTGCATACGACATGATGGTAGAGCCGCTGCCCGGTTCGTAGGAAGCCAGGGCGTCGAGCTGGCCAGGGTTGCAGGAGCCGGTAGTGTTGTCGTTGAAGGTATGCCGTGCGCCGAACTGGTGGCCCATTTCGTGCCAGAACGCCATGGCGAAGCCGTTCGGGATCGGCACGGGATTAAAAATCGTGGCTGCACTGGCTTTGTTGCCCGTGCAAACATTCCCGATCTGCTGCGAAACGCCGGCCCAGCCTCCGCTGGGGTTGGTGCTCACGGTGTGGCCAATGTCGTAGGCAGCGGCGGTGATCGCTCCGTCTATGACGCCCTGGCTCTGGCCGGCCAGGGTATTTTGGTTGGCGCCGTCGGTGTAGCCGTCGGTGGCGGTGTTGGTGAAAATGATGGCGTTGTTGTTCGCCACCAGTCGGAGCCGGATAGCCGCTTCATTGATAAACAAGGCGTTTATCGTCGTTACCAGGGTATTGAAATTGGCTAAAACATTGGCTGCACTGCCGGCCGCTGCCGTGAATTCAGCTGTGGCAGCAATCGCCAGGTCGTAGGTGCGCAGGCGGCAGTCGCCGGCCAGGGAGGCATCTGGCGCAGTGGCGAAATCCGTGATCCTTTCCCCATCAACTGTTGAGCAGCCACCCGGGAAGCTGGGAATTTCAAAATCGCGCAAAAAATAACACAAGTAGTGCCGGGTATCGCTGGCATGCACGGGTTCGATCAGCACGTGCCCGCTGCCGGGCGCCAGAATGATCGCATTGAACCCCAGCGGCGAGTACGAACAGTAAATTCTGGCGGCGGAATTTTCAACACCCACCCCGAAAAAGGAATTGATTTCCGGGTATTGCCGCGCCAGGTCGGGGTGCATCACCGGGGCGTTGACTATCCGGAACTGCTGAAAACTGCCGTCGGGAAGCGGAACCTCCACCAGCACGGCGCTGTTGCGCGCCGGCAGGACAGATTCGGCGGGGGCCAACAAAAGTCGGCGCTCCAGGGCGGCCGGGTCGGCGAGTTGCAGAAGCCGGAATTTATTGGGTAAGGGCACCTGCGTGCGCTCCGGCACGGTCAGGCTGAGTTCCGGCACGTCTGTCCAAAACGTGCTGAACGCCCGGCTGTCCTGCGCTGCGCTGCCGGCGGCCAACAGCAGCAAGTACAACCAGCTTGAGAATCGAAGAATATGTTTCATGCTCTCGGTTTTTTAAATCCAAACAGAAAAGGTGAAAGGTGCCGGCATTACTGCCCGTCCAGCTGGTTCAGCCGGGCTTTCAGGGCAGCGTTTTCCGCTTGGAGCGCCTGTAATTGTTTGTTCATGTCGATGAGATGCAGGAAAATTTCCTCGATCCGGGCTTGCTGGTTCGCAGCGGCTTCGCCCACGTTCAGCCCGCCGGCCAACACCTCTTTTTCCGAGGGGCAATCGGGCAGGTGGCCATTTTTTTGAATAAACTGCTCGACTTCGGGCAGCGGCCGCACGCGGTAGTTTTTGTCAAAAACATAGTCGGCCCAACCGGTGCGCACCCGCATTTCCTCCGTGAGAATACCGCCGGCCACATACAGGCGGTAGGCACTGATGTTTATGGTGCCGGCTGCCAGGCTGTTCGGCGTTTGGGTGGTGCCGATGGCTACCTTGCCGTCGCCGCCTACGGTGTTGATCAACAGGTGGTTACCCGGGGTGCGCAACAGCAGGTTGCTGCCGCTGGCGACCATGCTGCTGGGGCCGCCGCCAGCCGACCAATCAATGCGCTGACCGCCGTCGGACAAGCGGATGCCGCCGCCGTCGACATGCAGGCGGGTAGCGGGCGCGATACCCACACCCAGGTTGCCGCCGACAAACCCGTTGGCTGCAACATTGATATTGTTGCCGACAAAGAGGTTTTGCCCAATGCCGGCGCCGCCGGTTACGATGAGTGCGCCGGTGGCCGGGCTGTTGGAAGCAGCCGCATTGTTCATCCGGCCGATGCCGTTCACGTCGAGGTTTTGCTCGACGATGGTGTTGCCGTTGACGTGCAGGCGGGCGGTGGGAGCCTGGATGCCGAGGCCGAAGTTGCCCGTGCGGGTCATGATGCCGCGGGCTTGGTCGTTGGTGATGAGGATGACGTCTTCATTGTTGCGGGTGCCGAGCGATTTTTTCCCGGCGCCTACTACGTTGCCGCCCACGTGCCAGTCCTGGTCGGCGTTGTCGATCGCACAGGCGACGTTGTTGGCGGCGTCGGTGACGGTGTACACGGTGAAGTTGCGAAAGGTTTTGCCCAGAATGGCCAGGTCGTCCAGCGCACCGGGCCAGGCTTCCGTTGGGCAGCGGGTGTAGAGCCGGGTGGTGCACACGTCGCCGCCATTGTCGACGCTGAGGTAGGTGTAGGTGGCCAAGGAGCCGCCCGGGCCGTTGATGGTGAGCAACTGGCCGTTCGCGACGTTGTTAAACGTGGCAAACGGCGCTCCGAGCGGCACGCTGTTGTACACCCGCACCGTTACCGGCGCCGGTCCGAAGTAGTACACCTGGATGGCGGCATAGGCGCCTACGCATGGACATGGGTCGGAGGCGCAGGGCAGCGGGATCAGGCTTTTGGCGCTCTCGGTCGGCGTTTCGAAGGCCGGCATGGCAGGAGCGTCGATTTGGGCTTGCAAGCGCAAGAGAAAAAGGCAGCTGAGGGCCACGATCAGGGATAGTGTTTTTTTCATTGTCTTATAAATTGAATCGTGAAAAAATGGCTGCAGGTCGGCCAAAACTGTCGTTTATTTCCGCTCGAAAAACAAAACCCCGCCACCAGCATTATGCCGGTAGCGGGGACTGCTCTACGGAAAAAAGGATCATTTTCAATTGTTTTGGCTGGTGCAAAATTAGCCGCATAATAATCGGCAAGTCAATCGATGTGCGCTTAAAAAGCAATTAATTTAGCCTTTCTGCAAGCTATCTTGCAAAATGAACTACCTGGAGAAACACCCGCTATTCCCGCCGCTGATCGCTGCGCCGCCCGAACCTGGTCTGGCTTTGGCTGTTGCTATCCCTTGCCACGACGAGCCGGAACTACTGCGCACCCTCGAATCGTTGGCGGCTTGCCGGCCCGGCCACTTCCCGGCGGAGGTGATCGTGGTGGTGAACAGCGCAGAAAATGCCCCTGCAGAACTCAAAAAACGCAACGCCGCCAGCGTGGAACTGGCGCAACGCTGG
This sequence comes from uncultured Saprospiraceae bacterium, assembly GCA_964630705.1. GTDB lineage: Bacteria > Bacteroidota > Bacteroidia > Chitinophagales > Saprospiraceae > M3007. Next base: position 15,072 of record CAZVZH010000050.1, on the reverse strand, counting down.
GCGGCGGAGCGTACCAACGCCGGGCTGAAATTTCATATCCTGCATTTTCCCGGGTTGCCACCCAAACACGCCGGCGTGGGCCTGGCGCGCAAGATCGCTATGGATGAAGCGGTCCGCCGCTTGCCGCCCAAGGGCGTCATTGCCTGCCTGGACGCCGACAGCCTGGTAGCGCCCAATTACCTGCAAGCGCTGGAGCGGTATTTCGAAAGGCACCCAGCTTGCCCGGCCGTCAGCATCTGGTATGAACACCCGCTTAGCGGCCCCGACTTCCCCGGGGAGGTTTACGCCGCCATCACCCGCTACGAACTGCACCTGCGCTACTACGCGCTGGCACTGCGTTGGGCCGGATTACCGACGGCTGTGCAAACGGTCGGCTCGGCCATGGCCGTCCGTTCCGGCGCCTACCAATCCCAGGGCGGCATGAACCGCCGCAAAGCCGGAGAAGACTTTTATTTCTTGCACAAATTCACCCCGCTCGACGGCTTTGACAGCATCGGGAGCACGACGGTGTTCCCTTCGCCCCGGCGCTCGCACCGGGTGCCTTTCGGTACTGGTAAGGCGGTAGGCGACATGCTCGACGGCCGTTCGTTTTTCACTTACGCTCCCGCGATTTTTAAAGATTTACAACCTTTTTTGAAAAATATTGGCGCTTGGCACAACCCGGCTTATCGCGTACCGGCCTTGCCCGCCAGTTTGATGGCCTACTTGGAACAGGAAAACTTTATGGAAAAACTGCGCGAACTCCGCCAACACACCGCCAGTGCACGGGCTTTCGAAAAACGGTTTTTTCGCTGGTTCGACGCTTTTAGGGCGATGCAATTCGCGCACTTTACCCGCGACAATTTTTATCCCTCCGTGCCCGTGGAATTGGCGGCCTCCTGGTTGCTCGAAATACCGGAAGGGCAGGCGAATGCCCGGCAACTGCTGGAACGGATGCGGCAGCGCGAGCGAAGTTTTTACACTTGAAAATCAGTTTATTGGAACTTCATGCCCGCTTTTTTCGATAAAACAGCCCAAACAAAAACAAGGCTCCGAACATCAGCGTGATGGAGTGCGCCATGCCTTGGATGAGCACCGGCTGCCGGGTAAGGGCAGCGATCACAGCGAGCGCCGGCACGATTCGGCAGGCCCAGAGCAACCCCAGGCCTGCCCAAGGATGCAGGCTGCCCCAGGCCGTAGCAGGATTAAAAAATTGAGCCAGCACGCCGAAGTAAGCCGCCAGCCCTAACCATTTCAGCCAGGTCCACCAACCCAGGCGTTGAAGCAAGCGGCCCAATTGGTTGGTTTCCGTGTCGAGCGCGCGGGTGATGGCAGAAATCTCAGAATTTTCAAGCCAGTCGGCGCCGGCAGCCGCGGCGGTCAACACGGCCAGCAACAAAAAATATTTTTCCCGGGTAAGCCGGTAACCGATGCTTGCAAAGGCCAGCAAGAACAATCCATAAACGAGTACGAACCAGTTGTCGTGTCGGTGCGCCGCGCGCATCGCACTCGTTCGGACCATACGGGCCGGGCCGTTGTTGGCGCCGTATAGGTTGTACACCTCCTCGGGGCTGCTCGGAAATTCAGCCTGGAGGATGGGGGATGCATAGTCCGCCGGTTGAAAATCAGCGTCATTCAGAGCGATCTGCATGTTGCGTACAGGAGCGAGCGCCAGGAGCAGGAACAGCGAAACAGGGAGGAAAGGTCGTTTCATGTTGGATGGATGCGTGTATGGGTGCTGTTGGATCGGGTGGACCGCATAAAAGTACATTTTGAACTTTTCACAATTCGGATAAAATGTACTTTTTCCAACCTGCTTTGCCCCGTAATTTTGGAGTGCTCCGTTGAAATGAACCCTGTGCGAAAAATGCGCCGTACCGGCATTTGGAAAAATTGCGCTGGCACGGTTTATGATTTGCTTTAATTTTTTGTAATCATTATAACCTTTTGACCTATGTATAACCTGCCAAAATGGAACAAGCCTGCCGTATTGCGTCGCGGCTGTTTCTTCTGCTCTCTTTTTTTACTCGCCAACTGCTCCCCAATCGACGCACAAAACCACTCTTTCTGCCAAACAGCCCCATCCAGTCACAGCGCAATCGGCGCCCTGCCGGTAAAAACCGGAGAAGCAGATCCGCCTGGACCATTTTTTGTCCGGGTGTACCTGCATGCCCTGGGCGACGCCGAAGGCTGCGACATGCCGGCTTTCGAACAGATTTCCGAAACGTTTGAACTCCTGAAATCCGCCTTTCACGAACACAACATCTTTTTTATCTGGGACTGTTCGGTCGCCGAAATCCGCAGTGCACCGCTGTACAACTGGAACAACTTGAGCGGGCTCTGCGGCCTGGAAAAATGGTTTGAACCGCACCCCGACGGCATCGATATCATTATAGGCGGCGATGCAGCGCCGGCTTATGCCGCCGCCGGGGGGATTCCCGGAAAAACCATCCTGATCAAAGGCAAGGAGCTGGTCGGGCCGCCAGGCAACCAAGTTGCTTATGCGCCGGCACGCAGCCTGATCGCCGCCCACGAAATGGGCCACTGCCTGGGGCTTTGGCATACCTTCCACGGCGCCGAAGGGGCTCGGGATTGCGCCGGCGTGCTCGTCGACCCGACCGAGTGCAAGGAGCTGGCCAACGGCAGCAACGCCGCTACCTGCGGCGATTATGTGGCCGACACGCCGGCCGAACCCTATCCGCCGTTCAACCCGCACAGCGCTTACCTGTCCGACTGTTTCTACTATTACAATACCCTCGATCCCAACGGTCAACCCTATCAACCCAATACCCACCTCATCATGTCGTACACTTACGTAGGCTGTATGACCCACCTTACCGCCGGGCAGGGTATCCGGATGCGCCAGCTCCTCTCGACGGCGCCGGTGCTGATGGCCTGTACGATCGACCCCGATATGTTGAACGTCAACGTCAGCGGCGCCATGAGTTGGACGGCTGCCAATACCCCCAACCAAGGCGAATTTTACTTGCAAGGCGACCTGACAGTGCGCAGCGGCGGCAGCCTGACCATCGGTCCGGATGTGCGCATTCATTTTGGGCAAAACAGCCGACTGGTCATCGAGCCCAATGCTGTGCTGTACCTGCACGGAACCCTGAGCAGCATGGCTTGCTCCAACACCTGGAGAGGTATTGAAGTATGGGGCGGCGGACCAGACAAATCCCAGTTTCCGGCGAGCGGCGCCTATGCGCAAGGCCGCTTGTTCATCGGGGCGGGAGCATTAATAGAAAACGCTAAAACAGCCGTTCGCCTGTTCGGCCCGACAAAAGCGCAGGCCGGCGGCCAAATCAGCGGCCAGGGCGGAAGTTTTCGAAACAATGTGATCGGGGTGGATTTTGCGCCCTTTCAAAACCCGGCTGCCGGGCCGGGCGCCGGGCCCCTCGATTACGCGGCAGCCTTCGAACGCTGCCAGTTTTTCAACGATGAACAATACCCGCATGCCGAACCGTTTTTCGCCTTTATGCGCATGAGCGGCGTGGTCGGCGTTCAAATTGCCGGAACGCGTTTTCGAAACGAACAGCCTGCGCGGGGGCATTCGATTGCCGACCGGGGCTATGGCATTCTGGCTGTCGATGCGGGCTTCAACGTACGGGAAAGTGCGGCGGCAGGAAAACCCCTCGCCTTTTCCCGTTTCGAAGGTCTGGGTTATGCCATTCAGGCGCAACGCAACCTGAACAACCGGCCGTACTCGGTTGCTAAATGCTATTTCAACCGCTGTTTCGTGGGTATTCGGAACTGGGGTGTGAGCGGCGCCAATGTGCTGTTCAACACTTTCCAACTGGGCAAACTGCCAGCCGAAGGCCTGATCGCCGACCAAATAGGCCTGCTGCTGGAGAGCGAAGCCGCCGGATTTAATGTGGCGGAAAACGAATTTCTGGGCTCGGGCGACAACCCGGAAATCACTACGATCGGCCTCGTTTGCCTGAACACTGGCGAAATGAACAAACGCATCCGGCGCAACCGCTACGTCGACCTGAACATTGGCAACCTCGCCAACCAGATCAACGGCGCCATTTTCCGGCCCAACCAACCCGAACCCCTGGCCCGTGGCCTGTTGTTCGAATGCAACGAACACTGGACGACCGAACTGGACCAAAGCTTCGACCTCTCCACGCCAAACGGACAAGTGCGCAACCGGCAAGGACTGGAGCTGCTGCGCGGCGCTGAAACAGCCGGTTACTTGGCCGCCGGCAACCAGTTTTCTGCTGGCGGCAACCCTTGGGCGAATTCCGGCGCGCCGCTGGTGTATTTTTTCAACCCCACTGGTCCGGACCAGACGCCTGCCGGCGCTCAGGGCGCCTTTGTAGCCCAGCCAGTATCGGGTGCGGTATGTCCTGCCGGCGCCTTGCTGCCCGCCGATTTGCCCGCCGATGTGTTGCAACAAATGAAAAATGGCTTTTTCGAACTGCAAGCAGCTGCTGTTGCGGCCAGCCAGGCGATCGGTCCGGCGCCCGACCCCGGGCAACGCGCTGCCCTGGCCTATTACCGCCGCCTGCTCGACGAGCACGCTTTTCAGATTGCCGGGCATTACCAGGCTGCCGTGGATGGCGCCCAACCCGATAGCCTGCTGGCTTGGGTGGGCCGGATGAACAGTCTGGAAGGGGAACTCTGGCGTGCGCAACTGTTCCTGGCAAAAGGCGCGCTGGCGGAGGCTATCGGGGTGGTCGACGGCATGTTTGCTAAATTTCCGCTGACGAGCGACTTGCAGGCCGATTTGCGGAACTACAAGAAAATTTGCCAGTTGGTGGCCGGTAAAAATATTTTCCAGTTGGACGCTGCCAGCTTGCAGGCTTTGTACCCTTACACCCAAGGGGCAGCCGGGTATTCGAGGAGTTGGGCCCGGAGGCTGCTTACGCCGCACAGTTGGCATTTTGCGCCGGAGTATGTCAGGTTCGGACCGGAAATGCGCAGCGAGACCGTCGCTTTGCCAGACGTGCCGCCTTGCCCTGCGCCTTTTCCCAACCCGGCCAACACCATGGCTACGTTTTCACTGCCTGAAAACCCGACCGGCGAGCCGGCGCGCCTCGAGTTGGCGGATGCTGCAGGCCGGCTGATCAGCGCAATCGAAATACCCCTTTCGGCCGCTGGGCAATACCCCTGGCCGGCTGGCCAATACCCGGTAGGCCTGTATTTTTACCGGCTGACGGTGGGTGGGCAACAGTGCAGTGGAAAGCTGGCGGTGCAGCGCTGAAATGAAATTGAATATTCAATGGAGCGCCGCCCGGATGTCCAGGCGCTGCACGATCTGGCCTTCCTGCTCATTGAACCAGTGCAGCCGGTCGTACACGGTGTTTTCGGGGAAATATTCCAGCGCCATGTCGACATACAGATTGCCGTGTTTAGCCTCGGAAGTCCAGAGCATTTTGTAAAACCGCTTCATGTCAGGGTCTTCCAGGGCTTCTTCCAACAGGCGGAAGCGTTCGGCCCCGCGCGACTCTACCACGGAGCCAATGCAGAGCCGGTCAAGAAAATGTTCTTCGCGGCCGGTGCGGCGGAGTTTTAGCAGGTCTTCCATGTAATAGTCTTTCGGGATCACATGGGCTAGCGGAACGCCGCGCGCGGCCATGCGCTCGTACACGAGTTTGAAATGTTCCATTTCCTCCAGGGCCGTATCGATCAGTGCCGGAATGATAGCAGCGCGGTCGGGGTACTTGGCCACCATGCTCAGGGCAAAGCCGCTGGCTTTGCGCTCGCAGTCGGCGTGGTCTTGCAAAAAACTGTCGAAGTCGGCCATGACGGCGTCGATCCAGGCGGGTGGAGAAGGGGCGGTAAGCGGTAGGTTGCGTTTCATGTGTAGCGAATTAGCCGTAGGGGAGGGTAAAGATCGGATTTGTTTGTCAACCCGGATTCCGGAGCGGAAAAGGTTATCTGGAAAATATCCAGTACGGTGGTCGCTTTCCTTTCAGGGGGTGCGGCACATTTTTTTGAACGGCCTACGCGCTGGCAATTTTCTGCTAATTTTGGCGCAAAGAATCGCCTTCCGTTTCAAAAACTTTCCTGCTCGTTGTATGAACCACCCCGCGCTTATTTGTTTCGGCGAAGTCCTGTGGGACTTGCTTCCCGACGGACCGGTAGCCGGCGGCGCACCGATGAACGTCGCCTTTCACGCCAATCAACTGGGTTTGAAAGCCAGCATGATTAGCCGTGTGGGCGACGATGCCCTGGGGCGCGATCTCCTGCAGTTTTTGGAAAAAAAAGCCGTGCCTACTGCGTTGATTCAAACCGACCCGGCTCTGCCCACTGGCACCGTAAAAGTGACGTTTAGCGCTGCCGGCTCGCCCAGTTACGAAATTGTCCGTCCGGTCGCCTGGGATGCCCTGCAGCCGGATCCAACAACTGCCGAACAGGTGCGTCATGCTACGGCGCTGGTATACGGCAGCCTGGCTTGCCGCACCGAAAACAACAAAAAAACGCTGTTCAACTACCTGAAACGGGCCGCCGTTCGGGTGTGCGACATCAACCTGCGCGTGCCATTTTACGACCAGGCTCTGCTCGAAGAACTGATCGCGGCAGCCACCATCCTGAAACTTAACGACGAGGAGCTGGCTTTGCTCGCCGGTTGGTACCGTGTCGGTGGCGATGAACGCACACAACTGGAATACTTCAAAAACCGCTTCGATTGCGCCCTGATCATCCTCACCCGGGGAAAAGACGGCGCGGCTTGCCTCAGCCCTGCCGGTTTTTTCGAACACCCCGGTTTCCGCGTTCAGGTGCAGGATACTGTGGGCGCGGGCGATTCTTTTCTTGCGGGATTTCTCAGCCAGCATTTGCGTGGAGCCTCCGTTCCCGAATCCCTGGCTTTTGCCGCGGCAGTGGGCGCCCTGGTAGCGTCGAAAAAGGGCGGCACGCCGGAACTGGCACTTGGAGAAATTGAAGCTCTTTTGGCGCAGACAACCTAAACAACACTTTTTAAAAAATTCCGACCGTGCATCCACACTCCTTCGTCGTCAAAGAACCCGCCGAAAACCGCACCACCGATCCGCATGTACTGCCCATTTACGCCACTTCCTCCTTTGTTTTTGAAAACATTGACCAGGGCGTAGAAATTTTCAAAAATATCGAAAGCGGCCACGTGTACAGCCGCTACGCCAATCCCACGGTGGATACCGTGGCGCGCAAAATTGCAGCGCTCGAAACCTTCGGCCTCGGCTTCGAAGCCGAAGCGGTGATGACCTCCTCGGGCATGTCGGCTATTTCCACCCTGATGCTGGGCCTCCTGCGCCCGGGCGACAAGTTATTGAGCCAGGGCAACCTCTACGGCGGCACCACCGAACTGCTCAAGGCCCTGATGCAACCCTACGGCGTGGAACCTGTTTTTGCCGACTTGCGCGATCTCGCCCGGGTCGAGGCTGTTCTGAAATCTGACCCGGCTATCCGTATGATTTATTGCGAAACGCCGGCCAACCCTACGCTCGCCTGCGTCGACATCGCCGCCCTGGCCGCCCTGGCCCGGCAGCACAGCGCCTGGACAGCTATCGACAATACTTTCCCGACGCCTTTACTCCAGCAGCCATTTGCCCACGGGGTCGATTTTATCCTGCATTCCACCACAAAATACCTCAACGGCCACGGCAACAGCATCGCCGGGGTGATCGTGGGGCGCGACCGCGCGCTGATGCGCCAGCAGGTGTGGCGCACCATGAAACTGGCCGGTACCAATTGCTCGCCCTTCGAAGCCTGGCTTACCCACAACGGACTCAAAACCCTGGCGCTGCGCATGGAACGCCATTGCGCCAACGCACAAGCCCTGGCGGAGTTTTTAGAAAAACACCCGGCCGTAGCGCGGGTAAACTACCCCGGCTTATCCAGCCACCCCGACCATGCCCTTGCCCGGCGGCAAATGCCGGGCGGATTCGGCGGTATGTTGAGTTTCGAATTGAAAGGCGGCCTGGAGGCGGGCCTGCGCTGCATGAACCGCATCCGGTTTTGCACCCTGGCGCCTACCCTCGGCGATGTCGATACCTTGATCCTGCACCCGGCTACGTCGTCGCACCTGAATGTGCCGCGGGAACTGCGGGAACAAAACGGAATTACCGACGGCATGATCCGCGTATCGGTCGGAATCGAACAAGCGGAGGATATTCTGGCCGATCTCGGGCAAGCCATTGAATAGACGGGATTTACAGGATTAATTGGAGACGGGATTTACAGGATCAAATTTTTTCTATCCTGTAAATCCTCGTCTCCAATTAATCTTTGGGTCGATTCGCCAGGCCCGTCTCCAAAATACGCAGCACCCGCTCGCGTTCCGCCCCGCTGAGCGGCATGCGCGGCAAGCGCACATATTCCGTGCCCAGGCCGGTCATTTTTTGCGCCAGTTTGATATTTTGAACGAGTTGAGGGCTGAGGTCGAGTTCCAGAATAGGCAAAAACCAGCGGTAGATGGTTCGAGCTTCTTCGATGCGTCCATCCTGAATCATGTTGTAAATGGCAACGGTTTCGCGTGGGAAAGCGTCTGCCAGACCCGCTACCCAACCGTGGGCGCCCATCAGCAGTTCCTCCAGGGCCAGGGTATCCACGCCGCACAGAATTTTCAGGCGGTCGCCAAAACGGCTGAGCATGCGGGTGACGTTGGAAACGTCGCGAGTGCTTTCCTTGACGGCCTGAATGGTATCGATTTTCAACAACTCCTCAAACATGTCGAGGCTGACTTCCACTTTGTAATCTACCGGATTGTTGTATACCAAGATGGGCAGGTCGGTGCTGTGGGCAATTGCGCGAAAGTATTCCACCGTCTCTGCCGGAGTGGGTTTATACATCATCGGGGGCAACACCATGAGGCCGTCGGCACTTTCGTACTGGGCACGCCGGGCCAGGGCGATAGCGCTCCGGGTAGCGCCTTCGGCGATGTTGAGCAACACCGGGATTTTCCCGGCCACCGCTTCTTTGGTCGCCAGCAATAATTCAATTCGTTCATCGGCGCTGAGCGTACTGGATTCCCCCAGCGAGCCGCCAATAATGATACCATGTACACCCGCATCCAGCAGCGCATGGATATTATGCAGGTAAGTAGAAAAATCAAGATCGCCGTTTTCTTTGAAAGGCGTGGTTACCGCGGGGTAAACGCCGTGCCAGGTGGGTCGCATGTGTCGTCGTGGTTTTGTTTATAAGCAAAGGTAGAAAAGGCCGGCGGCTGCGGAGTGGCATTTTGCGATTTTACCGAAACCAACGCCTGATCCGCCACGTCAAACGGGTCCAAAAATTAGCCCGGACGCTGAAATCCATAATTTCCATAGGTTCGGCAGCATTGAGGTAAAAATCCCGACGCATAGCAGGCTCGTGGCTTTTTTCCAGGAAAATCGCCTCGGAATCAAACCCATTTTGCCACACCATGATGGTGGGTTTGAATTGCCACAATGTATCGGCCGCCCCGTCGATGTGCAGCGAAAACCTGCCGGCGCTGTCGGAAACCGTTTGTACCGGGGTGCCTTGTAACAGGATTTTTGCTCCCGCCAGCGGGCGACTTGGCAAGGAATCGCCGGCGGTAAATACGACGCCGGTGAATACTTCGGGGTAACGCATGGCGGGCAGGCTGTCGGTTTGGCTGAGTGCGGGCTGGCTCAGGCTCAGCGAGCCCAGAAAAGCCAGGGTGCGCGCGAAACTTCCGCAGCCTGCGCGCGGCACTTCCCGGCCCCAGTATTCGAGCTGTCCTGGGTGATAGAGGCCGCACAAGCCCGGGCCGTGGGCGCGTTTCATCGCCTCGATTTCCGCCCAGGTTTTTTGTGAAAAATCGACAATGGTTTTCTGGCATTTGCCGCACCGGCGGCCGCCGGCTACCGGGTGCATGTTGGACCAGGACTGGTCGCAGGGCTGAGGTTTGGGAATGCTATTCATCATTCGGTTAGGTATAGATGCGGTTACGATTTCTAAATAAAGGTATGTTCAGGCCGGACTCCGGAATGCCGCCGCCGGTTCCAGTTGCCCGGCCAGGCGGTACAACAGGTCTTCTTCATTGAGCCGGGCAGTAAACATCACGCCGATGGGCAAATTTTCCGCTGTCCAGTGAAACGGCATCGACATGGAGGGCTGGCCGCTGAGGTTGGCAAAGGGCGTCCAGGGCATGTAACCGTAAATCCGGCTGGCCAACTGGTCGATGGTGGCTTTTACCGCGCTGCCCAGCCCCAGGGCATTGATGATGCCCAGGATGCGCTCCTCCGCAGCGCTGGGTTGCAGGCTGCCGATGCCGATGGGTGGCCGGGCGAGTGTCGGGGTGAGCAGCAGGTCGTACTGTTCGTGAAACTGCGCGATGCGGCGCGATATTTCCCCCCACTGGTGTTTGGCGCGGGCAAAGTCGCCGGCGGTGAAAGCGCGGCCCAACAGGTGCAACGCGTAAGTCCCCGGCTCCACGTCGGAAGGGCGCACGCGGCGGCCCAGGTATTCGGCGAGCAGTTGAAGGCCACCGGCTGTTTCGCCGGCGATCACCACGAGAAAAGCCTTGGTCAGGTCTTCGATGTGGTAAGGCATTTCCACGGGTTCAACCTGATGGCCGGTAGCCCGCAGGGCTTCCACTGCGCGGTCGACCGCCAGCCGGCAATCGGCGGCTACCGGCTGGTCGAGGAGGTGCGCCGTACTGTAGCCGATGCGCAGCCGTCCGGGCGGAGTGGCTACTTCTTCCAGATACGGCCGGCGGGGCGGCGCGATGATGTAGGGGTCGCCAGGCGCCGGCCCCTGGATGAGATCGAGATAGGCCGCCGAATCGCGAACGGTGCGGCTGACACAGTTTTCCACGGCAGCGCCCGACCACAATTCGCCTTCCAGCGCCGACCACGACACGCGGCCGCGCGTAGGTTTCAAGCCAAACAAACCGCAGCACGAAGCCGGAATGCGGATGCTGCCGCCGCCGTCGTTGGCCGTGGCCAGCGGAACGATGCCGGCTGCCACTGCCGCTGCCGATCCGCCTGAGGAGCCGCCGGGGGAAAAAGCGGGGTTCCAGGGGTTACGGGTAGGGCCGAACAGGCGGGGCTCGGTGAAGGGCGTGATGCCGAACTCGGGCGTGTTGGTTTTTCCTAAAATGATGAGGCCGCCGCGTTTCATTTTTTGCACCGCTGCGCTGTCTTGCCCGGATACATAATCGCGGTAGCCCCTGCTGCCCAGGCACATCGGCAAGCCGGCCACCTCCATGCCCAGGTCCTTGACCAGGAAAGGCACGCCGGCAAAAGGCGTTGAAGTATCGACCGCCCGGGCTTCGCGGCGGGCTTCGTCGAAGCGAAAATGAACGACGGCGTTGAGCTCGGGGTTGAGCCGTTCGATGGCCTGAATCGCCAGGTCGACGAGCTCCAGCGGCGCCACCTCGCCCTTGCGTACCAGCGCGGCGAGGCCGAGTGCGTCGTGGTGGTGGTATTCTGTGTTGGTCATGGTTGATTTTTTTATGTTTGCGGGTGGGGTGCGCGGTGGAGGCATATTTAGGCGGATTAGCGCGGATATTTTTACTAATGCGCGGCGTTAATCCGCCTAAATCTGCCTCCTCCGCGCTCCCATCCCATCTCCTCCCGGCATTGATGCTCGAAAAGTAGATAAAATCATATTCAAAAGTCCATTTAAAACTGGAAAGCCAGCATGCTTATCCTCCACATTACCGGCCTGGAGATGGCCAGCAAAGCCGGGCCGGCGACGCGGAAGCAATTTTTTTGAAATTTGAACCTTTCGGGAAATGGGTCTTGTTAACCGCAGTAGCCATTGTGGTTTTGGCTGTATTCAATTTTCGCTGATGACTGATTTTCAATTGCGCCCCTGGCGCCTCGACGACCTGACCAACCTCGTCCGTTTTGCCAACAACCCGCGCATCGCGGCGAACCTGAACAACCAGTTTCCGCATCCGTACACGCCGGAAGACGGCGAGCAGTTTATCCGTAAAAATATGGAAGCGGATCCGACCCGCGTCTTTGCCATCGAGATTGACGGCACAGCGGCCGGCGCTTCCGGCTTGCACCCGCAGGCGGATATTTTTTGCAAAAACTTGGAAATCGGCTACTGGCTGGCCGAACCGTACTGGGGCCGGGGTATCATGACCGAAGTCGTGCGGCAAATGGTGCGCTACGGCTTCGGCCACTTCGATGTTACCCGCATCTACGCCCGGGCCTTTGGTCCAAATATCGGCTCGCAACGGGTGCTGGAAAAGGCGGGCTTTACGCTGGAGGCCCGATTTGAAAAAACCTTGTTTAAAAACGGGGCGTTTATGGACGAGCTGATTTATGCCGTGCG
>CAZVZH010000050.1:0-2774 GCA_964630705.1 uncultured Saprospiraceae bacterium | reverse complement strand
AAAAAAGGCTGCCCGGTCCAACAGACGGGCAGCCTTTCTAAAACTTTTCCGGAAATCCCGGGCTTACATATTGGCAATGATCTCCGAGCCGAACTCCGAGCATTTCAGCTTGGTGGCTCCTTTCATCAGGCGTTCGAAATCGTAGGTCACCCGTTTTTTGCGAATGGCCCGTTCCAGGCCGCGCACGATGAGTTTGGCGGCGCGGTTCCAGCCCATGTATTCGAACATCATCACCCCGGAAAGGATCACGGAGGCCGGGTTCACCATGTCTTTGCCGGCGTACTTGGGCGCGGTGCCGTGGGTGGCTTCGAAGATGGCGTGGCCGCTCACGTAGTTGATATTGGCGCCCGGCGCGATGCCGATACCGCCCACCTGGGCTGCCAGGGCGTCGGAGAGGTAGTCGCCGTTGAGGTTGAGCGTAGCCACCACGTCGTATTCGGACGGGCGGAGCAGGATTTGCTGCAGGAAAGCGTCGGCAATTACGTCTTTGATCAGCAGTTTGCCGGCGGCCAGGGCTTCGTTTTGGGCTTGGTTGGCGGCAGCTTCGCCTTTTTCTTCCTTGATGCGGTCGTATTGCGCCCAGGTGAAGGTGCGGTCGCCGTATTCGCGTTCAGCCAGAGCATAGCCCCAGTCTTTGAATTTGCCTTCGGTAAATTTCATGATGTTGCCCTTGTGCACCAGCGTGACCGATTTGCGCTTGTATTGCAGGGCATATTCGATGGCGGAACGCACGAGGCGTTCGGTGCCCTGGACCGATACGGGTTTGATACCGATCGAGGAGGTTTCGGGGAAACGGATTTTCGTTACCCCCATATCGTTTTTCAGGAAACTCAACACCTTGTCGCATTCGGGCGTACCGGCCATGTACTCGATGCCGGCGTAGATATCTTCGGTGTTTTCGCGGAAAATAACCATGTCGACCAGGCCGGGCTGTTTGACCGGGCTGGGTACGCCGCGGAACCAACGGACCGGGCGCACGCAGGCATACAGGTCGAGCTGTTGGCGCAGGGCCACATTGAGCGAGCGGATGCCGCCGCCGACCGGGGTGGTCAGGGGGCCTTTGATGGCCACTTTGTACTGGTTGATCACATCCAGCGTTTCCTGCGGCAGCCAGTTGCCGGTTTTGTTGAAGGCTTTTTCGCCGGCCAGCACTTCCTGCCAAACGATTTTTTTACTGCCGTTAAACGCTTTTTCAACGGCCGCATCGAACACCCGTACGGAGGCGGCCCAAATGTCGGGGCCGATACCGTCGCCTTCGATGAACGGGATGATGGGATCGTTGGGGACTTTCAGCTTACCCTTCTTGATGGTAATGGTAGATCCTTGCATGAACGCTGTTGTATTTAAGAGCCTGCTCAGGTAGGTGTGGCACAGTTTTCTGAACAGGCTCGAATTTAAAAATTAGGGAAATTTGAAAAAAAAGCGCCGCGAAGGTAGCAAAACCGGCCGAAAATTCAGCCCTTCGGCCAAAAATCACCCGATTCCAGATATTTCATCACCTTGGCCGTAGCGCCCCGGTTTTCCTGCAAATAATCCCGGACGGCCTGGGCGGCGCGCGCATACGCTTCCGGCTGGCGCAACCGCCGTAAAACCGCCGCCAGCTCCTCCCTTGTCCGCACCGGAAAAGCGCCGCCCCGCGCTACGAACTGCCGGGCTTCTTCAAACTTTTCATAGCCGGGGCCGAAAAGAACAGGCAGTCCGAAAGCCGCCGGCTCCAGCGTGTTGTGGATGCCTTTGCCGAAGCCGCCGCCGATGTAGGCCACCCAACCATAGCGGTACAGGCTGTTGAGCAAGCCGATGGAGTCGATCAGCAACACCGGGCTGGCGCCTGTTGTCGGGGCTGAATAAAAAGACCAGGGTGCAGGAACAGCCGGACACAGCCGGGCGAAATGCCGCTCAGACGGCTCGTGCGGCGCGATGATCCAGCGCAGCCCGGCCCATTCGGGATCGGCCAGCAAGGGGAGCAGCAGGCTTTCGTCGGCCGGCCAGGTACTGCCCGCCACCAGTACCGGCCCGGGAGCGGCGGCTAAAAATTGTTCTACCCGGGTATTGGGCGGGCTGTTTTCAGCCAGTTGCAGTACCCGGTCGATGCGGGTGTCGCCGGCAATAGTCACTTGCGTACACCCCACTTTTTTAAGCAGCGCGGCCGAGTCCTGGTTTTGCACAAAAATCTGGCTGAAGCAGCCAAGCATCTGCCGCCAGAAGGCGCCGTACCAGCGGAAAAACGGTTGCTCCGGGCGAAAGAGCGCCGACACCAGCAGGGTGGGGGTTTGGCGCCGCCGGAGTTCGAACAGGTAGTTGGCCCAAAACTCGTATTTGACAAAAATGACCGCTTCGGGCTCGAACAGATCGAGAAAATCGCGGGCGTTGCGCGCCGTGTCGAGTGGCAGGTAACAGATGAAATCGGCGCCGGTATAGTCTTTGCGGATGTTGTAGCCGGAGGGGGAGAAAAAAGTGAGCAGCAATTGCCAGTTGGGGTGGCGTTCGCGAAAAGCTTCGAGCAGCGGCCGCCCCTGCTCGAATTCGCCCAGGGAAGCGGCGTGCATCCAGAGCACCGGACCGGTTTTTTTAAACCGCTTGCGGTAGTTGGCGCGCCAGTTGCGCCGCCCGGCCACCCAGTCGCGGGCTTTGGGGTGGAAGCTGGCTGCCAGCAAATAGGCGAGCTGGAGCGCCTGGATAGCCAGGGTGTATAGAAATTTCATGTTCGGTTAGTAGGTGTGGCACAAACGCGCAGCGAAATTTTTTTAAAAATTTCGCTGCGCGTTTGTGCCACA
>CAZVZH010000049.1:11891-24914 GCA_964630705.1 uncultured Saprospiraceae bacterium | reverse complement strand
ACCAGAAACCCTCTAACCAGAAACCCTCTAACCAGAAACCCTCCAACCAGAAACCCTCCAACCAGCAACCAGCAACTCATAAAAAAAATGCACAAGCGTATTCTGCTCCTCATCTGCCTGGCCGCTTCCGGTCTGTTTGCATTCAAAGGTTTTGAAGACAACAAGTACTTCGAAATCATCAAAAATCTGGAAATTTTCACCAACGCCTACAAGGAGATCAACCACTCCTACGTAGACGAACTCGACCCCGGCAAACTCATGCGCACCGGCATGGATGCTATGCTTGGCGGCCTCGACCCTTTCACCAATTATATTTCCGAAACCGACATTGAAGGCTATCGCTACCTCTACGACGGCCGCTACAACGGTGTAGGCGCCGAAGCCGAACAAATGGGCGACTACGTGGTGATCACTGAAATTTTCGAAGACAGCCCAGCCCACAAAGCCGGCCTGAAAGTAGGCGACGCTCTTATCAGCATCGACGGCCAAAGCGCCAAAGGCCGCAGCCAGGAAGAAGTGATGGCCTTCCTGCGCGGGGTGCCCGGCACTAAGATCGACCTGCTCGTGCGCCGGCCTGGCGACAACAAAGACCAGCGCATCACGCTCGAACGCGGCGAGATCGAAGCGCAAAACGTACCGCACTCCGGTATCGTGGCCAACGGCATTGGGTATATCTACCTGAGCACCTTCACCCGCGCCGCCGGCGAAAATGTGGCCAATGCCTTGCAGGAACTCAAGCGCAAGCACCCCGACCTCAAAGGCGTGGTATTCGACCTGCGCGACAACGGCGGCGGCTTGCTCAACGAAGCCGTCAACGTGGCCAATGTGTTCCTGCCTCGTGGCGAATTTATCGTCAGTACCAAAGGCAAAGTGCCCGAGTGGGACCGCAGTTTTAAAACCCTGCATAGCCCCATCGACCTCGACGTGCCCGTGGTGGTTTTGATCAATAAAATGAGCGCCTCCGCCAGCGAGATCGTCAGCGGCGCTATTCAGGACCTCGACCGGGGTGTGCTCATGGGCCAGCGCAGCTACGGCAAAGGTTTGGTGCAAAACACCAAAGACATCGGCTACAACGCCAAAATCAAACTCACCACCGCCAAATACTACATCCCTTCGGGCCGCTGTATCCAGGCCGTGCGCTACAAAAATGGCGAACCAGTCGACATTCCAGAGGCTGAACGCGAACCCTTCAAAACCCGGAGCGGCCGTACCGTGCTCGGCGGTGGCGGCGTCAAACCCGACGTGGTGTTGCCCGTCGATACCGCCACTGGCATTGTGCGCGCCTTGCTCGAGCAACACCTGATTTTCGACTATGCCACGCAATGGATGCAAAAACAGGTGAAAATCGACTCCATCGAAACATTTACGTTTTCGGATTGGGACGACTTCAACCGTTTTGTCCAGAGCCGCAATTTTCAATACATCAGCGCTGCTGAGAAAAAACTGCAAGAGCTCCGCCAACTGGCCGTTAGCGAGAACTATCCCATTACTGCGGAGATTCAGGCGCTCGAAGGCAAAATCAAGGCCGAAAAAGCCGGCGAACTCACCCGCAACAAGGCCCGCATTCTGCGCGAGATTGAGCAGGAAATCATCGGCCGCTATTTTTTCCAGCGGGGCAAAGTGCGCAAAAGCCTGAAAAACGATCCGGAAGTAGAAGCCGCCGTGCAGCTGCTCCACGACCAGGCCCGCTACCAGCAGCTGCTGCGCGCGCAATAACACTCCTCGAAACCGCCGGCCGATTGTTTAGCCATGGATAAATCAGCAACCACCGGCTTACGCGCCAATTTGCCCCAGTTTGTCCTCCTGGTGCTCGTCAACGCCTTCGTGGGCGGCATGGTGGGCATGGAGCGCAGTATTCTACCGCAAATCGCAGAACAGGAGTTCGACCTCGCTGCCCGCACGGCTATTCTGTCGTTTATCCTGGCATTCGGCTTGGCCAAAGCCCTGGCCAACCTGGCTACTGGCCCGTTGGCTGCCCGTTGGGGGCGAAAGCGCCTGTTGCTCGTCGGCTGGCTGCTGGGCTTGCCGGTGCCGTTTATGCTGATGGCGGCCCCTTCCTGGGAATGGATAGTCGCCGCCAACGTGCTTCTGGGCGCCCATCAGGGTTTTGCCTGGTCGATGACGGTAGTAATGAAAATCGACCTGGTCGGCGATCGCGATCGCGGCCTGGCCATGGGCCTCAACGAGTTTGCCGGCTACCTTGCCGTGGCTGCCGCTGCGCTGGCCAGCGGCTGGATCGCCGGCCGCTATGGCCTGAGGCCTTATCCGTTTTATCTGGGCATTGCCTTCTCGGTGGCGGGTTTTTTGTCTACCCTTTTCCTGGTCAAAGACACGCAGGCCCACGTGATCGCCGAAGCCGGCAAAAGTAACCTGCCCCGGTTGCGCCATGCCTTTTGGGATACGAGCTGGCGGCACCGCAACCTCAGCGCCGTCACTCTGACAGGCCTGGTCAACAACCTCAACGACGGCATGATCTGGGGTTTGCTGCCGCTGCTCCTGCACCAACTTGGCTTTTCTCTGGCAAGAATCGGCGTTCTGGCTGCAGTTTACCCGGCTGTTTGGGGCGTAGGCCAGGTGTTTTCCGGCCGGCTTTCCGATTTTGTTTGCAAAAAAGACCTGCTCCTGTGGGGCATGCTGTTGCAAGGGCTGGCTTTGGCCGGCATAGCTTGGGCGAGTCATTTTGCCGGATTTGCCGTCGGACTGGTCCTGCTGGGTTTGGGCACGGCGCTGGTGTACCCAACTTTGCTGGCCTCAATTGCCGACAATACCCACCCGATGGACCGGGCGCACAGCCTGGGTGTTTTCCGTTTTTGGCGCGACATGGGCTATGCCGTCGGGGCGGTGCTAAGCGGCTTGCTGGCCGATGCCTTCGGTATGCCGGTTAGCCTGGTGGCGGTAGGTTTGCTAACCATCACTGCCGGCCTGGGCGCCAAGTGGCGCATGCGCTGCCGGACGCACCATCCGCCGCTGTTGATTTGGCTGCGCACTAAACTTGCATAAACAACCTGATTTACATGCTTCTACCTGTTTTAGAACAATACTGGTCGGCCTTGCCAGCTACCGACAGTTTGCCGGCCGATCGACGCGCCGTACTCGACGCGCTGGCTGCTTACCTTCGGGAAAAATTAGCCAGCGGCCAGCCGGCGCGCCTGATTTTTATTTGTACCCACAACTCGCGGCGTAGTCACCTGGCGCAGGTGTGGGCGCAAGTGGCAGCACACCGCCTGGGAGTAGGGCCAGTCGACTGCTTTTCCGGCGGCACCGAATCCACGGCTTGTAATCCGCGTACCCTGGCCGCCCTCGAGCGCGCCGGACTGGACGTGGCGGCCATCACCAGCGGGACCGACAATCCGGTTTTTTTGCTGCGGTACGCCGACGGGGTCAACCCCATCGCCGCATTTTCCAAACTGTACGATCAGGCGCCCAACCCTACCCGGGGTTTCGCCGCGGTAATGACCTGCTCGCAAGCCGAAGCTGATTGCCCGTTTGTGCCCGGCGCCGAAAAGCGGTTTTCGATTCCTTACGACGACCCGAAAGCCGCCGATGGCACACCCGAGGAAGCGGCAGTTTACGATGCCCGCTGCCGGCAGATTGCGGCGGAGATGCGGTATGTATTGGAAGCCTGTAGAAGGGGGGTATCCTGAGCCAATCACTGAAGGCGGTTTTTATTTTTTTCTGGTAAGCCCTATTTTTGAGGCAAATAACCTTTTCTGCCGCTAATGGTGCGCCCTCACGGATTTATATTTTAAAACAATAGAAACTATGACCGCCTACCGCTCCCTCTTACTCGCCACGTTCCTGCTCACTGCCGCTTTTTTACGAGCCCAACACCAGTTATCCATTCAGGTTGGCGCAGGCAACTATACTACGCCAGAATCATATGTGTCTGATGAAACATCCGAAAACGGCGATGTGGATTCCTGGGGTACCAGCAGCCTTTTCGGCTTCATTAATGGTACCGCCGTTCAACTGGCCTATAAATTTGGGATAAAACCGCGCATTCGTTTTGGCGGGCAGTTTTCTTATCTACATGCCCGGGAAATCATGGATGCGAATGCCGAATATGTGCGATCGGTTAATGGCAGCCCGCCCACCCGGATCAGTCTCGCCTCCCCGCGCAAGCTGCAGGCGTTCCGTTTTGACGGCATGGTTTTTTTTGATCTTTTGTCAGCCGATCACAAAATTAACCTGCTGCTGGGCTCCGGCGCTTCAATGGCGTACCGGACGCAGCACTACCGCTCCTTCTACCGGCTCGACTTCAACAACCAAAACCAAGGCGTTTTTGCCGAAGAACAGTACACCGATGAGCGGAAGCTGAGTGCCGGTATCCCGCTCGAACTGCAAATCGGCATTCCGCTTTCGGCGGCTTGGCAACTCACGCTCACCAGTTCCAGCGGTTTTTACCGCGACCAGGAAGTGTTTCTTCAGTGGCTATTCGGCCTGGCCTATCGTTGGTAATTCCTGTTCAGCCACTATGACCGCAGGCGTACCTTTGCCGGATGTCATTTTTTAAAACCTTACCGGCTCTTGCCGGCTGCCTGCTCTTTGCAACGGCGCTTTCAGCCCAAGTGGTCAATATTGAAGAACAACGCATTACCGGCACCAACGACTCGGTGCGCTGGTACGGCTACCTGCGCGGCAGCGCTTCCCTTGTGCAGGTCAAACAACAAAGCCTGCAACTCCAGCTTCAGAGCAAGGTGCAGTACAAAAACGACCCGCACCTGACCCTGCTCCTGCTCAACCTCAACCTGTTGCGCGCCGGCAACCAGGACTTTGCCCGCCAGGCTTTTGCCCACCTGCGCTACAATTACAAATGCACCGAACGCCTGACGGCCGAAGCCTATGCTCAGCTGCAAACCAGCCCCCTGCAAAGCTTGGAGCAACGCCGCCTGGCCGGAGCTGGGCTGCGCTGGAGGCTGCTGAAATCGGCTGACGGGCGCCAGCGCATCTACCTGGGCGCCGCCAGCCTCTGGGAGCATAATTTTTTTTCAGGCCCCGTCCGCCAGGAATCCTGGCACCGCTCCAGCAATTATATTTCCTGGACCTTTCGCCTCGGCCAACAGGCCACGCTGATTTCTACCAGCTACTGGCAACCGGTGTGGGGGTTGGTGAAAAATTACCGCTTTAGCACCGAATGGTTGTTCAAGTTTGATTTGACCAAAAAACTAGCGCTGACGATTGATATCGCCTACAGCCTCGACAAAAACCTGCCGCCCGGGGCGCCCGCTGAAACCTATGCCTGGCGCAACGGCCTTTCCTGGCAGCTCTGAAACAAGGGGTTTGCCAGAAAAAAAATCGCCAGCCAGGAAGAACCCTGGCTGGCGAATACTCTTGGGTAATTCCCCAAAACCCTGCTTATTCCGTCAGCAACAACTTCCCTTTCCGGCCGTCGGCGTCGATCCAGTACATACCCGGAGGCAGGCCCGTCAGATCCAACTCGAGGAGCTGACCGGTGGGCTCGGGCAGGCGCAGCACTTCCTGGCCGGCAGCGTTGAACAGGCGCAACAGCCGCAAGGGTTGATCGGCCAGCAGGTCTACCCAGGCAATGCCGGCGCTGGGATTGGGGTAAACGTGCAGCGCAGCCGCGCCACTGGGCGCCTCGGGTGCGCCTACGGTTATTTGTTTGTCGGTGTAAAAGGCAATGAGCACCATCATTTCATCATCGGAAGTAGGGCCGAAATTGACCGAACTGGGGCCGTTATTTACCCAGTTGGCTTCGTGAATAATACCCTGGCTCCAGCGGACGGGCAAGAGCTGCGGCTCCCAGTATCGTATTGGGATATGCTGATAGTCGAACTGCGGCGCCGGGCAACCGGGAACGCCGAGCGGACAGGAGGCGTCGTAGATCAGTTCGCCTTTTTGGCCGTTGGCCAGGCGTTTCCACACCTTGTAGCCGGCGCCGTATTTGTGGGTGTGGCCCATCAGCCCCCAGATGTAAATACTGTCGGCGCCAAACTGAAATTCCGGCTTGGTGTGGGTAACCATGTTGCCGTTGTTCGGGATCGGGATATTGGGGTTGACCAGGAGGGCGGCGTGCATTTCCTGGGCAGCCGTGCCCACTGGTTGGGTATACACATTCACATAGGCCTCGCATTGGAACGGCCGGGTGAGCAAGTAGTTGATGTAGTGGGAGTTGAGGTCGAGAATAATGTCTTTGTTCCAGCGGAAGGCGGTGCCGCCGGGCAGGCGCAGGTCGGTTTTTTCCTGCACGGCCGCCACGAGGCTGATGTCGTTGTGAAACGAATTGAGGCGCAAGCCATCGGGGATGACCGCGGCGGAGGAAGCGCTGTTGAAATTGTAGGCGATAAAATGGTGGGAATAGGGCGCGATGATAATGTCCAGGCGATTCACCTCCACGTTTTGCGGCAGTTGCAGGGCGTATTTTTGAAAATACTCGACCTCGCCGTCGGCTTTCAAATAAAACGGCCCCATTTTTATTTGAAAGCCTTCCGAAGGCGCGGGCGCCGGGGGCGGGCCGGCCGGGAAACTTTTTTCACCGTTGCCGCTGTAAAATTCCTGGAGCACTGATTTGTCGAACAGTACGCCGCTGCTTTTGGCGCCAAAAAGGATCCATTGCCGGATGATTTCCTTTTCGAGGTCGGTCACCGTGCCGCCCGGCGCCGGGTAGGCCGGCATGCCGCCGCCTTCGTTGGCATGGAGCGGGGCGATGAACGGCTCGAAACCGCTGTTGATTTTGCGAAACAAAAAGCTGAGGTCGGGCCTGCCGGGGTATATCCGTTTGTAGCCTTTCGATTGGGCATAGGCATTGGCAGGTGCGGCATTCAGCAATTTGGCGGCTACATTGATAGCCCGGAGTTCGGGCGTGGCGCCGGCGCCTTCCAGGTCGAGGCCGGCTTCCGGGGAAGCGTTGTCGTGGCAGCTGATGCATTTTGCCTCGAAAATTTTATACACTTCGAGTGCAGAGGATTGTGCGGGCAGGTTCGCGGCAAAGAGAAGCGTGCATAGAAGCAAAAGGAAAAATCGCGGCATGGCAGGTTGTTTTTATTTTCTTAATAAACAAGTTGTTAGGTTTCATTTGCCCCCCCGTTACACTGCATCTGCTTCTTAGATGAGGCTAGAATCAAAGGTCGGATATGCGGCCGGTAAATCTGGTATATTCAATAAAATATTGCTGCTAATTCCGGGCAGGGCGGGGTTAAATTCTGTCGAATTGTTTACGGCGCTGCCGCACCAGCCAGCCCAACCAGTAGGAAAGCGCCAATGCCAAGGCCAGTTCTAACAGCAACAAAGCCGTTGTGCCCCAAAAGTGGAGGGCAACTACCCAGACAATGATCAGCGCATTGATGACGATCAGAATAGCCGTGGCTTGCATATGACTCAGGCCGGCGTCGAGCAGCATGTGGTGGATATGGCTGCGGTCGGGGTAAAACGGGGAGCGGCCTTGCGCCATCCGCCGGGTAATCACGCGCAGGGTGTCGAACAGGGGCAAGATCAGTACAGCCGTGGCGATGGCTGGCGCTGCGTCGAAGCGGAAGAGGGCCGTTGCCGGCGCCTCGCGGTTGAGCTCGATAAATTTGATAGCCAACACTGCGCATACCGCCCCGGTGAGCATGGCGCCGGTGTCGCCCATGAAAATTCGCGCTGGCGTGAAGTTGTATTTTAAAAATGCGGTGAGCGCGCCGGCAAGTGAAAAGGCCAGCACGGCAAAGCCCGTATGTCCGGATACAAAAAACCAAACGCCCAGGCTGATACAGGCCAGCAAACCGGTGCTGCCGGCCAGCCCGTTGATGCCATCGATGAGGTTGAAGGCGTTGACGATGCCGACGATGGTGATGATCGACAAGGTAAAGGCCAGCAATTCCGGTAGTTCGTGCAGGCCGAAAATTCCGTATAAACTGGTGATCTTCACGTTCGATTTGTACACCAGGATCAGGGCGGCAAGCACCTGGCCGAACAGTTTTTGCACCGGAGCCATCGGCACCAGATCGTCGCGAATACCGATTAAAAAAACAATGACCAGCGCTGCCAACACATATTGCAACTGGCCGAACGTGTGCATGGGCGCCCAGAGAATGATGCCGCAAATCACGCCGGCAAAAATGGCGATGCCGCCAAGCGCCGGCGTCGGCTCGGCATGGGCGCTGCGTTCGTTCGGGCTGTCGAACAAGTGCTTTTCCCGGGCTACCCGAATGATAGCCGGGATGGCGAGATAGGTCATGGAAAAGGCCGTGATAAAGCCTAGGAGGATCGCGAACATGGGAGGATTAGCGGGTTGCTGTCACAAAAGTAGGCTTTTATTTGCCCTCCGTCACCGGTTACTTTCACCCGGCGGGGCGTCAATAATTTTAAAAGGTAAATGACAAAAATCTGTGCCACACCTCGCCTAACCGCTTGATATTCAATTCCGGAATTTAGGTGTGGCACAGATTTTTGAACACCCCCCGGGTTTTCGCGCCGGGAACTACCTGCAACGAAACCAATGCTGCTGGCGTTATACCCACACTATATCATCCACCCATTCGCACACCCGTGAAGTACCAGGTTTTCTCTTTTTTGCTGCTCTTTTTCGCCCTTCGGGCAAATGCCCAATACCAGGCGGATACGCTCCCGACCGACAGCGCTTCGCCCACCGGCGCCTGGGCGCTGCTCGAAGTAGAAAACGGCGATTCCACCTTTATCATGAGCCTGCGCGTGGTGAAAATTGCCGCCCGCCGGCAGTTTGCCAACTTCGACGAGCAACGGCAGTACTACCTCTACCTCCGCGCAGCCCGCAAGGTGTACCCCTATGCCCTGCAGGCCATTTCCTTGTACGAAGAAATAGAAGCCGAAACCCAGGACATGAACAAGCGCCAACGCCGCCGCTACCTTCGAAAGGAGCAAAAAGAACTGAAAGAGGATTTTAAAGAGCAAATGAAAAAACTCTCCCGTACAGAAGGCAAGGTGCTGATCAAGATGATTGAAAAGGAAACCGGGAAAGCCTTCTACGACTTGCTCAAAGAAACCCGCGGCGGCATGACCGCTTCCTACTGGCACAACCTGGGCAAAATATGGGGCTACGACCTTAAAGAGGGATATAAGCCCGGCGCCGACCCCATGCTCGACGATATTTTTCTCGACTACGATTTTGGGCGGCCGGAATGGTGGAATTAATACTCCACAAAATACATCCGGATTTTCCCCTTGTTTTTCGCTTCCAACTCGCCCCGGTATTGGCAATTGAAATGCCCTTTCACCGCCTGATACGTCGATTCTGAAATATTGATCTTGCGGATGGCGCTGCCTTGCTCCAGCCGTGCGGCGGTGTTCACCGTGTCGCCCCAGATATCATAGGCAAACTTATGGCTGCCTACCACGCCGGCCACCACCGGACCAGTGTGGATACCGATGCGCATATCGAAAACGGGTTTCCCTTCTTGTTTTTTTTGCTCCATAAGCGCTTGCAATCGGCGCTGCATCTCGATGGCCGCCCGAACAGTATCTACAGGGTGCGTGTCGTTGGGGATGGGCAGGCCGCCGGCGCACATATAGGCGTCGCCGATAGTTTTGATTTTTTCCAGTCCAAACTCCACGACAACCGCGTCGAACAGGCTGAAACACGCGTTCAGCTCGGTGATGAGCACGTCAAAGGACACTTGCTCGGATATTTTAGTGAAACCTTCAAAATCGGTAAACATCACGCTCACCGAATCGTAGCGCACCGGTTGCACGCTGGCTTTGGCTTTCAGTTCGGCGGCCGTAGCAGCGGGCAGGATGTTGGTCAGCAGTTCGTCGGCGCGTTGGCGTTCGTGCTCTATGGCAGCGTTTTTTGCGGCCAGTTCGCGGTTGGTTTGCGCGCGCATCCGGTTGACGTTGAACAGCAGCCCAACCAGGATCAACAAGGCCAGTGCGCCGCCGAGCAAGGCGTACTGCCGGGTGCGCGATTCCGTAAGCCGGACGGCCTGGATTTCGAGTGCAATTTGCTGGTCTTCGATTTGTTTTTTGCGCTTGGCATCTTCAAACAAGGCTTCTTTCCGGGCAAAAGCAGCGCTGATACGCTCGTTGAGGTTTTTGTACCGGAATTGGTCGTACCGGACGCGGTAGTCGTAGGCTTTGCGGTAGTTGCCCATTTTGGCGTACACCTCGGCGAAATCTTTGTAAGCGCCCTGAATGTATTTGTTGTCGTTGGTTTCCTGGGCGATGCGGTAGTAGCGTTGCACCAATTCGAGCGATTTTTCCTGCTGGCCGGCCCTCGAATAGGTATCGCCCATGGTGTTGTACACCTCCATGAGGCTGAGTTTGTCGTCGAGCTCCAGGCAAATATTCTCGGCTTGGCGGAGGTACTGGAGCGCGAGTTGGTAGTTGCCGAGGTGTTTGTGGGCGTCGCCCAGGTTAATAAAAACGTTGGCCTGGCCGGGCAGGTCGTCGAGTGCTTTCCAAAGCTCGAGGGCGCGCAGGTAGTAGCGTACAGCGGTTTGGGAGGAGTCGAGTTCGTCGAGGGCGTTGGCGTAATCGGTGAGCGCTTCGGCGAGGCGGCCGGGATCTTCGAGTTGTTCGCGCAGCTTCAGTTCCTGGTCGTAAAAGGGCAGCGCCTCATCGTAGCGGTCGAGCTCGAAGCGGATGTGGCCAAGTTGGGCGTACACCTTGGCCATGCCGTCGAGGTCTTTGCGCGCTTCTACAATGGCGCGGGCGTAGAACAGGTATTCCTGGGCTTCGTTGTACAGGCCCATTTCCTGGTAGGCGCCGGCGATATTAAAATGAGCGCGGGCCATGCGGAGGGTGTCGGCCAGTTGGGTTTGGATGTCGAGGTTTTCGCGGTGGTACACCAACGCGCTATCGAAGCGGCCGATCATTTCAAACAGCACCCCCAGGTTGTTCAGCGAAGAACCGATTTCCTTGGGGTCGCCCAGTTTTCGGCGCAAATCGAGGGCTTTTTGATAGTATTGACGGGCGCCGTCGAAGTTGCCGCGTATCTCTTCCACTACGCCCAGGCCGTTCCAGGCAGTGGCTTCGCCCCGAAGGAAGCGGAGTTTTTGGGCCAACCGGATCGCTTCCCGAAGCAGACCTTCTGCTTTATCTGTTTCCGCTTCATTGATCTCCCAGGCTAAGTCGGTGAGCCAGCGTACCCGCTGCGTGTCGGGCCGCGCCGTTTCCAGTAGCCGGGCCAGCGAGTCGGCCAGAGCTTGTGCGCCGATCGGAGTGGCGAATGCCAGCAGCGCCAGGGCAAGTGGTAGCCATCGCCAACGAAAACACGGGAAGCGCAGGATGTTCATTTTCGAGGGAAAAATAAGGCATTGCGCCGGGTATATCCACGGGCGCGCTGTTTTTTCCGCCAATACCGGCTTCGATACGACGAACGCCCCGGCCGACCGCCTTTTCTTCGTAATTTTGTGGGGAATTAAATGGCGGGCCAAAATCTTTAATCCCTGCCACCGTTTCCTCTCCCATTGTTCCATTTCAATGTTTCGCTCATGATTCGTCGATTGTTGTTCACGCTTGTTTTACTTTCTGCAACAGCGGCTTCGCTGCGCGCCAGCTTCATCCTCATCCCCATGGATGAAAACAGCCAACGCAACCACCTAAAGGCCTATGGCATCACGTACTGGGTTATTTCCCAAGGCGTAGAAGCCTACTGGCTGCTCAATTACCGCGGCGGCAGCTTTGCTTTCCCGTACACCTCGGTTTTTGATAAAGAATGTAAAACCCGCGATGTGAGCTTCGAGGTAATTGCCGACGCTCAGTTCGCAGCCATTCAAAATGAAATCCTGAACCCCGAGGTAAATATGGACGTGATTAAACTTGAAAAAGCGCCCAAAATCGCCGTGTACTCCCCGGATAAAAATGAAAAAGGCGAACTCATTCAGCCTTGGGACGACGCGGTGACCATGGTGCTCACCTACGCCGAAATTCCATACGATGTTATTTATGACGACGAAGTGCTGGCCGGAAAATTACCGGAGTATGACTGGCTGCACCTGCACCACGAAGATTTTACCGGGCAGTACGGCAAGTTTTACGCCAGCCACAGCAACCAACCCTGGTACCGCGATCACGTGCGGCTGATGGAAAGCCTGGCCCGCAACAACGGATTCAGCAAGGTGAGCCAGCTCAAACTGGCCGTGGCCAAACGCATCCAGGAATACGTAGCCGGCGGCGGGTTTATGTTTGCCATGTGCTCGGCTACCGATACCTACGACATTGCCCTGGCCGCCGAAGGCGTGGATATTTGCGCCGAAATGTACGACGGCGATCCCGCCGACCCCAACGCCCAAAACAAACTGGATTTCTCCAAAACCATGGCCTTTCAAAATTTCCAACTCATCCGCGATCCGCTCACCTACGAGCACTCGACCATCGACAACAATCTGGGGCGGCGGGTGAACCCTGAACAGGACTATTTCACCCTGTTTGACTTTTCAGCCAAATGGGACCCCGTGCCCACCATGCTCACCCAATGCCACACCCGCACCGTCAAAGGTTTCATGGGCCAAAGCACCGCGTTTTTGAAAAATACGATCAAATCGAATGTGTTGATTATGGGTGAAAACAAACCCGCCGACGAAGCCCGTTATATTCACGGAACATTCGGCTTCGGTTTCTGGACGTTTTACGGCGGCCACGACCCGGAAGACTACCGGCACTATGTCGGCGACCCACCCACCGACCTGAACCTGCACCCCAACTCGCCGGGTTACCGCCTGATTCTGAACAACATCCTGTTCCCGGCGGCAAAAAAGAAACATCAGAAAACGTAAGGAAACAGACCGAAAATTAAGGTCCCGATTGAACAGCCATCCCCGCTGCCCAATCGGGACTTTGTTTTTTCTCCGCATTCTGTGCTGGTAGGCTATTGCATGTTATCGCCCCGTAAAATCCGGAACCGTTTGCGCGCATCCACAGCGAATACCGAGCCGGAGTAGTCGATAAAAATTTTCTCGTACAGCGTTTTGGCCCGTTCCGGGTCGTTGAGGCGTTCTTCGCAGAGGCGGGCCAGGGCATACAAGGAGTTGTCGGCGCGAATATCCGTCGGGTATTTTTCTGCTACTTGTTGATACAAGGCGGCGGCTTGTGCGTACTCGTGTTTTT
>CAZVZH010000049.1:0-11881 GCA_964630705.1 uncultured Saprospiraceae bacterium | reverse complement strand
TTGATTGAAGGCGGTCTGCTCGTCATCGCTGTGCTCGTGTTTTTTCTCGGCGATTTGCGCCTGGAGGTACAAAATATCGTCTTGCAAGGTGTTTTCCGGATAACCAATACGGATGCTGTCCAGTTGTTGAACAGCTTCGGCGAAGCGGTTTTGAAACACGAGCATTTCGGCGGTGGCATACAGCGCCATCGCGTCGGTGGTGGTGTCGGAGTTGAGGTTGTCCATGATGAACACCGAAAGGTCGAGCGCGTCGTTGGCGATAAGTTTCGAGGTAGAAGCTTTAAGTACGTTGAATTGCGCCTGTGCCCATTCGAAATCGGCGTTGAAATACGAAAGCTTGGCGTTTTTAAACCGCGCTTCCTGGCCGAGCATTTCCTCCCGGAAATCTTTGTCGACCTGGCTGTACAGCAGTGTGCTTTCCCAAATTTCACCGCTCATCAGGTAAAAATCGGCCAGGTTGATCTTCACCCGGGCCAGGGTATTGCGGTCGATGCCGGGGGCTTGGCGGAGTTCGTCGAGCAGGCGGATGGCTTTTGGCAAATCGTTGATGTAAAAGGCTTCCAGGTCGGCCAGCTGAATGATGATGTAAGCGGTGCTACGGCCGCGGTTGTACTGCCCGAGGAAACTTTCGTACTCGGCTTCGAGCACGCGCAGTTCTTCCATTGTGTAGGCGAACCCTTCGGTGATTTTTCGGCGCCGGCAGTTCATGGCTTCGCGTTTGGCGTCGAAGAAAAATGGGTTTTGCGACCCTTTTTCCTGAATAATGTATTCGAAGCCGGCGATGGCCGTATCGTAATCGCGGGCATTGGCAGCGTCGTTGGCCAGTTTGAAAACGCGCTGGCCGGGCTCGCCGAGGCGTTTGTCGAGGGCCTTATACTGGCGCAGAGCGCTTTTGTAATCCTTGCGTTGTACAAACGACCAGGCGAGGAGCTCGATGTATTCGGGCTTGTTGTCCGATTGGATACGGGTGTACAACTGGGTTTGCAGTTCGGGGAAATCGGCTTCGGCCAGGAAGCGCGCCAGGTAGGTTTGCACCGTCGGCAATTGCGCGGCGTCGGCAGCCAGGCTGTTGAGGTAATATTCGATCATTTTGGGGGTGTTGCCTTTGCGGCGGTACAGTTCGCCGAGGTTAAAGGCGAAGCGGGTGGGGTCTTTGAACAGCTCGCCGCCCCGCTCGAAGGTTTTTATGGCAAAGTCGTATTTGGCGTTGTTGATAAAAATATTGGCCAGGGCAGTAACGGCTGCATAGTCGGGCGCCATTTTTTCAATCGCTTTTTCATATTCGGCATTCGCTTCGTCGGCCTTACCCATGCGGTCGTACAGGTTGCCGTAATAGACATAGAGTTTGGGGTTGTTCGGGTTTTTCTTCAGCTCTTTTTTGATGGCTTTTTCTGCCAAATCGAAGTCTGAAAGGTTGAACAGGCAGTCGAGGTACCTTTCGAAATAAGCATCGGTGAGGCCGTGGTCGTTTTCGATCAGTTGGCCGTAAAGATCGGCGGCTTTGGCGTATTCGCCATTGAGGAAATACTGGTTAGCGAGGTTGGGATCCTGAGCCCAAAGGGAAAGATGCAGCCCGCAAGTAAGTATAAGGGCAGGCAAGGCCCGATGCAAAAGTAATTTCATGTGTTTATATGTTTGAGCGGATTAGGCGGGGCAAAGGTACCCGAAAATAACGTGCCAGCCAGGATTTGTGTTTTGGCGGAGTTGTTTCAAACGCCCCGGGGCCGGGTTTCGAAAATAATAAAATTCGGGTCGTCCAACTGTGCCTGTTCAGAACTGGACAAATCCATGTCGGCCAGGGTACGTCCACGTGACGGGATAAACAGCAAAAGAGCGACCAGGCCTACTCCTGCCACAGCCAGCAACAACATTTCGCGTGATAGGAAAAAGAAGACGCCACACAGTAGCACCCCACCCTCAATCATGGCCCATCGCAGGATCAGCGCGGCGCGGTAGGCCGTGAGTTTTTCTTTCAAGTCGCGCTGCTCCCGCGCCGCCTCGATCCGGTTGCGGCCCAGGAAAAAGGCGCCGACCAGCAAACCCAGAACGAGCAAAGGAATGTATATCGTTGCTGTTTCGCCTTCCAGGCTTTCCGACGGCTCAGGCTGGAGGAAATAAAACATGGCCAGGATGAGCAGGGAGCCAGCCACCAGGCTGAAAAAAAAGAACCCTAGCCCGCGCTGGTACTGGGCGAAGTTGTGTTGGGTTGTTTCCATGTTTGAAAATTTGAAATTATTAGGTGGTCAAACGGCCTGGTAAGATAGGCGATTTGTTAAAACCTTACCGCGCTACGACATTTGTCGTAAAAAAATTTGCATCTACGACAAGTGTCGTATAGATTTGTAAAAAAATTGCATTGCAGCGATGAAACGATCCAAACGCGCGCTTTCGCCCGACGCCGGTTACCAGCCCACCGAAGCCGAACTGGAAATTCTGAACCTCGTTTGGGAGCTCCAGCCGGTGTCGGTACGCGACATCCACGCCCGCATCGCCGAAACCCGGCCCGTTGGTTACACCACGGTATTGAAGCAAGTCCAACGCCTCGTGGAAAAAGGCGTGCTGGAGCGCAGCGTTGTCGATGGCGCCCACTATTTTTCCAGTACCCTGCAACAATCGGCTGTACAGCAACAACTGGTTGACAGAATTGTACAAACGGCCTTCGGCGGCTCTGCGCTGGAAATGATGATGCAAGCCCTGGGGCGCGACAAGGTGTCGGAGCAAGAGCTCCGCGCCATCAAAAACTGGCTCGACCAACAATTCTGACGCATGGAACTCCAACCTTTTTTTACGGCGTTTTCCGCCGCCCTGGGCTGGGCGGTATTCCACTCCATCTGGCAAATCACGGTGTTGTACCTGCTTTACCGGTTGGCCGCTTGGCGCTGGCCGGGCAATAGCCGCATGTTGTACCTGTTGGCCTGTACCGGCATGGCTGCCGCGGCCGTTTGCGCGGCCGGTTCGTTGGCTTCAACCTGGCTGCAACGTGCTGAAGCGCAGGCTTGGCCGGAGGTATTTGATGGGGTTGCGCTGCCGGCGCCAGTGGCCGGAATTCCGGCTCCTGCAGCCGCATCGCAGCCGACGTCTTGGTATGCCTTAGTCGACAACTGGTATGCCCGCTGGGCTGGTTCTGTTGGTATGTTGTGGTGCCTGGGTGCCTTGCTGCTGAGCCTGCGTTTGGCTGGGGGCTATTGGGCCTTGTTTCGGCTTCGACAGACGGCCCGGCCCGAAATTCCGGCACGCTGGCTGGGTCGTTTGGCCTGCTGGCGCGAAAAATTGGGCATCGCCCGGCCCGTGCGCTGGCTGGTGTCGGAGTGCGTTCAGCAGCCTTTGACAGTCGGTTTTTGGAAGCCTATGGTCCTGTTTCCGGCGGGCCTGGCCTTGCATCTGCCGCCCGAGCAGGTTGAGTTGTTGCTGCTGCATGAGCTGGCGCATATCCGGCGGCACGATTATTTGGTCAACCTGTTTCAGCTTGCACTGGAAGTCTGTTTTTTCTACCACCCTTTGTTTTGGCGGCTTTCAAACGCTGCGCGCCGGCAGCGGGAGTTTTGCTGCGACGCGATGGTGCTCCGGCACCTGCCCGACCGGTTGGCCTATGCCCAAACGCTCGTCGGTCTTCAACAACACTCTCTTACCCTAAATCAATTCGCTATGCAAGCTCTTGGTAAAAGCGCGTTCGCGCAACGCATCGTCCGCATCGTTCATTTCCGGCCCGGAAAAGCCCGGCACTCGCCCGCCGCCGCTTTTCTCCTGCTCCTGTTACTGGCCGCTGTAGCCTGGAGCCGGCCAGCCATTCCCGGCTTGCAGGCCCTGAAGCCCGCCTCGGAAATTGCCCTGGTATTACCAGCCAAACAACCTGCTTTGGCCCATGCGTTGGCGGCCCCGACTGGTTCGAAACCTGAACGGTTACAAACCATGCCCACCCCGGTCATGCCGGACACCAGCTCGCCTTTAGTGGTAGCGGTGGAGGCCGACAAGATGAATGTTTTTTACATCGGTATCGACAACCCGATCACCGTGGCTGTGCCGGGCTACGATTGTGCGGATTTGCAGATCGTACTTTCTGGAGGCGGGGTGATTCAAGCAGCCGGCAATTGCCAGTACCTCGTTCAGGTACGCCAACCCGGCACCGTAAAACTTGAAATTTTTGCCGGTAAAAAAGGCGCGAGGAAACAACTCGGCGTCAGAACTTTTCGTGTCAAACGCATCCCCGACCCAGTTACCCGTCTCGATGGCTTTCGCGGAAATTCCGTTCGAAAAGCCGAAATACGCGGCACCTTCAACCGCGAACTTACCGCAGCACTGGATTATTTCGAATTCGATGCCCAGTGTACTATTGCCGGTTTTACGGTCGTGTTTTGGACGGCAGACAGCACCGTTGTGGAGTTTCCCGTCATTGGCAACCGAATTCCCGCCGACCGGCTCGAGGCCTTGGAACAAACGCCGGCAGGTCGAAAAATTTACATCCTCGACGTAAAAAGCCAATGCCCGGGCGATACGGTTAAGCGAAATTTGGGCGATCTGGTGTTTGAAATCAGGGAGTAATTGCCAGTTCCATCCGCTTTCGCCAGACTGAAAAATTTCAGTGCTTTCAATTTTTTTTGAAAACAAAACCTGCCCAATTTGTATTTAAATGCTTGTCAAAACTACCAAACCGGTTTTTTCCTAACCTTTTACCAAATTATGGACATACAGGAAGGCAAGCAAAAGTTCATCGAATCCTGGGGCAAAATGGCCAGCGATTGGGGCATCAACCGCACCATGGCTCAGGTACACGCCTTGCTGCTGGTTGCGCCCGAGCCGCTAACCGCCGACGAGGTGATGGAAGGTCTTTCGATTTCGCGCGGCAACGCCAACATGAACCTGCGCGCGCTCATCGACTGGGGCCTGGTGCACAAACAATTGAAAGCCGGCGAGCGCAAGGAGTACTTTTACGCCGAAAAAGACATGTGGGTGGTGGTCCGTCAGATCATCCTGCACCGCAAAAAGAAAGAACTGGAACCCATGCTCAAGGTGCTCGATGAAGTGGCCGGCGTGGAAGCCAATTGTCCGCACTCGGAGTCGTTTTGTAATGTGGTGAAAGACATCCGCGCTCTGTCGCACAAAGCCGACCGCACGCTGGATACCCTGATCAATGCCGACTCGAACTGGTTTTCCAACATCTTCCTGCGCATGGTCAGATAGAAGGTTTCTGGTTTCTGGTTAGAAGGTTTCTGGTTGTTCAACATCCGAAATGGTGTACCAACCAGAAACCTTCTAACCAGAAACCAGAAACCCTCTAATGCGGAAATAGGGGTGCATTTCGCCGCCGAAACCTCGAAACACCCGTTCGATCCCCGGGTCCATACTTCCTTCAAAATCAAGGCTGAGTTGGCGCGCTGCGCAAAATTCGATTGCGTTCCAGTACAGGGCGTTCAATGCGCCGGTGTGCTGCGGTTGGTTGGTTCTGCCCGCTAGCACTATTGCTGCCTGCCGGGTATCGAAAGCCAGAAAAAGCCCGGCGCAGGGTTGGCCCTCTCCGGCAGAAAACGCCAACCAGCCCTGCCCCTGCGCGCGTAGGCGGAGCGCCAGGAAAAGGCGTTGGAAGGTTTCGGCCTTTGCGTTGGGGCGGCGGCCTTTGTGTTGCAGGGAAAGCTGGTGCAGCCGGTACAAATCGGCGGCATCGGGAGCGGCAACGATTTGCACGGTTTCGCTGGCCCGCCGCAAATCGGTGCGGATACTGCCCTTCAGGCGGGCGTATACCTCCGGCAATCGAATCGGCGCAGGCAGCACATACGTGTAGCGCAGCGTTTGACGAAAGCCGGCCCAGAAAAACGGCAGTCCGTTTTGGATTTCCGGGCGGAAGTTTTGGTGGAAAAATGTCCGGCGAGGCAATTGGTCGATCAGTGCACGCAACAAACGATGTTCCCGCCCCAGCCGTTCGTGTGCAGGCAAGCCCGGCAACGGGGGGGCCAGCCAGGGGCCGGCATAAGCGGAAAACGGCGGTTGTTGCAGCACCCGGATGCCCCAGCGCCGGGTGGCATACCAAGGCAAAACAGCCTCCGGCCGGCCGCTGCGCCCGGTAGCGATGGCGGCATCCCAATGGTCGGGCCCGCTCAAGGCGTCGAGCCACCAGGGCTGGAAGTGCAGCGGAACGGAGTGATCGGCACAGAATTCAAGATACGACGTTTTGCTGCCGGGCATGGATGCGGTACATTTGCTGGCCAACAAACATACAACGCCACACTGGAAACCCATTTTTTTCAAACTATGACGCTCCGCGAATTTTTCGACTACCTCAACGAACACCCGCTGGTGATTGTGGGCTACTTCCTCGTCGTGCCGCTGATCGCAGTGCTGGCTGGCTGGACGAGCCGCGGCGGCGGCGGCGAACAGTCGCCCTGGAAGTACCTGTATTCCGCCCTGACCTACGCGGTGTGCATCCCAGGTATTTTTTCCGTCGCCCTGAGTGTATACCTGTTTTTGTTCGAACGCGGCGGCAGCATTCTCAATACCAATCTGCTCACGCAGGTTGTGCCGGTGGTGTCGATGGTGCTCACGCTGAGCGTGATCCGGCAAAATGCGCGTTTCGACGCCATCCCGGGTTTCGGCAAACTGTCGAGCCTGATGATGACCATCGGGGCTGTTTTTATGCTCATGTACTTGCTCGACCGCACGCATTTGATCGCGTTTGTATGGATGCCGGTGCAATACCTGCTGCTGATCGTGGTGGGTTTGTTGTTGGTGTTCCGCTACGGTTTCCGGCAATTGATCGCTTAGCGTATGTTTGACCAATTCAATTTCATCAAATGGGTTATGGCAGCGGCATTGGCCTTGCTGCTGGCTGCTTGCCAGACCGATTCCGAGCGGCTCGAGCAACAGTACAACCCCGAAGACACCGAGGTGGAAATCGGCCGCGGGGTGGAAATTTTGTACTCCGACAGCGCCATCGTCCGGGTGCGCGTCACCGCTCCGACCTTGCTGAATTATGTCGACCTGCTGGAGCCGCGCCAGGAATTTCCCGATGGTATCCGGCTCGATTTTCTTACTCCTTCCCTGCAAGTGCGCAGCACGCTGACGGCCCGTTTTGCCATTCGGCAGCAAGAAAAAGGCCTGATTACCGTGCGCGACAGCGTGGTGCTGACTACGGTTGAACAGGAGAAACTCGAAACCGAGGAGCTCATCTGGGATGAAAAATCGAAAAAGGTGCGTACCGAAAAGTTTGTCAAAGTAACCAAGCCGGGCGAGGTCATTTACGGGTTTGGCTTGGAAGCCGATCAGGATTTTTCCCACTGGAAAATAACGGTTCCGAAAGGCACTATCAAAGCCGAACAATTGGACCGGGCCATCAAGAATTAATCTTGACTCAAAGGGAAAAAACGCACCATTTCCCGAAGAACCGCTATTTTCCCAGTTTCAAACAAAACGATGGACGATTCCAGTAACCGACATAGCAGCTGGTCCGCCGCCCTTCATTTAGGCGGACACAGCTTTGGCGCAGCGGTTTTGCTGACAGCATTGGCGGTAACGGCTGTGCTGTCTGTTCTCCCGGCATTGCAGTTTGCTTTGGGAAGCGGTTGGGTAGCCCCTTTGGCATTGGCTTTCACACTATTTTTTGTGGTATTGGTTTTTCGAAAAATACTACTTCGCCGCGCCTACTTGGCCCCTGCGGCCGGCGAAGAAGCCCTGCTTGAATATTTCGTGCAGCAAAACACCGGTTCAGAGGAAGAGATCGCTACCGAACTGCTGGAAAATGCCTTGCAGCTGAAAACCGTCCGGGCGCACGATTGTATGGCGCCACGCCCCGACATCGTGTACATCGACGCCAAGGCCAAGGTGGAAGAGCTGCGCCGGCTGATGATCGAAAGCAGCTTGTCGCGTATCATTGTGGTCGACGGCGAGCTCGACCAGGTGCTGGGCTATGTGCATGTGCAACAACTGTTCAACCGGCCGCGCCGCATCCGCGACATGGTGCTGCCCATCTCTTTTGTGCCCGAATCGATCTCGATCAACGACCTGTTGCACAAATTCATCCGCAGCCGCAGCAGCATCGCCTGCGTAGTCGACGAATATGGCAGCCTCACCGGGCTGGTAACGCTGGAGGACGCGCTCGAACAACTTTTCGGCGATATCGACGACGAACACGATCAGGAGGAATTCATTGAAGCCCGGGTGTCTGACCAGGAGTTTATTTTTTCCGGTCGCCTCAAAGTCGATTACCTCAATGAAAAATACCCGGAGCTGCATATCCCGCCAGGCGACTACAATACCCTTTCGGGCTTCCTCGTCACTACCACCAAAACGATTCCGGCGCAGGGCGTCCGCCTCGAACTCGACGGGGTGTGCTACATCCTGGAACTAGTGAGCGACCGGAAAATTGAAACGGTGCGGGTGTTGATTTAGATGAAAGCGGATAGGAGCGCGGACGACACGGATTACGTAAACAACAGCAACACCCCAGCCGCCACCCATCGCGCTGCTTCCGACCACCGTGCCCAGCGCTTGTTTTCCAGCAGTCCGCCGAGGCTGGCAGTGGTCCAGACGATCCAGGCCGTGAGCACAAAATTCGTCGGGTTCAGCCCCGGGTTTTTGCCGGCAGCTTCCAAAAACAAAAAGGTGGCGGCAATCAGCAGCACAAAATGGAGCAGCACGTACCGGTGCACGCCTGTCGACACTGGCGTATCGAATTTTTGAAAAGATTCTGGCGAAACAGGCGGCGCGCTGATGGTTCCTCCGAGGCTATCGGGCAGCCAGCCGGGTTTTTTGAACAACATGTTCCAGCGGTCGGGCCAGGAGGGGGCTTGCCACAACTGCCGGCCGAGCCAGACGTAATAATCGACTTGCGCCCATAGTGGGTTCCAACTGCGAAGGGGTACCGTCACGCCGTACACCGGGGTTTCTTCTTCTTCCTGAAAGGTGCCAAACCAACGGTCGAACACGATGAGCGTGCCGCCGTGGTTTTTATCGATGTATTTCGGATTGACGCCGTGGTGCACCCGGTGGTGCGACGGCGTATTGAACAGGTATTCGAAAGCAGGATGCAGTTTGCCGATGGTCCGGGTATGAATCCAGAACTGATACAAGGTTTGAAAGGTATTCATCACCACAAAACTCACGGGGTGAAAACCGAGCAAGGCCAAGGGCAGGTAAAAAACATTGCCGGCGAAGGCCTGGAGAGCCGACTGGCGCAGGGCCACGCTCAGGTTGTACTCTTCGCTCTGGTGGTGCACAATATGCGTGCCCCACAAAAAACTGATTTCGTGGGTGCTGCGGTGAAACCAGTAGTAGCAAAAATCGACGCCGACAAAAACGAGGGCCAGCGACCACCAGCTGTCGGGAATCGTCCATAAGCGGTGATCGTATACCCAGAGGTATCCGGCGAACAACACCGTCCGGAACAACACGCCGGTGACTTGTTGCTGCACACCGCAGCTGATGTTGGTCACTGCGTCGTTGAAGCGGTAGAGCTGTTTGTTTTTCAGCCGTTCCATCAGCAGTTCGAGCCCGATGAGCAGAAAAAAAACCGGGATGGCGAAGAGCATGATTTTCATAGCCGGGGATTGAATTTTTATTCCACCTTAGAAAATTTCAGCGGTACGTTCGGGCGCAAAAACAGGATGCCCGTAGTGGCGATGGTATCGCCCGTTTCCAGGCCGTCGAGCACTTCCACCAGGTCGGATTGCCGGACGCCGGTACGGATGCTTACCGGTTTGGCTTGGCCGTTCCGGCTTACAAAAACAACTTTTTCGCGCGCTTGCGGCACGATGGCTTGCGACGGGATCAGCAGGGCTTTGCTTGAGCTGCCAAGATTGAGGCTTACTTGGGCGAAAGCGCCGGGCAGCAGGCTGGCGGCGCGGGGGTCGCGCACCACAGCGCGTACGAGCAGGTTGCGGGTATCGGCAGTGATGCTTTGCTCGGTGGCTTGCACCTGGGCGCGGTAGGCCTTATTCCCGCCCTCCACGGTAAATTCTACCATTTGGCCGGGCCGGATGCGGCTGCTGTATTTTTCAGGAATGGAAAAATCGAGTTTCAGACTGCCGGCCGAGCGAATAGTGGTGATAACTGTAGTGGGGCTGACATAGGCGCCCGGACTGATGCGGCGCAGGCCGATAACGCCGTTGTAGGGTGCGCGTAGCTCGGTTTTGGCGATGTTGATGCGCAACAACTCTTGCTCGCTTTTCAGGGTTTGCACCTGCAGGGCGGCAAGGTCGTATTCTTGCTGACTGACGCCTTTCACTTTCAGGAGCTCTCCCAGGCGTTGTTCGGTGATCTCGGCTTGTTTGAGTTGGGTGTCGAGTTTGCGCAATTGGGTTTGCAGGTCTTGGTCAAAAATCTTTACCAGCAGCTCTCCCTGGCGTACGCTTTTCCCTTCAGGAAGATTTAGGCGTACTACCCGCCCCGAGGCTTCCGGGTGCAGCTCGGTTTCCTCCATGGGCAACAGTGTGCCGCTGGCGGTGAGGTTGGCTTCAAGAAGGGCCGGTTTGACGATGAAGCCCTCCACAGACACCAACTGATAGTCAGAACGCGCCGGCCGTCCGGCTCCAGAGCCTGTTTCTTCACCCCCGCAGGCAAGGCTTGAGAGGGCAAGAAAAACAAGAAAAGTGTATTGAATTGTTTGCATGGCAGTTTTGCTGATGGCCGAACAACAGACCGGTTGTTGGGTTCACTGTGCGGACAAAGATGCCGCATCCCTGCCAAAACGACGACAAAAAATTGCCCGATCGAAGGGCTCAGGCATAAAAAAAGCCTGCGCTTAGCGCAGGCTATTGAACGGACGCATTTCTTCGCCCAGCCATTTGGTGTTCCATTCTTCTTGGGGGAGAAACCGTTTGGCTTGACGCGTTACCCGGCGGCGCAGATATGCGAGGGCCAATCGGGGCGAAACACGCCAGATCCGGATGAACTTGTGGATACGATCTGACATAGTAATTACAATTTTGCGCGGATTAGAAAATGTTTATTTGTTTAATATCCCAACTAACGGTAGGTGTAAGCAAAAAGTTTTCCAAAAATTGGGGCTAAACGTTAAAGTCGGGATTTTTTTTGCCAGTTATGACAATTTTAAACGAAACAGATTCTACGGCGTACTTTTGCGCCCTTCTTTTACCGGCAACGATACAAACGAAATCTGGCTCATGGCTGAAAAATTATCCATTGTCATCCCCGCTTACAACGAAGAACGCACGATCCACCGAATCCTCGACAAGGTGAAGGCTGTGGCGCTCATTGCCGGTATGGAAAAGGAACTTATCATCACAAACGATTGCTCCAAAGACGATACCGCGGGCGCTATCCGCCGCTA
This sequence comes from uncultured Saprospiraceae bacterium, assembly GCA_964630705.1. GTDB lineage: Bacteria > Bacteroidota > Bacteroidia > Chitinophagales > Saprospiraceae > M3007. The sequence goes on along the minus strand of CAZVZH010000049.1, from coordinate 606 downwards.
CATGGAGGCTAACCCAGACCTGCACATCCGCTATCTGGAGCACGAGGTGAACAAAGGCAAAGGCGCCGCCCTGCACACGGGTATCCAACATGCTTCGGGCGACTATATCATCATTCAGGATGCCGACCTGGAGTACGACCCCGCCGAATACAACATCCTCCTGCGCCCGATACTCGACGGCTATGCCGATGTGGTGTACGGCTCGCGTTTTATTGGCGGCAACCCGCACCGCATTTTGTTTTTCTGGCACAGCATCGGCAACAAGTTTCTCACCTTTATTTCCAATATGTTCACCAACCTCAACCTGACCGACATGGAAACCTGCTACAAACTATTCCGTGCCGAGCATTTAAAAAGTTTGAGTTTGAAGGAAAAACGCTTCGGTTTCGAGCCAGAAGTTACCGCCAAAATGAGCCGCTTGCCCAATATCCGGATTTACGAAGTAGGTATTTCTTACTACGGCCGCTCGTATGCCGAAGGCAAAAAAATCGGCTGGCGCGACGGCTTTCGCGCGATCTATTGTATTTTGAAATATAATGTATGGGCTAATTAGGTTAGAGGGTTGTCGTGCGACTTAAAGTTTTAGAGTTAGGCAGCGACTTAAAG
>CAZVZH010000048.1:0-24924 GCA_964630705.1 uncultured Saprospiraceae bacterium | reverse complement strand
GACAGCCGGTTTATCGTCTACACCTGTCGCAAACTCAGCGGCACCGCCGAAAGCCAGAGCACCAACGCCGATCTCTACCTCTACGAGCTCGCTTCCGGCAAAACTTTGAACATCACCGAAGGCTTGTTTGGGTACGACATCGATCCCATTTTTTCGCCCGATGGTAAATACCTGGCCTGGACAAGCATGGAAACAGCGGGCTATGAAGCCGACCGCACCCGCTTGATGCTGCTGAACACCCAAACCAACGACCGGGTGGAACTGACGCAAAACTGGAAATTCGAAGCCAACCACCCGCAGTGGGCCCCCGACAGCAAGTCGCTTTATTTTTTGAGCGCCACCGATTTTACCTACCAAATTTTTCAAATCCAACTGCCGGGCGGCACGCCCCGGGCCATTACCTCCGGCCAGCATGATTTCACCAGCCTGAAAATTGCCGGCGACCAAATTCTGGCTACCCGGGTATCCATGACTCAGCCCGCCGAATTGTACGCCATCAACTTGAAAACCAACGCAACCACCCCGCTCACTTCAGTAACCGCCGACCCCTGGGCCTCTGTCAAACAATCAAAAGTGGAACGCCGGACAGTAAAAACTACCGACGGAAAAAACATGAATGTATGGGTTGTACTCCCCCCGTTTTTCGATGCGAAAAAGAAGTATCCGGCGCTGTTGTACTGCCAGGGCGGACCGCAATCGGCCCTCAGCCAATTCTTTTCCTACCGCTGGAACTTACAACTCATGGCAGCGCAGGGCTACGTCGTCATCGCCCCCTGCCGGCGCGGTATGCCCGGCGGCCCGGAAGGCCAGGCCTGGAATGCCGCCATCAGCGACGATTGGGGCGGCCAGGCCATGCAGGATTTGCTCTCGGCTACCGACGCCCTGGCAAAGGAACCGTTTGTAGACGCCAGCCGCATCGGCGCCGTGGGCGCCAGCTTCGGCGGCTACTCCGTGTATTGGCTGGCCGGCAACCACAATAAGCGTTTCAAGTCGTTCATCGCCCATTGCGGCATGTTTAATACCTTGAGTTGGTATGGCACTACGGAGGAATTGTGGTTTGCCAACTACGACTTGGGCGGACCTTACTGGGACAATCCCTCCGGACGCTCCTGGACGCGCTTCAGCCCGCATTTGTACGTAAAAAACTGGGATACGCCTATCCTGGTAATGCACAACGAACTCGATTTTCGCGTGCCCTTTTCCGAAGGCATGCAAGCTTTTCAGGCGGCCCAACTGCTAGGGATTCCTGCGCGAATGGTCAGCTTTCCCGACGAAGGCCACTGGATGTCGAAAGCGCAGAACAGCCTGATGTGGCAGCGCGAGTTTTTTCGCTGGCTGAAAGAAACCTTGTAGTGCAGGGACAAAGAAAAAGCCCTCATCCAGCATTGCGCGGATAGAGGGCCATCCCAAAAACCGATTACATCTTTATGCAGACAGGGTGAACCTGGCAAAATCAGGACGAGGAATTTCAGGCCAATAAATTTAAAAAGTGACGCAAAACAGCAGATAAATACGGGGAAAGCGGCTGTCCGCGCAGGAGGTAAGCATCGTACAATCGGGATTAAATCGGCTCGGTAGAGCAGCAACGTGGGCAAAAGTAGGTCGATTCGGCGGCAGAATTATACCCGGCCGAGGGTAATTCTTCCGGCATCCTGTCCGATCAACTTTGTGTACCGGGCCATACCGGCCGGCTAGTCTCGTTGAGCGGCTTACGGTAATTAGTTGATTTTCAGTTGACTTTTAAGGCCTTCAAACCTCGAAACCATAGCGGTATACTGCTCGTCAAAATGCTGGATTTGCTTTTCTTCATTGGCCAGCAGAGCGTCTAAATCTGCAAAATTGTCGTTGATCCGGCTTTTAATGGTACGGACGTAGCCGCCCAGCTTTTCCTGCAAGGCCGTTTCCATGCGGCGGCGCCCTAGTCCGATTTCATCGAAATAACCTTTCACCAACTTTCGGCGCTGCAATCCGGCGGTAATCCCGGCAAAGAGCAGACCGACCCCGGTGAGCACCCCGCCGGTGACGTCGAACACAGCGGCTTTGGTCGCAGCAGCCAGGATCAAGCCTACCACCGCCATGCCGCTCCCGGCAGCAATATTAGGCGATACGGTGGCATCGTCCGGAAACAAACGTTCGTCGGAAAAACTCTCCGAACGCGCCAGAAAACGCCCGAAAGCCTCCTGCAGGTCCCTGAGCACGGCCGCCCTTTTATCGCTGATATCCTCGAAAATATACGAATCGCTCCGAACCACCGCGTTGGCGCTGCTTTTGATTTTGAGGTCGATCATTTTAGCCATTTGTTGTACGCTGTCTGCCAAATCAACTACCCCGTCGCTGAGTTTGGCGCGCAGTTCGGCATTCAGATGGGTTTCCATTTTTTTCGCCAGCCCATCCAGCCAGTCTTTGATAGACGCCTGCTTGCTAAAAATGCCGAGAAATGACCGGCGCAACAAGGCGGGGAACGACAACCCGTGGTCGAGGTCCTGCCCAATCTGATGGGTAATTCGATCGTACCCATTCAGCAAATTTTCGATCAAAATATTGCTTTGGTGGTTCGATTTGGCCTCCTGATGGTCCAGGGTCTGGGCCACATCGGCGCGGAAAACCCCGTCGGCCTGCCACTGCCGCGTGCGCGTGTCGAGGTCTTGCCGGATGCGGGAAAGAATACCAAACGAGGTATCCAGGTTGTTTTGCAATTTCAGGGCGGCGCCCCGCCCGCCGGTGACGTGCGATCGAATGTAGTCGCGCAGTTGAGAAAAGCCGCTTTCGTCGAAACGGCCTTCCAGTTCGGCTTTGGCGCTGGTACAAAAAATGGCAGGCTGTTGCAGGCCTTTTTTTTGGGCGAAATCATAGAGTCCGCGCTCGTTAACGGCCAGGTCGTCGCTGCTCAGCAGGTCTTTTTGCTGGAGCACGAACACTATTTTTTTGTGCCAGTCGCTGTGGATAAAGTCGAAAAAATCCCAGGCCGACTGCCGGTACGGATTTTTCGCCTCAAAAACGAAAATGACCAAATCGCTGGCCGGGATAAACCCTTCGGTGATTTCCTGGTGGCGCTCCACAATTGAATTCGTGCCCGGCGTGTCGACGATGGCGATATCTTTCAAAATGTCGACCGGTAAGAAAATCTTTTTCAAATAGGGGTTCACCACTACCGTAGACTCCTCGGCGCCGTATAAAATTTGTTGGATGGTGTCTGTCATGGGCTGCGGCGCCACGGCGCAAATGTCGCGGCCGGCATCCAGCAGGGCATTGACAAAACTGCTTTTCCCGGCCTTTACTTCTCCGACAACGACGAACATGTACGGTTCGGTCATCCGGTTGCGCAACTCGCCGACGGTGGCGGCGAGGGCGCGGTGGCCGATTTCCTGGGCAAAACGATGGAGGTCTTTTACCGCGTCTTCCACCTGGACGCGAAGGGCTTGGGTATGTTGGTTGAGCATCATAGCGCGGTTGTGACGTGTGGCGGCGGTTCAGGTTTCCGGAACCTCCGGCAGGGAATCCAAAATAATGGCGCCCGAATTTTTGCCGCAGCAAAACAAGAGGTCAAGCGCTGAAAGATCGGGCAAAAATCCGTGCCGCTCCAAAAAAACCTGTGGGTAGGGCGCCGCTGCGAACCGATCGGGTGGGGCAGGGTTGCCGGGCCGGATGGCATTGCGCCGGTCGTCGAAGCCAGCTGGGGCCGGCAGTAAAAATTCGGTTTGTAGCACCAGGCGTTTTTCCCAACCGATTTTTTCCAACAACCACTCCAGCAATTGCAGGTTAAAGTCGAACAGGAACAGCGGTTTCTGCCGGTAAAACTGCCGGATAGGATCGGCATAGTGTTCAAAAAACGGCGCATTCCCGTAGGCAGTGGCGATGCTGCGCCAGTGTTGTTGTTGCCAGGCCTCGTCGTTGGCGACGCGTACTTCCCGGATCGGCGTTTGCTGGTGCTTGCCTTTCGCCAGCGGGATGCTCAGGCGCTGCAGGCCATTGGGGCCGGCCAGCTGGCAGCGGTTGCGGTAGCTGCCTTTTTGATAATGCTCGGCTGCTTCCAGGCAAACCGTTTTGCACGGGGCAACTGTTGCCAACCAGGAAACGGGCGGCCAGTACGGCAGTTCGATCAAAACCGGCAGTTGGGATTCCTTCATTTCAATAATGGACCGGTGATGGCTTTAACCCGGAAGCCGGACTTTTTCAGCAAACGGAGCAGGCCTTTTTGCCCGGCCAAATGTCCGGCGCCAACCGCACAAAACAGGCTTTCTGAAGCGGCAATATCGGCAAAGCGGCGGGCCATGATCTCGTTTCGCTTGAACAACAACTCCTTGCGCATACTTTTGGCATCCTTTTTTGCTGCCCGGTAGAGCCGCTGCAAATCGCCAGACCGGTACCAATTCAACATGCGTTTCAAGCGTTTTTTTTGCCGCCCGTAATTTTTCAAAAGCCAGGTCAGGCTTTTTAAATGTTGTTCGAAGGGGATGTTGCGCAGGGTTTGCAATTGCTCCTCAAAGGTTTCTACGCCGGTAGTTTTCTTGCCGGTATTCTTGGCGTGTTCCCAGAGGCTCTCGTCCATGGAATACGGCGCTTCGGTGTACAACTGGGCATTGGTCAGCGCCAGGCTGACGCTCATGGGGTGCAGGCGCCGGATTTGGTCGACAGCAGCGCCCAGTTTTTTCCGGGCGTAAAACTGGAGGTTCTTCCAGGCGCTGGCGCTCAGCAGCTGATCGAGCGTGGTGTTTTCAGGCAATCGGAGCAACTCCGAAACAGCCTGGGCATCCGTTTCAGAAAAATCGAACTCTGTGGCGAACACCTGACATCGCTCCAGGCAGTTTTTCGCCCAATCGAGCCCCTCGAACGCCCGCAGGTCGCGCACGTGCATCGTGCCAAACAGGTAAGATACCGGGCCGCCGCCTTTCGGTTGAGCGCTCCAAAGCAGGGATTTTTTCATGCTGCCGATCAGATAAATATAATTATCGAAATTTTAAAACAGCGCAAGGTATTTCATGCAACTGTTCGCCGTCGCGGTTCCAGCGGTTTACTTCAAAAATAATTATGCCGGATTGGGGATTGCTGTTTGTTTTCCCACAAAAGTAAGCCGCTAATTTCAGTCGGGCGCCCCGGCTATTGTAAGCCGGTACGCGGATGTTTTCCATGGCCCAGTCGTCGATCAACAGTTTGCTCCCGCTGTCGTAGGCATGGCGCCGCCAAACGACCCGGAGTTCGGGAGGCAGCTGTTCCGGCGGGCAATACCAACTGACTTCCGGTTGCGTATTGCTGTACATTTTCCAGGACAAGGCTTCGTCCCAGCAACCCCAAATATTCAACACCGGCATGACCCAGGCCAGCAACAGCGGCATTAGCGCCCAATCCAGTCTCCAAGGATTTGGACTGCTTCCACCTTCAATTTTTTTATGAAACAAAACAAATACCAGGGCGCCCATCGCCACATTCCAGGGGATGACAACCCAGTTCCAGTTTAAGCCCAAGGGGCTCAGCGCCAATACTATAAACAAATGAAAACCTGGAACCAGCCAGCGAAAAACCGGCCGGCTGACCCGCCACAGCAAGCCTGCGGCAAACAACAATTCGAGCACTGCAATGGCGTATCCTGCGCCCGGGATATCTCCCAGCAACCGCGTCCACTCGAAAGCCTGGCAAAACCACGGGAAATTATCTTCGGCAAAATAAGGCGTGAGTTTGTTGACGCCGCCCCAGGCGTACACCGCCGCCAACAACCAGCGCAAACGCACCGAAGTCAACTCGTTCGGATTTTGGCCCGGCCACAACAGAAACAAAACCAGTAAGTAAAAATACAACCAGGGCTGCAAGCGGTTAAGGTCGAAGGCAACCGAGAGGAGCAGTACAGCCCCCAAGGCGCCCAAACACCATTTTTTTTGAGGAAAAATACCGGCAGCAATTGTGGCCGCCAGGAGTAAAACCGCCACAACCGGATGGATCCAACCGGGCAGTAAGGCTAGCATTTGGAATGCCGGCAACTTCGGAAACGTCCGCCCGGCAACATCCAACCACAAAGGCCCGCTCAACGCGTAATGCGCCAGCAAGGCGGCTGCCAGCATTCGGCCGGTTGATGTCAGTGCGCTGTTCCTGTGGTTTGCACTAAGCTGGACTTTAGCCATTTTTGAAAACCGAAAACGAGTCAAACAAAATTTTAAAAACGGACCTCAGGTTGTGGTCGACCAGGAAAATTCAGACAGGATTTTCAAAATCTTGTAATCCTGTAAATCCCGCCTAAAAAACGTGGCTTCATGCGCCTGCAAACAGCTTATACCTAAGGTAAAGTCCAACTAAGATCAATGGACCCGCAGGACAATGGGTTGGGCCTGAAACAAGCCATACCGCTCCAGGGCTTTGGCGTAATTGTCGGCTTGTATCCCGGCGGTATTTTGGCCGGAATACACCGGACCCAGCCGGACCAAATACCCACTGCCGCCCCCCAAACATCGGCGGGGAACGATCGTGCAAACAAGGCCCTTGCGCTTCAAATCGGAAGCGCGTTCCTCCGCCAACATTTGGCTGGCATAATCGCCGTCGGCCACGATCCAGCCTTTTTGCTCCCGAAACTCGGCGCAGGGGTCGGCGTTGGCCGGCTCCGGCTCGCCGGACGACAGGTCGATGGTTTGAATGTCCTCTTCCGCTTTGGCGCCGGAAGACAAGTCGATGGTGGGTACGGATTTTTCCACCGGATCGGGGTATTGTTTCGGCACGCCCTGCGATTCTTTTCGCTTTGCCGACTCGCCTTCATACAAATACCCGTACTGGTCTTCCGGATTTTCATCGGTCAGAAATACCACGTCGCGCACATCATCCTCCCGCAGCGTCAGCACCTGGTAAGCCAGCGGAGCGATGAGCAACAAGGAAAGCGTGAAAACCCATTTTTGCACGGTTTGGCCGCGCATGTACCGGTCGAGTGCTGCGTTGTCGCGGCCTACCGAACCGGCGTAGGCGCGCCAGAGTCGGTTTTTCACCGGGTCGATCAGTTGGTAGCGGACCGGGCGCCAAACCTTGTTCCACCAAAAGGTAAAATTGTCTGGCAGCCGGGCGGGACGGTATTGTTGCCCGATCGTTTTGACATTTTCCGTAATAGCCTGGAACCATTGGTGCCGGGTGACCCATTGCACCATTTTCCGGTCTTTCCCGTAAATCCCCAGGCGAGACGGCGCATTCAGCACGCGGATGTCACCTTTTTCCGGCACCAGCGCCAGGCCGAAGCCATTGTATACGCATTGGCTGCGGAGCTCTTGCAGGTATGGGTCGTTGGGGGCAGGGAAAACATCATCGGCCAGCGCCACCCATTGCTCGGTGGCGAAATAGCGTTTGAATTGCTCGATCGCGTAGATGTAGCGGTATTTTTTCCAGCCCCGCAGGCTGAAAAACCAGAGCAAAAATCCCAAAATACCCATGCCCAGCACAAATCCGAGGTTCCCCGTCCATTGGAGGCTAGCCAGCCAGGGCTGGAAATAAATATAGGCGCAAGCATAGGCCGCTGCTGCGGAAAAAGCGCCGAAAGCCAGACAGTCCCAGGTGAAATATGCGACATTCAGGCGGTATTTCACCTCCTCGGCCTTGTCGGCGGAAGTAGCTTCGTAGGTGCAAACAAACCACTCGCCGTTTTCTTTCCGAAACGAAACCATGCCGTCGGCGACGAGGCCGCCGTCGCCAATTTTATCAAGCTCGGCTTCCAGCGTTTCTGGCCGGTACTCGTAACGGTATTTGTAAAACTGCCGTAGAAAGGGCAAAAATGCCCGCTTAATGTCGTTTTCTGAAAGCATCAGACCTTTTTGTTCATTTGATACTCCGCCCGCTTGGCGTCTTCCTGGCGCTGCCGGATCACATCGATGTAGGTCCGGGCTTTTTTGTTGCCGTATTTCGTCCAGGATTTATTTGCCCATTCCAGGGCGATGTCGAGATTGCCTTTCACCTCGGCAACCACTGCCATATTGTAGGCGGCGCGTCCGGCGGCCTTGGGGTTGTCCGTTGCCGTGGCTTCAATTTTTTTCCAGATGTCGGCGGCGCGGTCCCAGTTACCGGCTTGGGCAAAGCGGGTAGCCTGTTCCATTTGGGTGGAGTAGCCCTTGGCTTTGGGGTAGTACTGGCGGCTGACCTGGATAAAGGTCGGGGCGATGCGCATGCCGTACTCCTGCCCAACAATGAAGGCCACTTTGCGGGTCACCGACACCTGGGAAGGCAGGCTGGAGATGGCGCTGCGCTCGGTGCCGCCGCGGGCGTCGTTTTTGAGAAAGTCGTCGGTGACGATTTCATCAAAAATCATTTTGGCGGTAGGGTCGTAAAAACGCCAGCCCATGCGGACATCTGTGCGCATCGTGGCTTCGTAGTCGACGGTAGTAGTGGTGCTGCCGTCTTTGTTTTTCTTTTTGTGCTGGCGCATCTGCGTGGTCGTGCTGTTGTCGGAGTCGAACGACTCGATTGCCACCACGGCGTCGGCGCCATAATCGGCGCAAATGCGCTGAATCTCCGTCCAGGAAAGCGGCGCGGGCATGCTGCCGCCGGCTGTGCTCCCCGTCATTTCGATGCCGGTGCTGATGACGGAAAAGCGAGGAGTGCGGTGCAGCGCGTCGGTGAGGCCGCGCACGGCTTCGGCCCGGCTTTGGCGGTCCTGGCCGATGGCCTCGCCGGTAATTAACCCTTCCAGCACATTGACCCAGCCCTTGGAAGGTTTGCTGCGATCGACCACCGCAATCTTGGCGATATGGTCGGGTACTTTAAATTGAGCCGGTTGGAGTACGCGCAAACTGGTGGAGCGCATGCAGCCTACACTCACAAAGGCGGTGAACAGGAAAAGTGCCGACGCTGTTGTTAGGTAAAATTTTGTTCGCATTGGAATCAGGTTTTCATCTTACTCCGGAACTGGAGAACGTTCTGGCAAAATTCGCAGAAATTATTGAATTACCCGTCCCTTTGCACTTCCAGCAATTTCTGAATGACTGACAGCTACCGAAACACCCCGGAGTACTTCGACATCATCATCGCCGGCGCGGGCTTGGCCGGGCTGACGGCCGCCGCCGCCATGGCCGGGCGCCCCTTTTTTCAACAAAAGCGCATTCTGCTGATCGACCGCGACGACAAACAGAAAAATGACCGGACCTGGTGCTTCTGGGCTTCTGATGCCGCCGAGTTGCCCCCGGTAATACACCGCTCCTGGGACCACTGCAACTTCTTCGCGCCGGGTTTTGAAAAAAAAATGGCCATTGCGCCCTACCGCTACCACCTGGTGCGGGGCATCGATTTTTATCGCTGGGCTTCAGCGCAGATTGCGCTCAGCCCGAACATCCAATGGAAAACAGCCTCGATTCAACAGATGAACGCGGCCAGCGGTTGGGTGCAAACGGATGCCGGCGATTTTCAGGCCGGCGTTATCCTGAATTCCGCTTTTCTCGCTCCCGGCTTAATGCCGGCTTACCCCAGCCTGCCTTTTAGCGCCGGCCAAGACATCGCCCGCCGAAAAAAAGCGGACATTGCCCTTTTGCAACATTTTAAGGGCTGGATGATCGAAACGGCAACCCCGGCTTTTGACCCCGGCGCCATGACGTTTATGGATTTCCGATTGGAACAGCGGGGCGAAACCCGCTTCGTGTACGTGCTGCCGTTTTCAAACAACCAGGCCCTGGTGGAATTTACCGTGTTTTCCCCGGCCCTTTTGCCGGCGTTGGAGTACGATGGCGAATTGAAACAGTATATCCAGACCAAATTGCAGATACGGGATTTTCAAATCCGGGAAACAGAGTTCGGCGTCATTCCCATGTCCAACTTCCCTTTTCCCCACCGGCAGCAAGGAAAAACCATCCACATCGGAACGGCAGGAGGTTTTGTAAAAGCCTCCAGCGGATACGCCTTCAAGCGGACGCAAGAAAAAATAGCGGCGTTCATTACCGATTGGGAAAACCGGGGCCAACCGGATGCGCGCGTGTTGCCATCGCCGGGCTTGTTCCGCGCTTTCGACCATATTTTCCTGCAGGTTTTGAAAAATAACAATGCCCTCGGCGGCCGCATTTTTACCCGGCTCTTCCAACGGCTGCCACCCGATTTGGTGCTGCGTTTTTTGGATGAGGGTTCTACCTTTGTTGAAAACCTTCGGCTCGTCAGCGCACCGCCAACAGGCCCTTTTTTGCGCGCCTTTTTTCAGCAGCTGCCGCGATTGCTTCGATTTTAAACCTGAAGTCCAAACCCTGCGACATGGCTAAAAACAACTCCTTCAAACGTTGTTTGCGCGTCGGCATCACCGGCGGCATCGGCAGCGGGAAATCCACGGCCTGCCGCATGTTCGAAGCCTTGGGCATTCCGGTGTACGACGCCGACTATTGGGCCAAGTGGCTGATTGTCAATGATCCGGACCTTCGGAACCGCCTGCTTCACATTTTTGGGCCCGAAGTCTACGCCGCCGATGGAACCTACAACCGGACATTCGTGGCGAGCCTGGTTTTTTCCCATCCCGAAAAACTAGCTGCGCTCAACGCCGCCGTTCACCCGGCAGTAGAGCGCCACAGCCGGCAGTGGCATGCGTCGGAGGCTCAAAAAGACCTGCCCTATACCCTGAAAGAATCGGCATTGCTGGTGGAAAGCCAAAGCCATCTTTTTCTGGATGCCCTCATTGTAGTGACCGCGCCCGAGCGCCTTAGGATTCACCGGGTGATGCAGCGCGACCAAACGACTGAAGCCGCTGTTCGCGCCCGCATGCAACATCAACTCCCGGAGGCCGAAAAACTGGCGCTGGCCGATTTTGTGCTGACCAACGATGGCCAGGAGTTGCTCCTGCCTCAGGTTTGGACCGTACACCAACAATTACTGGTTCGGGCGCGCGCAGATTTTTAAAAAAGAATTTGTTGGAAAACCGGCGCAGGAAATGCTACCTTTGCCCGCCGATTCACAAATCAGACTTGCATCAAGAATTTTTACAGTAGATAGTCATGAAAAAAGACATTCATCCGAAAAATTACCGCACTGTAGTTTTCAAGGATATTTCCACCGACGAATCCTTTTTGGGCCGCTCTTGCGTCAACACTTCCGAAACAACCACCTGGGATGACGGAAAAGAGTACCCCCTGGTTAAAATGGAGATTTCGTCGTTCAGCCACCCCTTCTTCACGGGCAAAATGAAATTTGTGGATACCGCCGGCCGGATCGACAAATTCAACAAGAAGTTTGCAAACACGAAATTCGCCAAGTAAGCCCCGCGCTTCTGTTGCGGAGAAAAAGTCCCGGTGGCGAACAAAGCCCATCGGGACTTTTTTATTGCCTATTTTTGCCGCACCCACTGTCCTGACGATTGCATGCTTAACTTAATTCTCTTCGATTCCGATGCGCGCAGCCACCTGCTGCCGCTCACTGCTACCCGGCCTATGGGCGAATTGCGCCTGGGCGCCTTGACCCTTCGCGAAAAATGGGAACGCCAGTTGAAGGCAAGAGCCTCCTACATTACCCAGGAGTATTTACAGGAAAAATACCCGATCCGAATCGAGGATGAAAACCTGATTCTCAATGCCGGCGTGATTCCGAATGCTCCTCTTTGCCAGCGCATCCGGCAAATAGGCATGAACGAAGCCTTGCTGCATCAGGGAGAACTTATCGCCGCACGGCTCGATAATGCTCAATTTGAAGCCCTGATCGAAGATGAAGCCGTGCGCGAACTGCAAGGAAAACCGCTCGAATCCTCGATCCCGCTTCAAACCATAAGCCGGCTTTGGGATTTGTTTATGCAAAACGACAGCGCCATTCGGGAAGATTTCGAATTGTTGACCCAGGGCCGAACCTCGCAACCTTTGTCGGCCTCCAACCGCCTGCTCGGCGCCCACCAGGTTTTTCTGGAAGCCGGCGCCAAAATGGAGTGCTGCACGATCAATACCGAAAACGGCCCGGTTTACCTCGGCGCCGATGCCCTGGTAATGGAAGGCTGCCTGCTGCGCGGCCCGCTCGCCATCGGCGCCGGGGCAGTGGTGAAAATGGGCGCCCGGATTTATGGCCCGACGTCCATTGGCCCGGGTTGCAAAGTAGGGGGCGAAATTTCCCGAATCAACATGCTGGCCAACTCCAACAAAGCGCACGATGGCTACCTGGGCGACGCAGTCATCGGCGAATGGTGCAACCTCGGCGCCGATTCGAACAATTCCAACCTGAAAAATAACTACAGCGAGGTCAAACTCTGGGATTATCCCGAAGAGCGCTTTGTCAAAACCGGACTTCAGTTTTGCGGCCTGGTGATGGGCGACCATGCCAAATGCGGCATCAATACCATGTTTAATACCGGCACGGTCGTCGGCGTGTTCGCCAATGTTTATGGCGCAGGTTACCCGCGTAATTTTATCCCCGACTTTGCCTGGGGCGGCGCCGAAGCCGGCTACCGGAGCTATCGTTTCTCTGAAGCTTGCGAAACGGCCAGGCTGGTCATGGAGCGCCGAAATCTCGAGTTTTCCGACTTGGACAAAGCCATCCTCTACCACATTTACGATCAAACCGCCAAGTTCCGCTCTTGGGAAAAATGAATCCTGTCATTCCAATTTTTTACCCTTGGCAAACACAAATTTAAAATACGATCAGCGCGGCGTCTCGGCTTCAAAAGACGAGGTGCATGCGGCTATCCAGCATTTGGATAAAGGTTTGTTTCCCAATGCTTTTTGTAAAATATTGCCGGACGTTGCCGCTGGCGACCCGGAATACTGCAACCTACTGCACGCCGACACCGCCGGCACCAAAACCAGCCTGGCCTATTTGTACTGGAAAGAAACGGGCGACCTGTCGGTTTGGGCTGGTGTGGCGCAAGACGCCATCGTGATGAACCTCGACGACATGGCTTGCGTGGGCTGCACCGATCAGATTTTGCTCTCCAGCACCATCGGCCGCAACAAAAGCCGTATTCCAGGCGAAGTAATCGCCGCCGTGATCCGCGGCAGTTCTGATTTTGTGGAAAATATGCGATCCCAAGGCATCGAACTGCACCTGGCCGGCGGCGAAACAGCCGATGTCGGCGATATCGTTCGCACCATCGACGTGGGGTTCACGGCATTTGCCCGCATGCCCCGGCAGGCCGTCGTCACCCCCCGAATTCAGCCCGGCGATGTGGTCGTCGGTTTGGCCTCCTTTGGGCAGGCCAGCTACGAAACCGGGTACAACGGCGGCATGGGCAGCAACGGCCTCACCGCCGCCCGGCACGATGTGCTGGCCCGGGAGTACGCCGAAAAATATCCGGAAAGTTACAGCCCGGAAATCCCCCCCGAACTGGTGTACACCGGAACCAGGCGGTTGACCGATCTGGTGCAGGCGGGTGGCCAACAAATTCCGGTGGGCAAACTGATCCTGTCGCCCACCCGTACCTACCTTCCCGTAATTAAAAAAGTTTTGGAAATGCACCGCGCCAGTGTGCACGGGATTATTCATTGCACGGGAGGCGGGCAAACCAAGGTGCTTAAATTTATCGAACAAGCCCGGGTGGTAAAAGACAAGCTGTTCGAAATACCGCCGTTGTTTCAACTGATCCAGGAAACCAGCCAGACCGACTGGCGCGAAATGTACCAGGTGTTCAATATGGGCCACCGGATGGAATTTTATGTGCCGGAAACTGTGGCCGAGTCCATTATCCAAATCGCTGAAACGTTCGGCATTGCCGCCCAAATAATCGGTAGGGTAGAGGCGGCCTCCGCCCCGGCGGTAACCGTGAAAAGCCCGCAGGGCACGTTTGAGTACGCCTGATTTTGAAAAAAAACACATTTGAACAGATATGAGATATCCCAAGTCAATTTTGCTTTGCACCCTGGCTTGCCTGTTGGTTGTTGCCTGCCAGTCCGACCCGTCCAAAAAAATTCAGGCGCTCGAACAATCCCTGGCAGCAAACTATTCGGAAACCGGACTCGACTCGCTCCTGCAAGCCTACGAAGCAGCCATCAAAGCGCACCCGGACAAACACACTGAAAACCTGAAATACCTCAGCCGCGCAGCCGGCCTGGCCTTCGACCGGAAACAAGACCCCGTCAAAGCGGTCCGATACATACACCAGGCCCTGGAAAACCACGGAGCGAACAATGCCTTGACCGAACCGGCCGGCTTGCTTGCCCGGATTTGGTGTGCCTACCTGTACAAATCCACCCCGGGCCTGTCCCGTGAACCGGATGATATCGACCAGGCCAAAGCCGATTTGCTGGCTAACCTGCGCTGGATTGATTCGGCTTTGGTGCAATTAGACCGCCAGATGACAGAGGCTCCGGGCTCGAACATGAAAGAGAAAGCCGCCGAGTTTACTCAAATTTCGGAAGCATACGCCAGTTTGGTGGAACAGTCCGACCCAAATAAACACGTCGATCTGCTCATGCGCGCAGCCGGCCTGGCTAAATCAGCCGGCGACCCCAACAAAGCTTTACGCCTCTATTACAGCGTCGCTGAAAAACTGCCGAACCACGCCAAAGCGCCTACTGCTTTGTTTATGATGGCTTTTATCTATGAAACTGATTTAAAAGATATGAACCAGGCGAAGGCAACCTACGAGCGGTTTTTGGAGAAGTATCCGAACGATCCGGATTATGCCGACGATGCCGAAAATGCCTTGAAATTCCTGGGCATTCCACCAGAAGAGTTGATCAAGCAATTCCAACAAAACCAACAAGAACAGTAACCGTTTTGTCTACCCCGACAGCATTCGGCCAACAGTTTCAAACCTTTGCCGCCAGCGTAAGCGCCCGCAGCAAACTGCGTCTGGCCCCCACGCCGTCCGGCTATTTGCACGTGGGCAACGCCTGCAATTTTATCCTCAACTGGCTGGCCGCCCGCGCGCAGCCCGGCGCCCGGCTGCTCCTGCGCATCGACGACCTGGATGCCGATCGCAAACGCCCGGAGTACGTTGCGGATGTTTTTGAAACCCTCCGCTGGCTGGAACTCGACTGGGACGAAGGGCCGGCCGACCCCGACGATTTTGAAAAAAACTGGACCCAGCGCCATCGACTTGATTTGTACCATGCCCGCCTGGGCGAGCTCCGGCAAAGCGAACAATTGTTCGCCTGCCGAAAATCGCGGCGCGAACTGGCCGCCTACCCGGAGAGTTATCCGGAAACATTCCGCCACCAAAACCTGGGGCTGGACGAGCCGGACGTAGCCTGGCGCATCAAAACGCCGCCGGGCTGGTCTTTTGACCGCGATTTCGTAGTCCGCCGCCGCGATGGCATTCCGGCCTACCAGGTCGCCAGCCTGTCCGATGATTTGCATTTCGACATAACGCACATTATTCGCGGGGAGGACCTCGCCGGCTCCACGGCCGCCCAACTGTTTTTGGCGGAAGTATTGGGTGCGGCTGAATTCTCCCGGATCAAATTTTTGCATCATCCGCTGATCGAAGATGATCGCGGACAAAAGCTTTCCAAGTCAGCCGGCGCGGAAGCCCTGGTGCATTGGCGCGAACGTCAGGAGGGCCCGCAAGCCATTTTTCAACAAGTCGCGCGCTGGCTGGGCTGGCCTTCCGGACCATGGCACAGCAGCCGGGATTTGCTTGCCTTCCTCCAACAACAAGTCTGATTATTTATAGCCCCAATGAACTGTTCGACAGCAAATACCCGCTCTTCGTCGGGAAAGCCCCGTTAAGGCCCTCGCCTTGGCGCAACCTTTTTTTCAAAGCCGTTTCCTATTGGGCAACACATACTGAAAAAATTTATGCGCTATGAAAACGATCCTGCTTCCTTTGTTTGCCCTTTTTTGCCTGTGCACTACGACTCAGGCGCAATTTGAAATAGCTTCCGCTGCCGGGGTGCCTCCGTTCGAGTTTGCTTCCGGAGCGGATTGGTCTAAAACGGAATCCGCCGTAGCCGTTCCGGCATATACGACTGAAGACCGGGCGACCCTTCGCTTCGGCTCAGGTTTGAAATCGGCGGTAAACGTACAAGTGCTATCGCCGGATACCGATGTGGTCATCAACCGGGATGTCGCCGCTGGCCAGTCGCAGTTGACCCTCGATTTGGCAGGCTTGCCCGACGGGACGTACACGGTCCGGTTGAAGATCGGAACCCGGCAGATGATCCGGCAATTGGTAAAAGGTTAATTCCAGTAATTCCGGAGGGGAAATTGTTACGCTCCGGATTCATCGACGTCTTCCCCGGCTTCTTCCACCAGTTCCAAGGGCAGGCGTTTGCTGGCTTTGGCGCCCAACTCCCGGATTTTTTCGGCCCGGCCCACCAGCGTATCGCCCGGGCGGGCGCCGTTCACCAGTTTGAGCATGGCTTCGTCGTAGGCCGACCGGGCGCTGTCGAGCCGGGCGCCGATGTTGCGCAGGTCCTCGACGAAATTCACGAACTTATCATACAACAAGCCGCTCTGCCGGGCAATCTCCAGCACCGAGCGGCTTTGTTTTTCCTGTTTCCAAAGGTGGGCTACTGTGCGCATGGTGGCCAGCAGGCTGCTGGTGGTGACGAGTACAATGTTGCGCTCGAGGGCGTCGGTGAAAAGTTTGGGGTCGGCCTGGGCGGCTACCGTCAAGGCGCTTTCCAAAGGAATAAACAACATGAGATAGTCGGGGGTATTGATTTGGTATAGTAACTGATAGTTTTTAGCGCTCAGTTCCTGCACGTGGTTGCGGATACTTTGCAGGTGCGCTTTCAGGTGCTGCTCCTGGCGGGCGGGATCATCTTCGTTAAAATAGCGTTCGAAGGCAGTCAGCGATACTTTGGCGTCGATAACCAGGTGTTTGTTATCGGGCAACTGGATGATAAAATCGGGGCGTTTGGCGGCGCCGGAGTCGTCGCGGAAAGTAGTTTGCGTTTGAAAATGCGCGCCCTTTTGCAAGCCGGCATTTTCCAGCAACACTTCCAGTTGCATCTCGCCCCAATCGCCCTGCACCTTGCTTTGGCCTTTCAGGGCGGCGCTCAGGTTGTGGGCATCGCGGCTGAGTTGCTGGTTGAGTTCGCGCAGCTGCTCGATTTCTTTTTTCAGGCTGGATTTTTCCCGGGTTTCCTCCAGAAATTTCCGCTCGATGCTTTGCTCGAACTCTTGGATTTTTTCCCGCAGCGGTGCGAGCGTGCGGCTTAGATTTTGCGCATTTTGGTCGGTAAACCGCTGCGATTTTTCCTCCAACAGCCTGGTGGCCAGGTTTTCAAATTCATTTTTGAACCGTTCGCCAAATTGCTCGGCCTCATTTTTTTGCGCTTGCAGCCGCTCTTGCAAATGTTGCAAGGCTTGGTCGCGGGCGGCAATTTGGGCATGGCAGTCGCGCAATTCCTGTTCGCGCGTCGCCAGTTCGGCGCGGAGCGTTTCGTTTTGCGCAATAATGGTTTGATACAAATCCTTGGAAACAACCGGGCCGACCGGCATTTGTGCCGGGCGCCGCAAAAAAGCGATCACCACAGCAACCAAAGCAATAGCGGCGAGTAAAATCAGTAGCGTAGTATCCATGCGCAAGAAAATTTGCTTACATGGAAAACAAAGGTATCCTTTTGTTCAGACAGATTGTTTTTAAAAAGCGGCTTTTTTAAAACAAAATGTCCGCCGCGAATAACTGCGTTCGTCACCAGCTTCCGCCGCCACCGCCGCCGCTCCCGCCGCCCGAACTGCCGCCACCACTGCTGCTGGACGAAGGCGAGCTGCTGAACACCGAACCGATGGTGTTCATTTCGGAAGAAAACTGGCTGCCGAAACTGTCCATGTTAAACCGTTGCGGGCTGCCGGCGTGGAAGGAAGACGTGTGGTACCAGTGTGGCGGCTGACTCATCAGGCCGTCGAATTGCCGCGTCCAGCGCTGCACCTCGCCGAAAGCCACCGCGTAGGGCAAGGTTTTGTCAAAATACGTAGGATCTTCTTGCAACAAACGCTCCAGCATGGGTTTTTCAGCCTTTACGACAAAGCGCCGGAAGCCCTCCAGGCGCTGGTAAATTTTATTGCCGGCTACGTTGCGTTGATTGAAAAACCGGGACAAAATAAAAATCGAGAGACCGGCGCCTAAACAAATCAGCCCGTCCACAATGTCCCGGCCAAAAGTTCCGATGCCAAAAAAAAGACAAACCGCTCCCGCGCCATAAGCGATAAACCGGTTGATGCGCTGGTCGGGCTCGTACCATTGTTGTGCTTTGATCCAGGCTTGCACTTCCGACCGGATATCCGCCAAATGTTTGTAAAAACTATTCCGCAACGAACTGAGATAGACAGTTTGCCCTGTTTGAAACAGCGCATTCATAAACTTCCGCTCAAACGCGTTCAGGTGCTCATCTACCGGTTTTAGTTCTACGAAACGGACCTCTTTGGATTTGAACACCCAGAGTTGCTCCTTTTCTTCCACGAACATTTGCAAATAGCCTTTGCTGGCCAGTAAGGGAATCAGCGACAGCACATCGTTGTCGTCGACAGCATGGTCGATAAAGCCGCCGGCAATAACCGGTGAAATATCGAGCGGCGGCTGGTACTCGGTTGCAATTGCTTGCCGCCGGTTGCGCGAATAAAACAGCAGGCCTAACATGGCGCTCAACAAACCGGCAGGCCACAACAACACGCCGTGCAGCTGGCGCCATACATCCCAGGAGGAGGGCTGCGGAAAGGCGTCTTTGGGCAGGCGCACCGCAACAGTGACCGCTTCCCCAGGCGCAAAAGGCCGGATGGTGGCCCCGTGCAGGCGTTGGCATTTCGGGCCTTCGATCAGCTGGAAACTCAGTTCATTGCCGGTGCTGCCGGCGGCTCCGGAAAAGGCTTTTACATCCTGGTCGGCGAGCTGAAGGTGACACGGAAAATCCAGTTGGAATCGAAACGAATCGATCACAACGGTCCAGGAAACACCCAGCAGGTCCCAGTAAAACTCGGCGTGATCTTCGAAAAAATTCAAACCGTTTTCCACCCGGTACCGGATCCGGTAGGTTTGCCGCCCGTTCACGTAGCGGTCGGGGTCGCCGATTTTTAAAACCAGGTCATTGCCTTGGTATTCTTTCGAGACGGGCCATTCGTCTACCTGTACGTCTTTGATAATCAATTCCTGGCGCCTGCCCTGCACGATATTTACCAACGGGATATTTCGAAAAATTCCGTGCCGTTCGGACAGGAATTCCACCTCGATGGTTTCGTCGAATTGCAAAGCGCCGTCGGGTAAAAACTCGACATGGACCAGGTAGTCGCGGATGACAAAATACTCTGCCCGGAGCGGGAAGGCGAAACCCAGGCAGCAGACGAGCGAAAGACAAAAAGCCTTAAAAGCGGACGTCGACATTTTGGGTTTCATTTTGCGGCACGTCAAAGTATTCCATTTTATAAAAACCGAAGGCGCCAGCCAACAGGTTGGTCGGGAAGGATTCCACTGAAGTGTTCAGGTCGCGGACGGTTGCGTTGTAGTACCGCCGGGCGCGTTGGATATTTTCCTCCAGATTGGCGAGCGTTTCCTGCAAATGGAGAAACTCCTGGTTGGCTTTCAAATCCGGGTAGTTTTCTGCCAGCGCGAAAACAGATTTCAAGGCGCCGGCCAATGCCGCCTCGCTGGCGCCCTTTTCCGCTGCCGGTGCAGCCATAGCCTGGCTGCGCAGGTTCACGATCTTTTCCAGCGTGCTGCTTTCGTAGGCCGTGTAACCCTTGATCGTGTTGATCAGGTTGGGAATCAGGTCGTACCGTTGTTTGAGGTACACGTCGATGGTTTTGAAGGATTCTTCCGCTTCATTGCGCAGGCGCACCAGGCGGTTGTACAGGCTGGCTATGAAAAACGCCGCAAGGGCTGCAAGGCCCAGTAAAATATAACTGGTCATATCTGGATTTTGGCGGGCTGTTTTTTGCAGGAGTATGCAAAAAAATATCCCGAATTCGGTGAAAAAAGAGCAATTCGAACACCAAATTCGGGATATTTTCTATTTCCGCGGTACAAATTTTTCCGCTACCGCAGAATCGTCACATCGCCTTTGTACAACTCTGTGACGCCGTCGATAAATTCTACTTCCATCAGCCAGACGTAAACGCCGGGGTTCATGTTTTCGCCCCGGAATTTCCCGTCCCAGCCAATGGTCACATCGTTCGGCAGGAAATTATCCAAGGTATACAACGATTCGCCCCAGCGGCCATACACCTGGAAAGTTTTGATGTTCTTCACCGTACCGGGTTTGGCAAAAATATTCAGCAAATCGTTGAGGCCATCGCCGTCGGGCGAAAACACGTTCGGCACATAGACATGCCGGCGCCGGTCGACGATCACCAATACCCGGTCGTCGTCCTTACAGCCGTTGTTCGCCACCACCTGAATCGAGTAGGCGGTGGTAATCAGCGGCATGACGGTTTGTGTCAGGCAGCTCGGGCAGGCAGAGGAGTCGAAGGCCGGCGTCCAAACAACGGAAAAAACACTGTCGATCGGGATGTTGATTTGCGCCAGCAAGGTGGCGCTTTCCCCTTGTGCAATCGTCTGGTTTCCACCCAAATTGACATCCAAAGGCGGCGGCGCTTCTAGCAACACGGTTTCCGTGGTTTGGCAGTCGTTCGCATCTGAAATTGTAATCGTGTAGTTGTTGGCCGCCAGGTTGTTGAACTGGTTGGAGGCCTGAGAGGCGCCGCCGTTCAGGGCATACCGGTAAGGCGGAATACCGCCTGAGGGCTGCACGCTGATGGAGCCGTTGTTTTTGCCGGAACAATCCAGGTCGCGTTTTGCGGTTTGCGCTTGCAACAAGGCCGGCTCCGTGAGCGCAACAGCGCCGCTGGCCGTGCAGGCATTCGCATCGGTGACGGTTACGGAATACGTACCCGGCTCCAGGTTGCTGATTTGCGGCCCCAGGCTGCCCGTCGACCAGGCATAATTGTACGGCGGCAAACCGCCCGTTGCGCCTGCCTGGGCGCTGCCGTCGGCGGCGCCGGCACAGCTGATCGGCGATCCGTTAAAGTCGGAGCTGATTTGAACCGTAAGTACAGGCGGCGTCAGTTGAACCACTGTAGCCTGAGCAGTAGCCGTAAACCCCGTAGCGGCCGTGAACACCACGGTGTAGTTTCCGGCAGCCAGACCGCTTACCGGTTGAGGCGTCCCTATCGCATTCAACACACCCGAGGCCACCGGAATGCCGCCTTGCAATACACTGTAATTGAAGGGTGGAATACCCAGCGTAGCCGTGAGGGTAATAGCGCCGGTAGTGGCGCCGCAGGGAATCGACGAGCCGCTGGCCGTGGCGGTAGCGCCGCAGTTGGCCGGAGGCAACAAACTGGTGGTCAGGAAAATCGTGCTGTCGCAACCGTACTGGTTCGGAACAATACTGAAGGTGGTGCCCACCTGACTTTGGTCGCAAGTTGTGGCGGTCAGGAAAGTGGTGTCGCTGGGCAACAGGCTGACGGTTTCGGTCACCACACTGTCGCAGCCGAACTGGTTGGTCAAGGTATCGACAAAAACACCGGCCGCGCTGGGGTCGCAAGTGGTGGATTGCAGCGCCGTTGCACTGCTCGGCAACAAAGAAACCGTCGTGACGACGGTGCTGTCGCAACCGCCGCTGGTGACAATCGTTTGGCTGAATACCCCGGCTGCGCTCGGATCGCAGGTGGTGGCCGTCAGGTTGGTCACCGGGATGGGATTGAACGAGACGGTAGTGTACACGATACTGTCACAGCCGAACTGGTTGGTAAAATCTTGCTGGAAGGTCCCCACATTGGCCGGGTTGCAACTCTGGCCCGTCAATTGGGTGGTATCGCTGGGCAGCAAGGTCACGGCGGTAACAATAGTACTGTCGCAGCCGCCGGCGGTGACAATGGTTTGGCTGAATATCCCGGCTGCGCTCGGGTCGCAGGTGGTCGCTGTCAGGTTGGTCACCGGAATGGGATCAAAGGTGACGGTGGTATACACGATACTGTCGCAGCCGAACTGGTTGGTAAAATCCTGTTGGAAGGTACCCACGTTTGCCGGATTGCAACTTTTTCCGGTCAATTGTACGGTGTCGCTGGGCAGCAGGGTCACGGCAGTGACAATGGTACTATCGCAGCCGCCGGCGGTGACAATGGTTTGGCTGAACACCCCGGCGGCGCTCGGGTCGCAGGTGGTCGCTGTCAGGTTGGTCACCGGAATTCCCGAAAAGGTAACGGTGGTAATAATGGTGCTGTCGCAGCCGTCGGCGGTTACCAGCGTTTGGCTGAACACCCCGACCTCGTTCGGATTACACGAGCTGCCGCTCAGGTTTGTCGGGGGAATACCGGAAAAGGTAATCGTGGTAATGATGGTACTGTCGCAGCCGTTCAGGTTGGTCAAAACTGTTTCAAAAACGCCCACTTCGGAAGTATTGCAACTCATCCCAAACAGCAGGGTGGTATCGCTGGCCAGGAAACTGACGGTGGTAATGACCAGGCTGTCGCAATTTTCACTGTTGGTCAGCAATTGGGTAAACACACCCGCAGCATTCGGGTCACAGGTGGTGCCGGTCAGGTTGGTGGTGTCGGATTGTGCGAAGACAATGGTGGTGATGACGGTGCTGTCGCAACCGTACACATTGCTCAGGTTTTGGATAAAAGTGCCGACGTTGGCCGGGTTGCAGCTGTTGTCAAACAAGGTCGTCGTGTCGCTGGGCAACAAAGCCACATTGGTGATCACCACACTGTCGCAACCGTTCAGCTGGTTGAATACTTGTGTCGTGCTGCCGGCCAGACTGGGATCACAAGTGGTTAAATTAAGCACCAGGGTATCGATTTCCCAAACCGTCAGGGTAGTGGTGATCACACTGTCGCAACCGTGAAAGGTTTGTAAAGTATCCATGTAAACCCCCGAAGTGGTTTGTTGGGAGCCTCCCAGCAGAATAGACTGCCCTTCGCAAATTTCAGCCGTAACGCTGGTGCTTTCCGGCATCCACACGGTGACCGTCACACTGTCGGTGGCCGGAGCGGCGCAGGCATCGGGCGTGGTGTTGTCGCTGACCGACAAGAGTTTGTAGTTGGTGGTTTGTCCCGGACTGACCGCCACGGTATGCCCGTTTTGGATATTGGTCAGGGTCGTGTTTTGGTTGCCATCCGTCCAGGTGACGTCGAATGGGCCTTGCCCGCTGAGGGTGAACGTCAGGTTGAGCGAATCGCCGGAGCATATCTCGCCCGTTCCGGCCAAATTCGCGGTCGGAACCGGCGATACCGCGACATCCATACAAATCGGCGCGCCCGACCCGCAGGCATTTTGGGCCGTCACGCAAACTTTACCGGAGGCGGCATTGACAAAATTGATCTGCACGGAATCCGGCGTGCCCGACACCGTAGCGCCCGGCGGCGCTGTCCAGGTATAGTTCGTGCCCGCTTGCAAGGTATCGAGGGTGAACAAATAATTACCGGCGCCGGCGCAAACCGTATCCGGCCCTTTGAACGCCGGCGGGATCAGCGCGTCGAGCACATTGATCGGCAAACAAGCCGGTGGCGACGATCCGCAGGAGTTTTGCGCCGTCACGCACAGTTGGCCGCCGGTAAATACCGTATCCCAGAAAATCTGGATGGAATTGAACGAGGGGGTCGTGAACGGATAGTTGTTCGGCGTCGTCCAAACAAAAGTGCTGGGCGGCGGTGTGCCGACGGCTGTCGCCGTATACAGGATGGTAGAGTCGCTGCAAGGGTTGGTGTTGCCGGTCACCTGAGGCATCTGCGGCAACGCGCTGTTGGCCGTGACGGTGACACAGGCCGTGTCGCGACAATACAAGCCGCCGCGCCCGTGCGAGACCACCAGGCAGTATTGGCCGGGTTGGTTGACTTGCACCGTCGGCTGATTGTTGGGTCCGATGATTCCGGGGCCCGTCCAGGCGTAAAGGGTAATGCCGCCGGTGGCCGGATTAACCGGCGAGGCGCTTCCGTTCAGGGTGATCACCGCATTGGAGTCGCAGTCGATTACTTTGGGCGGGGCGATGATGGCTTCCGGCTCGAGGATGGCCAGGTCGAGGTTGATGATCGAGTCGCAGCCCTGGTAGCCGGTGCAAATTTCCTGATAAATACCCGTTGCGTTGAAGGTATTGGTACACACCTGGTACTGCGCCGGGCCGCAAAGGTTGACGAACTTTACCGGAGAATTGTACGTGAGCACCAGGTTGACCTTGCAGTTTACAATACTATCGCAACCGCTCTCGGCAGTCAGTTTTACCGGGTAGGTGCCAGGCGCATAGTATTCGTTGCCGGCGCAAGTGGCCGATTGGCCCTGGCACAAGATCACATTTTCGGTCGTGTACACTGTTGGAATCAGGTTGACAACGCAGGTAACCACACTATCACAACCGGAAAAAGAACTCAGCACCACCGGGAAAGTACCCGGCGCAGAAAACGTCCGCCCGGCACACATGACCGTTTTTCCCTGGCACAAATCCACCATTTCGGTGTTGTACGTGTCTTCTCCGATAAAAACATCCAGGCACTCCAAAGGCGCATTCGGGCAGGCGGTGCCTTGGGCACAGACTTGTGCGGGGCCGGGTTGGGTCCAGTTTACGGTGATGGACGTCCCGATGGTATTTCCTAAAATCGTACCTGCGCCTGGCGGGCTAATCGACCATACGGATTCGCTGGTGGTGGAATACTGGGAATTGGGGTCGGATGGAATACAGACATCCGGCGGACCAACCACATTGATGGTAGGCTGGGTGCCGTTGATCGAATATTCACATTGAGCGCCGCTACTACCATCGATACAGAGATAATAATTCACCCCGGGGGTCAATCCAGTGGCAACCAGCGTCGCCGAAGAACCCGAAGGAATGTTCATGATGCAAGGCGACACAAAGGTAAACGTGATGCAGTCGGTGGTCGCTAAAACTGCGGCCTGGATACCGTTCCCTACAGCACAGCCATAACAGGCAAGTTCAAAGGTAGCGGTGGAGGCATCGGCGGTAAAGGCAAAAAAGTGGTTGTTGTGGATCGCCGTACACCAGGTCGGCGGAAAGGTCCACATCGAATACTGGATCCCAGCCGAAGACCTGGCTTCGTTCAACGCCCATCTCGTCGGAGCGATCGAAGTGGTCGCCGCCTACGCCGGGGACCCGCCAACACTCGTTGACGATCTCCTTGACGAAG